>NZ_JBGQOJ010000002.1:0-312135 GCF_052119585.1 Pseudogemmobacter sp. W21_MBD1_M6 | reverse complement strand
CGCAGGCGCACTGCGGCTTTGCCGCCGCGCGGATGATCGCCTTCCATCGGGTTAGCCGCCGCCCAGTCGCTCCATGGTGCGATGTCCCAGTAGCGAACCTTCTCGCCCACCACGGGCGGGGCGGATTTCACGAACAGGAGTTGCCTGTCTTCGGGCAGCCCCATGATGTCTTGCGGCAGCATGAGCAAGATCGGCACAAAGGAACGCTTCGCGAAGCTCGGCAACCAGTTCTTCGCGGGCGTAACCTTCATCGCCCCATGACTTGCGCCCGAATTCACGGTCAAGGCGTTTGGAGTGGGTCAGCTCGTGCTTGAATCCTGACGGCAGGAAGTAATCAATTTTCAGGAAATATCATAAATTTCACCAGATTCTCATTGAAAGTAACCGTTTTTCATGAGATGATGAGATTTGTAAATATACTTCGAGGCCAAGAAGCGGATGTCATCAAAAACTACAGAAAGTAAGCGTTTTTCAGGGCCAGTAAGCGTTTTTCAGGAAAGCAGGCTCCCCGAACGTGCTTTGCCCGTGGGGTACGCTGCCCTCATTGACGCTTACGATCTCAAGGTGCCGCTGCCGCTCACGCTCAGCGCGATTGGTGAGCGCCACAAGGTTTACGAGGAAGGCGGCTGGCGCATCTATACGCCACGGCATGAGCCGCAATCAACGCTCGAAGGGCATCTTGTTTTTGCTCTAAAATATGAAGGTCTTGATCTTGTCATCCTGAAACGCCTGTTCCTTGCGTTGGATGCTGCCGAGCTTGCGGGCATTGTTGCTGCCAAACCGACCAGCGCCTATACGCGCCGCGTTTGGTTTTTGTATGAATGGCTGCTGGATCGCGCGCTTGATCTTCCCGACGCCAAAACAGGCACCTATGCCGACATCGTAGACACAAAGCTTCAATGGGCGGTCAAGGGCGAAACATCGACCCGCCACCGCGTCCGCAACAACTTGCCAGGAACACCTGAGTTCTGCCCGCTTGTGCGGCGCACCGACAAACTTGAGCAAATGGTAAACGCCAAGCTTGATGAACAGGCACGCGCCGTTGTCGGCAAGATTTCAGCGGGCATTCTGGCGCGCACTGCCGCGTTTTTGCTGCTGAAAGACTCCAAGTCCAGCTACGCCATTGAAGGCGAAGCACCGCCGCACAATCGCATCCAGCGTTGGGGCAAGGCCATCGGGGAAGCGGGCAAGCAGCCCCTCGACCGCGACGAATTTTTGCGCTTGCAGCGGATCGTGATCGGTGAGGAGCGGTTTATCCGCCTTGGCTTTCGCGATGAAGGCGGCTTTGTCGGCGAGCATGAGCAGGACTCGCGCATGCCGCTGCCCGATCATATCAGCGCGCGCCATGAAGGGTTGCCCGCCCTGATTCAGGGGATGATTGATTTTGATCGCAGTTATGCTGACGGCATTGATCCGGTGATTGCTGCGGCGGTACTGGCGTTCGGGTTTGTCTATATCCACCCGTTTGAGGACGGCAACGGGCGGATTCATCGCTATCTGATCCACCATGTCCTGACCGCGCGCGGCTTCAATCCGACAGGCATCGTGTTTCCGGTTTCATCAGCCATTCTTGAGCGGATAGACGATTATCGCCGCGTCCTTGAAAGCTACTCGCAGCGGCTTTTGCCCGTGATCGATTGGGAGCCAACCGAGAAAATGAATGTGCGCGTCCTCAATGATACCGATGACTTCTATCGATATTTTGACGCCACCCGTCACGCGGAATTCCTGTTTGAATGCGTGCAAAAGACTATCGAGAACGACTTGCCGGAAGAGGCTGCATATCTTGAAAAATATGACCGATTCAAATCGCGCGTGGAGGCGATGATCGAGATGCCCGCGTCAACCGTGGATTTACTATTCAGCTTTCTCAAGAAAAATGGTGGCTTGCTGTCCAAGAGAGCACGAGACAAAGAGTTCGCGCCGCTCTCGCAAGATGAGGTTGGGCAAGTCGAAGCGATTTATCAAGAGTTGTTCGAAGCGTGAAAATAGAGAATCGGGGAATTGGTGAACCAGCTTAACGTGCATATCGTCTGATACTCATATTCCTTTAATTTGCGTAGCATTTGATGCGCAAATTTTTCCGCGCCCGCTAATGCGGGCGCGAATTTTTTGCTATCGGCTAAAGGAAAAGCCGCCGCTTACGCGGCGACTCCTTCCTGCTGTTGGGGTTGCTGTTGAAAACCATGCAGAAAATCCGCTGCCTTCTGGGCATGGGCTGCGGCGCTGAAGATCGCGCGCTTGTCGTTCTTCAGAACGTTTAACCAGCTCTGGATATAGGCGGCGTGGTCGGTGCCAGGCTCAGGCGTCAAAGCCAGATCAGCACAAAGGAACGCCGCGCCAAGCTCGGCAACCAGCTCTTCGCGGGCATAGCCTTCATCGCCCCAAGACTTGCGCCCAAATTCACGATCAAGGCGCTTCTCGTGCTTCGTCCAGTGAGTCAGCTCGTGCGCAAGCGTTGCATAGTAGGCTTCGGGGCTGCGGAAGCTCTCAAAGTGCGGCATCTGCACGTGATCACTGCCGCCGCTATAGTAAGCCCTGTTTCCGCCGCTGCGGATGTCCGCACGGGTCGCCGCAAAGAATTCTTCTGCATGCTCGATCCGCTCTTCCGCGCTGCCGTCGTCCTGCTCTTCGGTCTTGGTGATGGTGTTGGCATAAACGACCAAATTGCCGCGCTCGCCCTTGCGGACATGCGCCCCGAATTCCTTCGCTTGCTTGAAGGTCATCCAGAACGGGAAAATGTACCCGCCTTCCATCGCTGCGCCCCAAAGCACCAGCACGTTGATTCCGCTGTAGGGCATGCCGTTGTGACGTAGGGGCTTTATGATCCGCCCTTCGGTGTTTGCTGCACTCCACGGCTTCAGCCATGTCAGTTCGCCTTGCTCCAGATCGGCGATGATCTTGTCTGTTTCTTTCTGGTAAATATCCTGTTTCATTGTCTTTTTCCCTTCATTGGATAGTCGGTTGCACATGCAACCGAGCTAGGCGCACGCCAATGAGCGGGGGGAGAACGTCAAGACCGCAGACAGCGGAGGGGGATCACCCGCCCTGCACAAGAACCGACCGAAGGGAGGGGCGCTGAAGGACGGGGAAACCGCTGGCTGCGCCCGAAGCGCATGCGAAGAGCGTGGTCTTGACGGAAGACGGGGTCGCAGACCCCATTCATGAAAAAAGGTTCAGCCCCTCAGGGCTGGCAAACAACTATGCGCAAGGGATGGACGCCGTATGGCCGTGACCGCCACAGGCTGGCACGGTTTACGACAGCCCGACCTGTAAGGCGCGTCATAAAGTGTATGAGTGATCATTTATTATCTTTTTAGTTGCATTGGAGTAGGTCTTGGGCGAACCTGATAATACCTAAAAAAATCAGCAGATTAAGTAAACATGCACGCCTGATGTCAAATCTGTTTTGAGGAAATGTAGAAGCTTTATGTTGAAAGGCATTGAATTCGAAAAGAGTGAAACGGACTCATTATGTTTCACAATTGAAGATATATCCGATGAGTTGAAGCAAGTCATCCGCATGCGCCTGTCCGAGATTTGCCACGGAGCAGCAAAGGCATCGAGAAAGTCGGTTCTCTACTCCTACAAAATGACCCTCACAGCTTTCTTTGAGAAATTCGATACCAAATCCGCCGACACACAAAAGGGTATGATAGGCGAACTTCTAACGCATGTGCTCTTCTTGCACTTTGAAAGCAAATTTCGCGCAGCATCACCATACTTCAACATGGAAGAAGACTCTATCAAAAAGGGTTTTGATCTGGTTTTGCATCATGAGACCACAAGAGAAATCTGGTTTGTCGAGGTGAAAGCTGGTGAGTGCGGAGAGCACACAAGCGTTCAGAAGCTAGGCAGTCTGCTATCTCTAGCGAAGAATGGGTTAAAAACAGCTCTGGACAGCAACAGAAATACACTTTGGCAAAACGCGGTGAATGGTGCCAGCCTTGTTATTCAGGACTCCAACCTCAAAACGCAAATCGAAATGCTGCTGGAGAGCTACAACGAAAATGCTGTGGTGGGAGATTCAGCAAGCAAGGACTATAACGCAGTGCTGGCTGCCGTGTGTTTTTCAGGCGCTCAGGCTTTTGCCACCGGGGCAGAGTTTGAAGGTCGACACACCACGCAAAAAAATATGAACGAGTTTCGGAGTTTGATGTCGGTGGCGCTGCAAAAAGACACTCTTGAAAGCATCATAGATTGTAAGCACACCATTGATACCGCGCCTTTGCGGCTTGAATGTCGGGACGGTGCCCAGCCAGTTAGCCGGTCGATATAATTTCGACAGTTGATCGTCCGGCAGAGGCTTTTGCCTCTGTGTGCGATATGTGGAATATCCGCATGGGATTGGTAGGTGCATTTTGGGCAAAGCTGCTCTCGAACAACATCAGGTATGGATTTACCTCGGGGCCGTCTGCATCGGTTTGCTGTTTGGCACCTTTTTCGCGAACCAGGCGGCAGCTCTGGAGTGGCTTTTGTGGCCCACGTTGGGCCTTCTGCTCTTCGCCACGTTCACGCAGGTGCCACTGATCCATCTGGCGGCGGCGTTTCGAGACCGTCAATTCATCAGCGCCGTGCTGGCAGGCAATTTCATTGCAATACCACTTGTCGTGTGGGGCCTGCTGGCGTTTGTCCCTGTCGACCCTGCAATTAAACTGGGCGTTTTGCTTGTGCTGCTGGTTCCCTGCACCGACTGGTATATTACCTTCACGCACCTCAGTGGCGGCGATACCGGACGCGCGATAGCGATTACCCCCATCAACCTACTGGTCCAGATTGCTTTACTGCCGGTCTATCTGTGGCTTTTCATCGGGCGCAGTTTCACGGAGATATTCGTGGCCGGAACAATCTTGACCGTGTTCGTGACGCTGATCCTCTTTCCCCTGCTTGCAGCAGCGCTGCTGGAACGCTGGGTCGCAAAGCAGTCTGACAGGAGCGTGGTTCTTGATCGGATTGGCTGGTGTCCCGTGCCGCTTTTGGGGCTGGTCGTTTTCCTTATCGCAGCGTCGCAGGTGCAAAGTGTGTTCAATGCTTTGCCCGTATTCGGTCAGGTTGCCGGGGTGTTTATTGCCTTTCTTGTCGCTGCCGTGATCATTGGCATTATCCTTACAAAGATTTTCCGGTTGCAACCGCGCGCGGGCCGCGCGCTCGTCTTCAGTCTGGGAACCCGCAACTCATTCGTGGTTCTGCCACTGGCTTTGGCGTTGTCGGCCGAGTGGCAGATGGCAACAGTCGTAATCGTTTTGCAGTCACTGATCGAACTGTTCGGCATGCTGATCTATCTTCAGATCATGCCGTGGATCATCCCGAACACGCAGGAAGAACAGGCCCCACCGGCATAGCTTGCACCTGCCTCGGCGCCCAATTCCAAGGCAGCAATTCATCCAGCCTGTTGATCTTGTGATCGTGAATGCAATCGAGGATGTCAGCCAGATAGGCCAGCGGATCGAGACCGTTCAGCTTGGCAGTTTCAATGACCGTCATCGCCCGCGCCAAGGTTTCCGCACCGGTATCGGCGCCCGCGAAGAGCCAGTTTTTCCGTCCTATGCCAATCGGGCGCAGGGCGCGTTCTGCCGGGTTGTTGTCGATGGCCACGCGTCCGTCGGTCAGGAACAGGTTGAAGGCCTCCTGCCGCGCGAGCCCATAGCGGAAGGCCTTGGCCAGATCGCTCTTGCCGGGGATACGCAGGAGCTGTTGTCCAAACCAGGCAAAGAAGGCCGTCACCTTGGGCTGGGTAAGCTTTTGGCGCGTCGCATGACGCACGTCAGCGGGCTGACCGGTGATGTCGCGCTCGATGTCGTAGAACTCGCCGATCCGGTCGAGCGCCTCGCGGGCGATCTCGGATTTGGTCGAGGTCCAGAAGTCGTGGAAGTCGCGCCGCAGATGCGCCCAACAGGCGGCCTTCCGCAGACGGGCTGTGCCATCGGAACCAGGCGCGTAAAGCTTGGCATAGCCTTTGTAACCGTCCGCTTGCAGGATGCCGCGCGCATCGGCCAGGTGGCCAAGAACGTGCTCTTCTTTCCAGTCTGGCGCAAAGCGATAGACAGCACCCGGTGGCGATGCCCCCGCCCAGGGGCGTTGATCGCGCACATAGGCCCAGATCCGGCCTTGTTTGACACCTTTGCCCAGCCCCTTGTCGCGCAAAGAGCGATCCAGCACCCGGATCGGCGTATCATCCGCATGCAGCTGGTCGCTGCCCATGATGTCCGACTCGATGCGCTCGATCAACGGCGACAGAGTCTTCATGGCGCGGCCACACCAGCCCACAAGCGTGCTTTCGGGGATATCAGCCCCCATGCGCGCGAAGATCTCGTGCTGGCGATAGAGAGGCAAATGATCGTCGAACTTCGAGACCAACACATGCGCCAGCAGGTTCGGGCCAGCCATGCTGCCCGGGATCGGGCGGCTGGGGGCCGGTTCCTGCACCATCCGCTCGCAGCGGCGGCAGGATTTCTTGATGCGGGCGATCTGCCCTCTCATCGATTGCAAGCAATCGACTGCCGGGTGACAGATCACCTTCATCTGGGCGGCGATCATATAGAGAAGTTCACTGACATCCTCACCCGTCGTGCAGAAGGCGCGCCCAAGGTCGCGGCGCGCAGATCACCGCCACAGTCGGGGCAGCAAGTGCCGGGATCAAGTTCACGGCGCTCGCGCGGGGTCGCATCCGAGACACGTGGCCGGCGACGCAAAGCGGACGTATCGGCAGCTTCCGGTGATGGCTCATCCGGCCCTTCGTCGATGATCGCTTCATCGTCTTCGGCCACCGCCACCAGCAGATCTTCGAGCGCCAGCTCCAGCTGCTCGATCTCGCGTTCGATCTTTTCCGAGGATTTGCCAAAAGCCAGTTTCTGCAACTTGGCGATCCGCAGGCGAAGCGCCTGCACCAGTTGGTCATGAACCCGCAGCGTGGCAGATATCTTGGCGTTTTCTGCCTGCAATATCGCGATCATTGCCTTTAGAACGGCGGGATCGTCAGATAGGTTTTCGGCGGGTTTCAACATGCGCCTGATTACCAAAAATCAGGTCGAAGAACCATATAAATAACGCAAAAAACAGCAACAAATCACCCCACCCGAGCGGGCGGAGCACCCCAATCCGGACGCCGCCAGTCGATCCCTTCCCACAGCATCGCCAGTTGCGCCGAGGTCAGACGCAGTGCCCCATCCTGGGCATTTGGCCACGGGAAACGGCCTCGCTCAAGCACCTTGTAGTAGAGGCAAAACCCTTGCCCATCCCAATAGAGCAACTTCAGCCGGTCACCCCGACGACCCCGAAACGCAAACACCGCCCCACAGGCGGACTTTTGCCGCAGCACATCCTGGGCCAACGCCGCCAGACCCGCAATCCCCTTGCGCATATCGGTCACCCCGCAGGCCAGATACACACGCACACCAGTCCCAGGACCGATCATGCTGCTTCCACCGCACGGATCAGGGACGTTAGCGCCGTCGGATCGATCGTGCTTTCAAAATGCAAGCTGCGCCCGCCGCGCAGGCGTAATTCAACAGCAACCGGCGGCGGTGCCTCAGCGACCGGGGGCTGCACTGCTGGAACCCCCGCTGCGACTGGCATGTCCAACGGAAAGAATAGCGCTCCGGTGTCGGGCGACCACAGACCCTTCTTCTTGAGGTCATGCCGCCAAGCATAAATCTGCTGCCGCGTGATCTCGTGGCGCTGCGCCACCTGTGTCACCGTTGCCCCGTCGATCCCAACCGACATGACAATCTCGAGCTTGTCCTCGTCTCGCCAAAAGCGCCGCCGCTCCGCCCCAAGAATTTCGCCACGCATCACAGGCCCCGCATAAGAGACGTCAGTAATGACGTCATTAGCGACGTCTCTTAGATCATCGCCCCAGCCTCAGGCAGGCGGTGCCAATGGCGCGGTTACGGTTGAGATTGGCCGAGAGACGCGAATACCCGAGCGCGCCGAGCACGCGCCCGAGGGCGGCCTGATCCTTGACCGGAAACTTCCCCCGCGTCGTGCGAGGCGTCACGTCATCGCCAAAGAGACGATCACGGATGTAAGCGCCGAGCGCTTTCCCCGCAGCATCATGTTCCAGGATGCCCCGTTCATCAAAGCTCAGTCGCAGCGAAAACGGCGCGGGAGCCTTGATGATTTTCTGATTAGCTAAAGTATTGAAATCATTCGTGGGATTTTTCATATCGACGCTCCCGACCATAAAGGTCTAGTTGCGTGAGATGGAGTTCCCATGCCTCAAGTGCTTCAAAGAGAGAGTTCAAGTCCTCTCGCGTTAGGCGCACCATTTTCTCTTTATGTTAGAAATGATTGCGGATCATTCGACACGCTTGTCTGCGCTGTGCATCGTGCTGAAATCCGATTGGTGCCCGTTTAAGCCGCCGTAGCAAAGGCGATCACCTTTCTTTTGTCAGCCGGTAACGACTAACGATTGGTCGCAGGTTCCGTTGGTGGTAAATACGGCGGAATTCGCCGACCCGTCGTTGTATGGTGTGGATGAACTGCATTCGATCCATACTGATGCCAAATTCCCACCTGCACGGCACGGCTCACTACCTTAGATTGTGAAACGCATGTGGATTAATTATAATTGCACATGATAGGTGGCGCTCTTGAACGAAAGTGCGTTGGCCGAATGGGGAAGGGTAAGTCGTTTGCCGGGCAAGGTGGAAATTCTGTCGTATCTCGATCAGCTGCTCAAACGGCTGCCTTATATTGTTATTCTCGCGGGCTTCATCGTATTGACCGCACTGGGCATCGGGCTTGAGCGCCGCTATGCCGAGGATGCGAGGCTTGGCGTCCGACTCTCTATTGTCGAACAGTTGAACACCCTGCGCGCCCGCATCGAAGGCAATCTGGTCAGCAAGTCTTTGGTCGCCCGCGGACTGGTCGCGACTTTCGAGGCGGAACCGGAGCTTTCGCAGGACCGCTACAACACTCTTGCCAGACGGCTGACCGCCAGTGATCCGGAAATTCTGAATCTGGCCGTCGCACGGAACAATATCGTCGAATATGTCTATCCCTTCGAGGAAAACAAATCGGTCATAGGATTTGATTACGCGACCTCCGCTGTGCAACTGGATGGGGTGAACCTTGCTTTTATGCTTGATAAAACAATTGTTGCCGGTCCCGTAACCCTGGTTCAGGGCGGTCAGGGGTTCATCAGTCGAACGCCAATTCACATGCCTGCACTGCATGTGGAAAAAGGCGAGTTCTGGGGGATCGCGTCGATCGTTATCGGTGCCGAGAGGTTTTATCGCAATGTTGGCCTGCTGGACGCGAATTTGCCGTTCGATGTTGCCTTGTTGCGCACGCAGAACGGCGAAATCGCAGAGGTGTTCTTTGGCACGCCCGAAATTCTTGAATCCGACGCCGTGATGGTCGATGTTACCCTGCCAAGTGTAAAATGGAAAATCGCGGCGATCCCCAAGGGGGGATGGCCCATTCACGGCGAAAACTACGTTGCATTCCTGGTTCTCTACTATTCTGTCGCCGCATTGGTGCTGTCACTGGCGCTGTACTCGGTGCATCTTCTGAAAAAGAAACGGCAGGCAGAGCAACGTCTGGCAAGTGCGATCGAGGCGGTCGATGACGGCTTTGCCATCTACGGTCCGGATGACCGCTATGTCTTGAGCAATACCAAATATCGCCAGTTCTATCACCTTACCAAGGATCTGTTCCGGCCGGGCACGCCCTTTGAAACGGTTATTCGCGAAGGGGTGAAGCGGGGGCAGTATCCTGTTGCCGCCGGGCAGGAGGAAGACTGGATTTCCCAGCGGCTTGCGATACATAAATCCGCGAATACTGACACCGAACAGCAACTGGATGATGGTCGTTGGGTCCGGGTTTCAGAACGGAAAACGCCGGATGGAAGCACGGTAGGCTTTCGGGTGGATATTACCGAACTGCGAAACGCGAAAGAGGCGGCGGTTCTTGCAAACCGGGCAAAGTCCGACTTCATCAGTGTCCTCAGCCACGAGTTGCGGACGCCGCTGACTGTTATCCTGGGGCATGCGCAGATGCTGGCAAATGCCGATAAGTCACCGCTAATGAAGGGGCTGAACGCGGCGCTTGCAACAAGGCCCCTGACCGCCGATGAATTCAGCCGGGAGCTGGAGAAAGTCCTTTCTCTTGTCATGCGGCAGGGTGGAAAAATGAAACAATCCGGCGATCACCTTTTGAATTTGATCAACCAGATGCTGGACTTTTCCAAAGCAGAATCCGGCAGTCTGAAGTTAGAGACACAGCCGGTTTTGGCAGAGACAATTGTCAAATCGGTCTATCAGCAGTTCAAAGATACCGCCAATGCAAGGCAGATAGAGTTCACCTATCAGGCTGGCTGCGACATCGTTGCGGCAGACCCGACCCGTCTGACGCAAATTCTGCTTAATCTTGTTGGCAATGCTCTTAAATTTACCGAAAGCGGAAGTGTTCGCATCTGGACACAGAAAGACGGGAGTGTCCTTGAATTTTTTGTGCAGGATACCGGCTGTGGAATTGCGGAAAATCAACTGGATATGATTTTTAACGAGTTCCATCAGGTCGACGCCTCGTCGACCCGCAAAGTGGGGGGAACAGGATTGGGCCTTGCTGTGGTGAAGCAACTCGTGGCCCTTCACGGGGGCACCGTCGAAGTGACAAGTGAGGTTGGAAAAGGAAGCCGGTTCAGCTTTACAATTCCTTTGGCATGACGGCGAATGCCGACTTCGGGGTGCGGGCTGTTAGCCGCCCCAGGTGCGGATCGGTCCGCAGTCCATGTGGACGAAGTTCGAGCGCGGATAGCGGCCAACGCCACCTGCGGAACAGGACGCCGCCGCCTTGGCCATTTGATTGACAGAACGCGACGCGAGGCGCAGGTCGGCAGCCTGGCCCACCATGTGCAACGAATTCCGAGCAACGCCCTTGGACTTGCTGCGCAACATCGCATTCGTCGCCGGAGACCGGTAGCCGGACAAGAGCAGGTAGGGCTCTTTGATACCAAGAAGGCTGTGCGAGGCGGCCATGATGTCAATCGTGCGGGGGTCCATTTTTACCGCTTCGTCCCGACGCCAGTCGCGCATGAAGTGGTTGATCTCGGTCAGGGCCTCGCGAACATAATCGCCGTCAACCCAGTAGATCATATCAAGGTTTTCACCGGTCCGGCCCGAATACATCTTGATGCGCCGGATGTCGCCTGCACCGCGCAAAAAGCCAGCGGCCCTGGAAAAGCTTGGAGCTGCCATAACGGCGGTTGCTGCGAATGCGCCCAAAAGCGCTCGTCTGGAAAAGCCAGTTGATGTCGTAGTTGTCATTGCTAGGCGCCTGTCCCGTCATTCTGCCCGATGCCGCTTTTGCGGCTTTTCCGACTTTATCCCCAAATGTTGGAACTTTATTGCACATGTTGATTCGCGAACCAAGGCCAGATTGGCGGTCCTGTTCCAACTCAAGGAAAATCGGCGAGAATCTGCTTAATGTGATGGAACGCGAGGAACGGAACATGTTTCGTGAACAGATTGAAGCGATTGGGCAACAGGCGGAAAATCAAGGTAAATGCAGGTGGACTTGTGATGACCTTTCACTGATTGTCTTTCGGCAACACAGTGGTGAATTTACCTTGTTTTCGGGGGAAATAATGACGTTTTCGACCAAGATTTTTCGGGCCGTGCCGATCCTTTCCGCAGTTCTTGCGGTGATAATGGCGCTGACCCTGACCGCAGCGCCTGCCAGCGCCCAGGTCACCGCATTCAAACAGGCCGTGGCGGAAGCGGCTGCAAAAGATCCGGCCTTGGCCGCATTTTATAAAGCAAACGATTACAATGGCATATGGACGGGCGCTGGCAAAAACAGCTCTCGGCTCAAAGCATTCATTGCCGCAGCGGCGAAGGCGGACGATCACGGTCTTCCGGCCAAACGCTACGATCCGGCCCAAATCATGGCGCGGGTCAAATCCGCGACATCGAACCGCGACATGGGTCTTCTGGAGGTCGAGTTGAGCCGCCAGTTCCTGCAATATGCGACAGACGTGCAGACCGGCGTTCTGGCACCGTCCAAGGTGGATAGCGGCATCGTCCGCATCGTGCCGCTGCGCGACCGCGCGCAAACACTGGCGGCCTTGGTCAAAAGCTCTCCTGCCGGTTTCATCCGGTCCCTGCCGCCGGCGTCGCCCGAATACCTGCGGTTGATGAAAGAGAAAATGACGATGGAGCGCCTGCTGACAAAGGGTGGCTTCGGGGCCTCTGTCGGGGCGAAGGCGCTGAAACCGGGCCAGTCGGGCCAGCCCGTCGTGGCCTTGCGTGACCGTTTGGGCGCCATGGGCTATCTGCGACGCAGCGCCACCCAGACCTACGATGCGGCGATACAAGGGGCGGTTCAGCAGTTCCAACTGGACAACGGCCTGAATCCCGACGGCGTCGCGGGCGAGGGGACGATGGTGGAAATCAACACGCCACTCGAGGCCCGCCTTCAGTCGGTCATCGTCGCGATGGAGCGCGAGCGCTGGATGAACCAGCCCTTGGGCAAGCGCCATGTTCTGGTGAACATCACCGATTTCACCGCCAAAATCGTCAACAACGGCAAGGTTGAGTTCCAGACCCGCAGCGTGGTGGGCAAGAACGCCTCTGACACGCGCACGCCCGAATTTTCGGACGTGATGGAATTCATGGTGATCAACCCAAGCTGGAATGTTCCGCGCTCGATCACCATTAAGGAATACCTGCCACTGCTGCAAAAAAACCCGAATGCGGTCAGCCACCTGAAAGTCGTCGACGGGCAGGGTCGGGTGGTCAGCCGTGGCGCGGTGAATTTTGCGCAATATTCGGCAAAGACATTTCCCTTTAACCTGAAACAGCCGCCAAGCGATGGCAACGCGCTGGGTCTGGTGAAGTTCATGTTCCCGAACAAATACAACATCTATCTGCATGACACCCCGTCAAAGAATCTGTTCGGGCGGGAAGTGCGGGCGTTCAGCCATGGCTGCGTGCGGCTTGCCGATCCCTTTGATTTTGCCTATGCGCTGCTGTCGCAACAAACCAGTGATCCGCAGGGCCTTTTCAAGTCGCATCTGAAAACCGGCGTAGAATCCGTTGTGGCACTTGACCCACCGCTGCCGGTTCACATTGATTACCGGACGGCTTGGACCAGCCCGAAAGGCCAGATGAACTATCGCCGCGACATTTACGGGCGTGACGCTGCGATATTCGCGGCACTGGCCAAGGCCGGGGTAGCGCTGCGGGCTATTCAGGGTTAAATCCAGCCCCATAGAACAGGGGTAGGTCATGGGCCACACGATCAAGGATATTGCGGCGGCGCTTGGGGCGACAGCCTTTGGCGCCGTCGATGTGACAGTCAGCCGCGCGGCAGAGCCCGCAACCGCCGGGCCGGATGATCTGGCGCTGGCGATGGACCCGAAATATGCGGGCGGTCTGGCGCAGGGTCAGGCCCGTGCGGCCATCCTGTGGGACGGGGCCGATTGGCAGGCCCTTGGGCTGGAGGCGGCGATTTTCGTGCCGCGCCCGCGCTACGCCATGTCCGGCCTGACCAGACTGCTGGACCCCGGCCCCGAACTGGAGGCCGGAATCCACCCTATGGCGATTATTCATCCGACCGCCAAAATCGGCATCGGTGCGGCGATCGGCCCCTTTGTGGTGATTGGCCGCGACGCGCAGATTGGCGCGAATGCCCGCATCGCAAGCCATGTCAGCATCGCGGAACAGGCGCGGATCGGTGACGATGCGCTGCTGCTGCAAGGCGTGCGGATCGGCGCGCGGGTTCTGATCGGCGATCGCTTTATCGCGCAACCCGGGGCGGTTGTCGGCGCGGACGGGTTTTCCTTTGTCACACCGGAAAAATCCGGTGTCGAAAAGGCGCGCGAAAGCCTTGGGCATCAGGGGGATGTGCAGGCGCAAAGCTGGACGCGCATTCATTCGCTGGGTGGGGTCGAAATCGGCGACGATGTCGAGATCGGCGCGAATGGCACCATTGATCGCGGCACCATCCGCGCAACCCGTATCGGGCGCGGCACCAAGCTTGATAACCTTGTGCACATCGGACACAATGTGCAGGTCGGCGAGGATTGCCTGCTGTGCGGTCAGGTCGGTATCGCAGGGTCCAGCCGGATCGGAAACCGCGTTGTTCTGGGCGGGCAATGCGGCGTCAGCGACAATATTTTTGTCGGCGACGATGTGATTGCGGGCGGTGCGACCAAGATTTTCAGCAATGCCCCTGCGGGACGGGTTTTGCTGGGCAGCCCCGCGATGAAGATGGAAACCCATGTCGAAGCGATGAAAAATCTGCGGCGTTTGCCACGATTGTTCCGAAGTGTCGCAGAACTTCAAAAAACAGTTTCAAAATCGGATCATAGTGACTAAATGCGACCACGCTTTGCGCAAGGGAATAGGGACCAATGAACGTCAAGGACAAGGTGATCGAGATTATTGCCGAGCAGGCCGTTCTGGACATCGGCGACGTCACGATGGCCGCCACATTGGAGGATCTCGGGATCGACAGTCTGGGGCTGGTGGAATCCATCTTTGCCATCGAAGAAGCCTTTGATATCACAGTGCCATTCAACGCCAATGATCCATCCGAAAGCGGGTTCGACATTTCATCTGTCGCCTCGATCGTAAAGGCGGTCGAAGGGCTGGTTTCCGGCGCATGAAGCGCGTTGTCATCACCGGTTCGGGCACGATAAATGCGCTTGGCCATTCGGTCGCCACCACAATGGAAGCGATGCGCGAAGGCCGTTGCGGCATCGGCACGCTGGACATCCGCGATGTCGAACGCCTGTCGATCCGCATCGCGGGGCAGGTGCGTGGATACGAGGCGGAAACCCATTTCAACCGTCAGCAAATCTCGCTTTACGACCGGTTCACCCAGTTCACTTTGCTGGCCGCGAAAGAGGCGATCGGGCAATCCGGCCTGACCTTCAATGGCGAGCTTGCGATCAAATCCGGCGTTGTGTTGGGCACTGCGGGCGGTGGCGTGAACACATGGGATGAAAACTACCGCACCGTCTACGAAGAGGGAAAGAACCGGGTTCATCCCTTTGTTGTGCCCAAATTGATGAACAATGCGGCGGCCAGCCACGTCAGCATGGAATACAATCTCAAGGGGCCCAGCTATACCGTGGCGACGGCCTGTGCCTCGTCCAATCACGCCATGGGGCAGGCGTTCAACATGGTCCGTATGGGCATGGCCCGCGTGATGGTGACGGGCGGGTCGGAATCCATGCTGTGCTTTGGCGGAGTCAAGGCATGGGAAGGGTTGCGCGTCATGTCCAGGGACGCCTGCCGCCCGTTTTCGGCCAACCGCAACGGCATGGTCCAGGGAGAGGGCGCGGCGATTTTCGTGTTCGAGGACTACGACCACGCCATCGCCCGTGGCGCCGATATTCTGGCAGAGGTGATCGGCTTTGCCATGACATCCGATGCGTCGGATATCGTAATGCCGTCCAAACAGGGCGCTGCGCGCGCCATCGCCGGCGCGATGTCGGATGCGGGGATCAACCGCGATCAGGTGGGGTATATCAACGCCCACGGCACCGGCACGGCGGCCAACGACAAAACCGAATGCGCCGCTGTGGCCGATGTGTTCGGCCATCACGCCGACCGGCTGATGATATCCTCGACAAAATCCATGCACGGGCATCTGATCGGCGGCACCGGCGCGGTAGAGCTGTTGGCGTGCATCATGGCCCTGCGCGACGGGGTTATTGCGCCCACCATCGGCTACGAAGAACCGGACCCGGAATGCGCCCTGGACGTGGTGCCGAATGTGGCGCGGGATGCAAAGGTGGATGTGGTGTTGACCAACGCCTTCGCCTTTGGCGGACTGAACGCTGTTCTGGCCTTGAAAAAGTTCTGAAGACACTGGCGTAAGTTACTGGTTTAAAATAAATAACGCCACCCTGAAGGGGTGGCGTTATTACCGTAAGTAATCTGGTTTGACTTAGTTGGCGCCTTCGGCCAGCACGGCGTCATATCCGGCGGTAAACCCCTTCAGCGACACGCCCAGCTCGACCTTCTGGTCGGCAGCGGCAACCGGAACGATCACCAGCTTGGCCGAAGCCCCCTTCTTGAACGACGCGATATCGCCGCTGGTCAGGCCAATGCGGGCGAAACATCCGATCTGGCTGCACCATGAAAACGGATAACGCTTGCCCGCGCCGGCGTCGACGGACAGCGTGATCTGCTGGGTCAGAAGGGTTTCAAGCGGCGTGATGATCGTGGCACCCGCAACGGCCTCGTTGCCTTCTGGCAGACCGAACAGGGTGATTTCCGCAACCGCATTGCCCTGCGGGTCTTTCAGAAGCTGATAGAGCTGGCAGGGTTCTTTGCCCTCGGCCACGCGGATACAGCGCAGATCCCAGTCATCAAAGGCGGCTTTGGTGTAGGTCGTGCCCGGCGCATCCGCGGCGGCAACCTCTTCACCAAGGTTTGGCGCCAGAGGGTCCGCAACAGCGGGCGCCTCAACGGTGGGGGTCTCTGTGCTGGGCTCTGTGGTGGTCGCCCCGGCAGCAGGGGTCGTTTCCTGCGAGAATGCAGGTGCCGCGCAGGCAATCAATGCAAGAATGGAAAGGCTTTTGAACAGGTGTGTCATTGGTATTCCGTTGTATTTGCCGATGATTTCAACTGGGTGTCTAGCACGGGTGCAGGTCGCTGTCAGGCGGGAAACGCTGTCATCTGCCACGCCGAAAGGCGGATTTCCGCCAGACATAAAAAAAGGATCCGTCGCCGGACCCTTTTTCCAATTTAGTCTCCCTGTCGGACTTGGCCGACTTATTGCACCGAAAGCTATGACGAAGGATCACATCCGTCAACACTAAAAATATGCGCCTTTTCCTCGGGATGGTTGTCCTTTTGATAAAAAGGCCGCGCCACTGGGGCGCGGCAAGTCAGACAGGGAGGAAGGCGAAAGCGATGGAAGTTTTCCGCTTTCGACAGATCAATGCTGGCACATAGAAGTTAAGACTGTATTTTGACGCTGAATGTTTTCCGAGAAGGAGTGTGCCTGTGTCCGATCGTATTTTCATTGGTGGCGGCGGCGAGGCCTATGCCGAACCTCAATGCCTGTTGCTCGGCTATGCCAACCGACACGGGTTGATCGCAGGCGCGACGGGCACCGGCAAATCGGTTACATTGCAGATTATGGCAGAAGAATTTTCCGCTGCGGGTGTGCCGGTGTTTCTGTCAGACGTCAAAGGCGATTTGTCCGGCCTTGCCGCCTCTGGCCGGGCGGACCAGAAGCTGCACGAGGCTTTTGCACTCCGCGCCGAAAAGATCGGCTTTTCCGATTACACCTACAGCGCATTTCCAGTGACGTTCTGGGATCTGTTCGGCGTGTCCGGCCATCCGGTGCGCACAACGGTTTCGGACATGGGGCCATTGCTGCTGGCCCGCCTTCTGGAATTGTCCGAGGCGCAAGAGGGCGTGCTGAACATTGCCTTCCGCGTTTCCGACGAGGAGGGACTTCCCCTGCTTGACCTGCGTGATCTTCAGGCGCTTCTGGTCTGGGTCGGCGAGAACGCCGACACATTGACCCTGCGGTATGGCAATGTGTCATCCGCATCGATAGGCACAATCCAGCGCCGGCTTCTTGTGCTGGAAAATCAGGGCGGCGCAAAGCTGTTCGGCGAACCCGCGCTGGACCTTGCGGATATGATGCAGGTCGACCCGGACGGGCGCGGGCGGATCAATATCCTTGCCGCCGACCAGCTGATGTCGGCGCCCAAGCTTTATTCCACCTTTCTGCTATGGATGCTGTCAGAGCTGTTCGAAGAGCTGCCAGAGGTCGGCGATCTGGACAAGCCCAAGCTGGTGTTCTTCTTCGACGAGGCGCATCTTTTGTTCGACGGAGCGCCAAAACCCCTGGTCGACAAGGTCGAGCAGGTCGCGCGCCTGATCCGGTCAAAGGGCGTTGGCATCTACTTTGTCACCCAGAACCCCGATGACGTGCCAGAGGATATTCTGGGGCAGTTGGGAAACCGCGTGCAACACGCGCTACGGGCCTTTACCGCAAAAGACCAGAAACAACTGCGCCTTGCCGCGCAAACCTACCGCGACAATCCGCGGTTTTCGACCGAGGACGCGATCCGCGAAGTTGGGGTGGGCGAGGCCGTGACGTCGATGCTCGAGAAAAAAGGGGTTCCGGGCATGGTCGAGCGCACATTGATCCGCCCACCCGGCAGCCAGCTTGGCCCGATCTCGGACGATGTCCGTCGCGCGGTGCGCGCCGCATCCCCTGTTGCCGGAAAATACGAAACCCTTCTGGACCGCGAAAGTGCGTTCGAGATCCTGTCGAAACGGTCCGAAGCGGCCGCAAAAGCCGCCGAAGAGGCGGACGCGGCCGAAGCAAAGCTGAAGGAAGACGAGCGCGAGTTCAGATCCGCGCGCCGCTATGACGGCGGCAGCACAAAAACCACCACGCGCAGCAGAACCGCATCGACCCCCAGCTTTGGCGAACAAATGGGCAAGACCGTGCTGAAAGAGCTGACAGGCACGACAGGCCGCCGCATTGTCCGTGGCATTTTGGGCAGTTTGTTCAAGGCCCGTTGATCCGGCGGAGCGCCCGTTCCGGGCGCATTCCTTTTGGCACTTCGTGCCGTTTCGCGCTCCGCGCGGGGATATTTGAACCAAGAAGACTCTAGCATATCTTCTTGGCGAAAATATCCTCGCCGAAGGCTTCGGGTCGCAGTCACGGGATGCGACATCACATTAAAAAGCCGCCATAAGCATCTGCTTTGGCGGCTTTTTACTTGGTGTCCCGGAATGTTATTCCACGACACCCTCTTCGCCAGTGTCCTCGTCGCCCTGATCCGCGATCCAGGCCACAGAAACGACTTCCTCTTTCTTGGCGGTATCAAAGACTTTCACACCACCCGCACCGCGTGACCGGAAAGAGATGCCGGCAACAGGGCACCGGATTGATTGCCCGGTCGATGTTGCAAGCATGATCTGATCTTCCATTTCAACGGGGAAACAGGCCACAAGGTCGCCGCCACGCATGGCCTTGTCCATTGCTGCAACACCCATGCCGCCGCGCCCGCGCACAGGGTAGTCGTGGCTGGACGACAGCTTGCCCGCGCCTTTGGCGGTGATTGTCAGGATCAGCTCCTCGAAGGCGGACATTTCGGCATAGCGTTCTGTGCTGATCGTGGCGTTCTCGACAGCTTCGTCGTCATCTCCACCCTCGGCATCGTCGGCCAGACCAGCCATCGCACGCCGCATCTTCAGGTATGCTGCGCGCTCTTCGGATGTTGCGTCGAAGTGGCGGATCACCGACATCGACACCACCGTGTCCTCGCCCAGAAGGCGAATCCCGCGGACACCGGTCGATTTTCGGCCCTTGAACACGCGCACGGCGGTCGAGGGGAAGCGGATCGCGCGTCCCGAATTGGTGACAAGCATGATGTCGTCGTTTTCGTCACAGATCCGGGCATTCACCAAAAGCACGCCCTCGGGCAGATCCATTGCGATCTTGCCGTTGCGCATGACGTTGGTGAAGTCCGACAGCTGGTTCCGACGCACGTCGCCGGCACTTGTGGCAAACATGATCTGCAGGTTGTCCCAGTCATCCTCTGGCGCATCGACGGGCATGATCGCCGCGATGGAAACGCCCGGCGGAATCGGCAGGATGTTGACGATTGCCTTGCCGCGTGTCGTGCGGCTGCCCTGCGGCAGGCGCCATGTCTTCAGCTTGTACACCATGCCGTCGGTCGTGAAGAACAAAAGCTGGGTGTGGGTATTTGCCACGAACAGCGTCGTCACCACGTCGTCTTCTTTGGTTGCCATCGAAGACAGGCCCTTGCCGCCACGCCGTTGCGCGCGGAAGTCGATCAAAGGCGTGCGCTTGATATATCCGCCGGACGTGACGGTCACGACCATGTCTTCTTTCTCGATCAGGTCTTCGTCGTCCATGTCGCCGGACCAGTCGACGATCTCTGTGCGGCGCGGCACGGCAAACTGCGCGCGGACCTCTTTCAGCTCGTTCGAGATGATTTCCATGATCCGCACGCGGCTGCCCAGAATTTCCAGGTAATCGCGGATCGCGGCGGCAAGGGTTTGCAGCTCGTCGGTGATTTCCTTGACACCCATGGCGGTCAGGCGCTGCAGACGCAGGTCAAGGATTGCGCGGGCCTGCGTTTCGGACAGGTTATATGTGCCGTCCTCATTCACCGGATGGGTCGGATCGTCGATCAGCTTGATGTACTCGATGATATCGCCTGCGGGCCAGCGACGGGTCATCAGCCGCGTGCGGGCCTCTGCCGCGTCGGCAGAGGAGCGGATCGTTTTGACAACCTCGTCGACGTTCGACACGGCGACCGCCAGACCACACAGGATATGGCTACGCTCGCGCGCCTTTCGCAGATCGAATGCGGTGCGCCGCGCCACGACCTCTTCGCGGAAATCCAGAAACGCGGTCAGGAACTTGCGCAGCGTCAGCTGCTCTGGCCGCCCGCCGTTCAGCGCAAGCATGTTGCAGCCGAACGAGGTTTGCATCGGGGTAAAGCGGAACAACTGGTTCAGCACGACCTCGGCGGTCGCGTCGCGCTTCAGCTCGACCACCACGCGCACGCCGACCCGGTCGGATTCGTCCTGCACATGGGCGATGCCCTCGATCTTTTTGTCGCGGGCCAGTTCTGCGATCTTTTCGATCATCGTGGCTTTGTTCACCTGATAGGGGATCTCTTCCATGATGATCGCCCAGCGGTCCTTGCGGATTTCCTCGATGCGGGTTTTCGCACGGATCACCACGCTGCCGCGCCCCTCAAGATAGGCTTTGCGCGCGCCACTGCGGCCAAGGATGATGCCGCCGGTCGGAAAATCCGGGGCGGGAACGTAGGCGATCAGGTCCTCCGACGTCAGATCGGGCTGTTCGATCAATGCCAGCGTCGCGTCGATCACTTCGCCCAGATTGTGCGGCGGAATATTGGTGGCCATGCCAACGGCGATACCGCCCGCGCCATTGACCAGCATGTTGGGGAACCGCGCGGGCAGAACCGAAGGCTCGCGGTCCTTGCCGTCATAGTTGTCCTGAAAATTGACCGTATCCTTTTCGATATCGGCCAGCAAAAAGGCGGCGGGCTTGTCCATCCGCACTTCGGTGTAGCGCATAGCGGCGGCGTTATCACCATCCATCGAACCGAAGTTGCCCTGACCGTCCAGCAGCGGCAGCGACATGGAAAAGCTTTGCGCCATCCGAACCAGCGCGTCGTAGATCGCGCTGTCGCCGTGCGGGTGATACTTACCCATCACGTCGCCAACAGGGCGCGCCGACTTGCGGTAGGACTTGTCATGGGTGTTTCCGGTCTCGTGCATCGCATAAAGGATGCGCCGGTGGACCGGCTTCAACCCGTCGCGCAGGTCGGGAATGGCACGACTGACGATCACGCTCATTGCGTAATCAAGATAGGAAGATTTCATCTCGTCGGTGATCGAGATGCTGGGCCCGTCATGCGCCATGCGCTGGGGGCCTTTTTCTTCTTCGTTTTCAGGAGTTTCCGGAGTGTCGTTCACGTTGTCCGCCGTTCTTCTCTGTCACGTCTACATATTGTTGTCATAGTTATAACGGATCATGGATATAGGGTGCAATGGCGCTGTGCGGCAAACAGGGTCATGCTCTGGGGATCAGGTCTAAGTTGTTGATACTAAAGCCAAGTAAATCACAAGAATTAGGCGATTTCTGGCCATTCTTCTCGGTCCAAATACTCCTGCCGGTGGTTGCCACGGATTGCAACGGTCGGCAGGGGTGTTTTTGCCCGGCACTGACCGGTTACAGGGCGGCATCCGCTCGCAGCAGCATCCCGAACAAATCGCGTGGATCATCCGGGTCGGCCAGCAGGTCGAGGTCCTGAAAAAGCGTCGTTCCCTCGATCCTGTCGCGGACATAGCGCAAGGCGGAGAAGTCCTCGATCGCGAAACCGACGCTATCGAACAGGGTGATCTGGCGGTCATTTCGCCGCCCTTGCGCCGCGCCGGTGATCACCTCCCACAGCTCCGTCACAGGGTGATCCGCCGCAAGCTGCTGGATCTCGCCCTCGATCCGTGTTTGCGGCGGGTATTCGACGAAAATGCCGGCGCGCAGCAGGATGTCGCGGTGCAGTTCCGTCTTGCCGGGGCAATCGCCGCCGACGCCATTGATGTGCACGCCGCTACCGACCATGTTGTCGGTCAGGATCGTTGCGTTTTGCTTGTCTGCGGTCACCGTGGTGATGATCTGCGCCCCGATCAGGGCCTCTTCGGCGCTGTGGCAGGGGGTGATGGTCAGACCGTAACCCTCTAAATTGGCTGCGCATTTTGCCGTGGCGGTCGGGTCGATATCATAAAGCCGGATATTGGATATGCCGCAGATTGCCTTGAACGCCAGCGCCTGGAATTCCGATTGGGCACCGTTGCCGATGATGGCCATCGTGGTTGACCCCTTTGGTGCCAGATATATGCCCGCCATCGCCGACGTGGCCGCCGTGCGCAGGGCGGTCAGGATGGTCATTTCCGACAAAAGCACCGGATAGCCGTTGTGCACATTGGCCAAAAGTCCAAATGCGGTAACGGTTTGCAAGCCTTCCTTCATGTTCTTCGGGTGGCCGTTCACATATTTGAACCCATACAGATCGCGGTCCGCCGTCGGCATCAGTTCGATCACGCCGACGTCGGAATGACTGGCCACGCGCGGGGTCTTGTCAAATTCGGGCCAGCGCCGGAAATCATCCTCGATATAGCCCGCAAGGTCACGCAGCATTGGCTCTATGCCGGTTTTCAGGACCAGCTTCATCATGTTGTCGACGCTGATAAAGGGAACGCGGGCTTTGTGGGACAGGGGGGCGGTCATGTGGTCAGGCTCCTTGTCGGGCGGTCGAACACCTTGCGCCCCATCAGCGAGGCGGTCAGGTCGACCATGACGTTGGCGGTGCGGCCGCGATCATCCAGATGCGGGTTCAGCTCGACCAGATCAAGCGAGGTAACAAGGCCGCTGTCGTGCAACAGTTCCATCACCAGATGGCCCTCGCGCACGGTGGCACCGCCCGGCACGGTGGTGCCGACCGCGGGTGCGACCGAGGGGTCAAGGAAATCGACATCCAGCGAGACATGCAGCATACCGTTCGCCGCCGCGACTTGGTCAAGGAAGGCGGCCAGCGGTTTCGCGATGCCATGCTCGTCGATTGCGCGCATGTCGACAATGGTCACTTCGCCCTTCAGCAGGGCGGCATGCTCTTCGGGGTCAACGGACCTGATGCCGATCATGCAGACGTTTTTGGTGGGAACGACAGACGACAGCGGCGGGAAATCCTCGAACCCCGCGTGCCCTGTGACATAGGCGACGGGGGTGCCGTGCAGATTGCCCGACCCGCTGGTCACCGGCGTGTGGTAATCGCTGTGCGCGTCCAGCCACAGCACGAACAGCGGGCGGTTTTGCTGCGCCGCATGGGCGGCCATGCCCGAAACGGTGCCAAGCGACAGGGAATGGTCCCCGCCCATGAAAATCGGAAAGCCGTCTTTGGCGGCGGATTGCGCGGCGTTTGACAGGGCCTCTGTCCAGGCGATGGTTTCCGCCAGCGCATGAACCTGCGGATTGCGCGGCGTGACGGGGCGCGGCGCGGCAGGGACGACATTACCGATGTCGCTGGCGCTGTGGCCCAGTCCGGTCAGCGCCTCGGCCAGTCCGGCGGTGCGATAGGCATCCGGCCCCATCTGACAGCCACGGCGGCGTTTGCCGCTGTCCACAGGTGCGCCGACAAGAATACAGTTCCGCTTGTTCATAAGGGGGATCCTTTACAGTTCCCGCTTGATATCGCGCAAATCGGGGTGGCGTTAAGTGTGCATTTTGTGCAAAACGGGTGCATATTGATCAATTCGGCAGTCGGGGTGCGCAAAATGGACGATACCGATCTGAAACTTGTGGCGGCCCTGCGGCGCGATGCGCGGGCGTCGATGTCCGATCTGGCGCTGAGCCTCGGGCTGAGCCGGGCCACGGCGCGCACGCGGATCGAGCGGATGACCGCACGGGGCGACATTGTGGGTTTTACGGTTCTGTTGAAAGAGGATGTCGCGCAGGCCCCTGTGCGCGGCTTGATGATGCTGGAAATCGAGGGGCGCGGCACCGACAAGGTTGTGCACCGTCTGACGGGACTGCCCGAAGTTCAGGCGGTGCATTCCACCAATGGCGCGTGGGATCTGGTTCTGGAAATCAGCACCGACACGCTGGAGGCGCTGGACCGCGCGTTATTCGCGATCCGGCGGATCGAGGGGGTGACGCGCAGCGAGACGAACCTGTTGTTGTCCACCCGCAAGGCCAAGCTGCGCTAGCGGGCGCGCAACGCAACCACCCAAAGCGCCACAAGGCCGAGCGACAGGATCGCGTTCCAGGATGCCATCGACAGGTTCAGGAATTGCCAGGCGATGTCGTCGCAACGCACCAGCGGCGCGGCAAGGATCTGGTCCATCAGCTCTGCCGGGGTCAGATCGCTGACCGGGCCGGATGAGCAGGTGGTCGGGCCTTCCCACCAGCCATTCTCGACCCCGGTGTGATACAGCCCCAGACCCGCAGTCGCCAAGGCCGACAGCGCCCCGAGGACGATGAAACCGGGCCAGCGCAGGGACAAAGCCAGGGCACCTGCCAGAATAGCGACCGCATGGGGATACCGCTGCCAGAGGCACAGCTTGCAGGGGGCAAGGCCGCCCAGATACTGGAACGCAAAGGCCCCCGCCAGAAGCGCGACAGAACCGAATGTCGCCAGAAGGATATACTGTCGTTTTGTCATAGGTATTTCACCGCAATAAACCCGCCCAAAAGGATGGCAATGAACAGGGTGAACAGCAGCGCCAGCCGTCGTTCTACAAAGTCACGGATCGGCGCGCCGTATTTCCACAGCAGCGCCGCGACGATAAAGAACCGCAAGCCGCGGGCGATCAGGCTGGCGCCCATGAACACAGGAAACGAAAGGCCGGTCCAGCCCGACATGATCGTGATGACCTTGTAGGGAAACGGGGTAACGCCCGCGATCAGGACCGCCCATGCGCCCCAATCGTTGAATGTCTGGTTGAACACCTGCGCCGCGTCCGCCTTGCCGTAGAATTCCAGCAGGGGTTGCCCAACGGTGTCGAACAGGGTCGCGCCGATCAGATAGCCGAATGCACCCCCCAGAACAGAGGCAACAAGCGCCACGCCCGCGATCAGCCAGGCCCTGAACGGGCGGGCAAGGATCATTGGAATCATCAGAATGTCGGGCGGAATGGGAAAGAACGAGCTTTCCGCGAAAGACACCAGCGCCAGCACCCAAAGGGCGTTCCGGCTGAGCGCCATAAGAAGTGTCCAGTTGTAAAGCCGCCGTATCATCCATCTGTTCCCGTGGTTCGGACCATACATGACGGTCTGGACCGCTGGTTAAGCAGGTTCTGCTGGAAATATCCAGATGTGCCGCGTTAGAATGTTTGTGTTGTAAAGGGGGGACTGGGATGAAGTGGCAGGGGCGGCGCGGAAGCAGGAACATAGAGGACCGGCGCAGCATGGGCGCGGGCAAGGCTGGCGGCATTGGCGGCGTCGGACTGGTTGCGGTTCTGGTGATCGGCTATTTCCTGGGGATTGATGTGACCCCCTTGTTGAACGATCCGGCCTTGACCGGCGGGCGATCCGGTGGCGGTGAACTGACAGAGGCCGACCGTCAGGCGGGCGAATTCGTGTCTGTCACGCTGGCCGACACCGAGGAAATCTGGGCGGAGCTGTTCCGCATTCAGGTGGGGCAACCCTATGACGCGCCGGTTCTGGTGCTGTTCAAGGGTGCTACGCAATCGGCCTGTGGTGGGGCAAGTGCCGCCACAGGCCCGTTTTATTGCCCCGGCGACAAGAAGGTCTACCTCGACACCGATTTTTTCGCCACGCTGTCGCGGCAGTTGGGGGCCAAGGGCGATTTTGCCGCCGCCTATGTCGTGGCGCATGAGGTCGCGCACGGCGTGCAGGACGAACTGGGTATTCTGGGGCAGGCGAACCGCGTGCGTCAACAGTCAACCGAGGCTGACAGCAACGCGATTTCAGTCAGGATAGAACTTCAGGCGGATTGCTATTCCGGGATATGGGCCCGCCACGCAGAAACGAAGTTCGGCACGATAGAACAGGGCGATCTGGCCGAGGCGATGAACGCAGCCAAGCAGATCGGCGACGATACATTGCAGCGCAACGCAGGTCAGCGCGTCAGCCCGCACACCTTCACCCATGGCACATCGGAACAGCGCCAGCGCTGGTTTGCGACGGGCTACAATAGCGGTCAGATGACGGCCTGCGACACCTTCGGCACGAAGCGTCTGTAGGGGGGCATTGGCGGCACTGCGGGGGCGCTGGTCAAAGTCATCGGTGTTGCGCGTATCCCGCTTTACCTTTCGCAGAGACTTCGTTACGAGATCGCTCAAGTTCGGAATCACGCATATTTTCTACCAGTGATTTCGGCGCTTCCGGTTTTTACGGGGTTTGGCGGGGAAGGTACCGTTCGGCGCGTAAGACAATGGATGCCCGAGTGGCGGAATGGTAGACGCAGGGGATTCAAAATCCCCCGCCGCAAGGCGTGCCGGTTCGAGTCCGGCCTCGGGTACCAAACCTCTCCAACAGGGCTTGAGCGGCAACTCCACGCCAAAGCTCCTGGCGTGCAGACGGCGGGCAAGGTCGGCAGCCAGCGCGAAACAGCCGCAGTCAGGTGCGCTGCGGGCCGTCCCAAACCGGATTATCCGAATCAACAGGCACCTTAACAGAAGGGTGTATGGAAATGATTCTATGACTTTTATGGATTATCGCTGCGGGAATGATCAACAATCGGACTGTTAATCAATGATTGTGCAGAAATTCGAGACAGTTGGGGCTTAATACATCTTCTGAAAATCCTGCCCTATTTTCGACAATTTCACAAAAATGATTGGTGCCGAATTCGCGACGATACCGCCTGACATTGCATGTTTTTTGTCCAGCCAGGCATGTTAAATTGCGCCGCGCGACGTGGAATATGCTGAAATTCCGCAGCGAATACACAACAAGAGGGAAAGATTACGTTGAATTCCCCGTCGCGCCATTATGGAAACAGTCTGCAATTCAGGGTTGCGTTGCGGCAGGGGCGTTTGACGCATTGGTGATGATAACGGGTCAGAATACGGCATAATTTAGACACTTTTCGCTTCCTGATATTTGTTCCTCTGATAAAACAAATCCAAGCCCATCTGGGGGGCGATATATCTGGCCACGGGGGCGGCCGCACGTAATCCGCATTCTGCCAATGCGGGACTGATGCGTGTGTGTCCGACCTTTAACTGCGTTTTGCGCAGTGTGGATACATATGCGCAACGGAACCTTTGGGCTGCTTTGGTGCCCACAGGATCTTTGCCGCAGGACCCGTTCGTCCTGTCGATCAATCCCCTTATGACTGTGTGATTTTGTGCGAGTCCGCTCTGGTCAGAGTATCGCTTTTCGCATGGGCCCTGTGTGAAACGAGCGACCTGAGGGGGAAGCTGTTCTGATGATCTGTTTGGAATTGGCGTTTTTTGCTATTTCGACCGTTGCGGTGGCCCAATGTGCAGGACAGCCCGGTACACTTGGCACACTGGCTTTTGGCCTTGTAACGCTGCCGCCCCCCCCAAGTTCTCTTTCAACTGAATTTTTAGCACCCGCATCGCCGCGTGCAATAACCACATTTTACCGGAGTGTCTTGTAATGACCGGATTTATTCTTGATTGGGCGCAAGCACTTTTCAACACCAGCAACACGCTTTACAGCGGCGGGAACGACTTGGGCTGCAACATTGTGACGGGGTCCGGCAGTGGCACGTCCTCGCATGTGGATACGAACGGGTACCTGAACCTGTCCAGCTCGGGCAACGCGACGTATTGCCAACTCGACTATGACGAAGCGGTCAAGGACCTGTCGTTCAAGCTGTATGATATCGGCCTGAACGACTGCGGCGCGGGCAAATACCTGAAAATCACCGCCCTGGATGCGTCCGGCAACGAAGTGCCCTGCACGTTCAGCGCCGAAAGCGGGTGCGTTGTGGCGTCGGTGTCCGGCCCGGTTTCCAGCATCAATATATCCTACGACCCACCGTTCCAGCTGTTCGGCAGCGCGTGCATCAAGATCGGTCCGGTCACCTGTGATCCGGTGCAGACGCTGGACGGTATCGTTGAAGGCACCGCCGGTGACGACCTGATCGACTTTGATTACACAGGCGACCCGGATGGCGACCGGATCGACCATAATGACGCGATCCTGCCCGGCGAAACAGGCAATGACGATATCGTCGATGCGGGGGCCGGGACCGACACAGTGCTGGCAGGGGCCGGCAATGACACGGTTTTTGCGGGCGGCGGCAACGATACCGTCGAAGGCGGCGCAGGCAATGATGTGATCTTTGGCGACAGTTCCCTGGGCAATGCGGACGCTGCCACGGGAACCGTGCGCGAAAGCTTCGAGTGGGACAAGGCCCCTGACCCGAACAGCAGCGGCGCAATCGACAACTATGACACGCTGAACGGCGGCTTCACGCAGGACACTGGCAACGTCAATGTGACGTTCTCGGTCACCGGCAAGACAAACACACCCGAAAGCACCTTTGCCACCAGCCAGCAAAAGGTTCACTCGATCACCGATGACGGCCAGCCGGTCAACGCCTACAGCTCTTTGTCGTCCGAACTGAACGCGAACCACGAGGCCGCGACCTACAAGCTGGACTTCTCGGCGCCCGTCGAGGACGTGTCGTTCCGCGTGAACGACATCGACTTTGACTCGAAGGTCTCGATCAAGGCGTATGACGCATCCGGCAACCTTATTCCCGTCAGCCTGTCCGGCGGGGCCTACATCGGCCTGTCGAACCTTGACGGCGTGGGCGGCAATGAAACCGCTGTCAGCACCTATGGCAGCGGCCCGGATACCGATCCGAACCACTCGATCCTTGTGAATATCGCAGGCCCTGTCGCGCGGCTGGAAATCATCCACCAACAAGTCGGGTATGACAATTCGGGCATCAACATCACCGACGTCTATTTCGACGCGCCGCTGGGCGACGTGGCAGGCAACCTGCCGGGTGACGACACGCTGCTGGGTGGCGACGGCGACGACATGATCTACGGCGAGGGCGGCAACGACACCGTCTACGGCGGCACGGGCAATGACACCATCTATGGCGACCAGGCCGCGCCTGTGGGCGAGACCAAGGTGCTGGACTGGGCCAATGCGGGCTCTGTCGGCAACAGCACTGTTGTGGATGCCGGCGGCATCTCTGTAACGGTCGGTTTCACCGCGCAGGACAGCGGCGCGACGATCACCAAGACGCTCGACACCCAGTATGTGGCCGCAGGCGATGGCATCGACGGCACCTCGGGCATCGCGCTTTACGGTCTGGGCGGCGAGGGCGGCATTGACAGCACCTCGTCCACCACGCTGACCTTTGACGCCACCGATCCGCAGTTCAGCGACCTTGTGCGCGATGTGACATTCCGCATCAACGACATCGACGTGGGTACTGCGGGCGACCAGCACACCGATATCGTGTCGGTTCACGCCTTCGATGCCGATGGCAACGAGGTCGACGTGACGCTGACCAGTTCCGGCACAGTCGCGCTGAACGGCAACACCGCCACCGGCACCACCGGAACAGATGTGTCGCAGGCGGCGGGGTCCGTTCTGGTCCACATCGACGGTCCAGTCGCGCGCATCGTCATCGATTATGCCAACGGCTCTGTCACCGACCAGCAGGTCTGGGTCAGTGACGTCGCCTTCACCACAATTCCAAGTGACCTGATCGAGGCGGAGGGCGGAAACGACGTTCTGCTTGGCGGTGACGGTGATGATATAATCTTCGGCAACGTCGGCGACGACCAGATCACCGGCGGCGAAGGCGCGGACACATTGTCCGGCAACGACGACGCCGACACATTTTTCGGCGGCAACGCGGGCGATACTGTGGACGGCGGCACCGGTGGAAACGATTATGACATACTGGACCTTACGGGGCAGGGCCCACTGCGCATCGTCAACCAGACGACCGACGCCGATGGCGATTCCACCTCGGGGACAGTCGAGTTTCTGAATGGCTCGGGGAATGTGACGGGCACGATGTCCTTCGCCGAGATCGAGAATATCATCCTGCCAGAAAACACCGCCCCCGTCGCAGTGGACGACACCGCGACAACGGACGAGGATACGCCCGTCACGATCGACGTGCTTGGCAACGACACCGACATCGACGGCGATACGCTGACGGTCACCGGCACGCCGACCGCGCTGCATGGCACGGTCATGGTCAATGCCGATGGCACGCTGGAATACACGCCGGATGCCGACTTTAACGGCACCGACACGATCTCCTATACCGTCGATGACGGCATGGGCGGCAGCGACACAGGGGCTGTCACGGTCACAGTGGGCGCCGTCAACGATGATCCGGTTGCGGTGGACGACACCGCGACGACACCCAATGCGACACCTGTTGTCATTGATGTCTTGGGCAACGACACCGATGTTGATGGCGATACAATATCCATCACCGGCACGCCGACCGCGCTGCATGGCACGGTCATGCTCAATGCCGATGGCACGTTGAAATACACGCCGGACGCCGGGTTCGCAGGGGTTGATAGCATCTCCTACGATATCACGGACGGCAACGGCGGCAATGACACTGGCGAGGTGCTGGTCACGGTTTCCGCGCCGCTTCTGGACGGTATCGTCGAGGGCAGCGTTGGCGACGACCTGATCGATATCGACTATCTCGGCGACCCAGAGGGCGACCGCATTGACGCGAACGACGCGCTTCTTCCCGGAGAGATCGGGAACGACGATATTGTTGAAGCAGGCGATGGAAATGACACGGTTCTCGCAGGCGATGGGGATGACACAGTCTATGGCGAAGACGGCAACGATGTTTTGAGTGGTGGCGACGGCGATGACTATCTGTCGGGCGGCAACGGAAGCGATTTGCTGAACGGCGGTCTGGGCAATGACTATCTGGACGCGGGTCAGGACGGCGACACGCTGAACGGCGACGAGGGCGAGGATACCTTGCTGGGCGGATCCGACGCCGACATCCTGAACGGCGGCAACGACAACGATACGCTTAGTGGCGGCGGAGGGGCGGACACCCTGGATGGCGCCGAAGGCGACGACATCCTTAATGGTGACAATGGCAACGACATCATCCTTGGCGGTGAAGGCGCGGATACGGCCTATGGCGGGGTCGGGGATGATGTGATCGACACGTCCTCGGGTCTTCAGCGTCCCGATCTTGGGTATCCCGGTCTTTACCCCGCAGATACCGACGTCAATGATGACAAGGATACGGTCTATGGCGGTGATGGCAACGACACCATCACCACCGGCGACGATGCCGATATCATCTATGGCGGCAACGGCGGCGACCGGATTGACGCGGGCGTTGACGCCGATACGATCGAGGGTGGAGACGGCGACGATTATATCATCGGCGGCGAAGGATCGGATGCGATCGAGGGCGGCCTGGGCGATGACACCATCTATGGCGGTCTCGACCCGAGCTTTCCTGATGCGCTGAACATTCCCGATGCGACCGATCTTGTGCCAACCAACGGCAAGGATGTGATCAACGGCGGCGACGGCAACGACACCATCTACGGCAAGGATGATGACGACCTGATCTATGGCGGGAATGATGACGACACTGTTTTTGGTGGCATCGACAATGACACGATATATGGCGGCGACGGCGACGATAGCCTGAGCGGCGACGAGGGCGACGACGTGATCAACGGGGATCGTGGCAACGATACGCTGACCGGTGGCGCCGGTATCGATGCCCTGTCCGGTGGCGATGGTCGCGACACGTTCCTGGGTGGCAATGCTGGCGATACAGTGGACGGTGGCGAGGGCGGTGACGACTATGACACGCTTGATCTAACCGGATCCGGGCCGCTGCACATCATCTACGACAGCGTCAACCCCGAGAACGGCATCGTCGAGTTCCGCGATGGGGCTGGTGGCGTGACCGGCTCGATGACCTTCGAAAACATTGAGAATGTCATTCCCTGTTTCACCCCCGGCACCGCAATCGCAACCCCGCGTGGCGAGCGTTTGGTCGAGGAGTTGCAGGTTGGCGACAAGATCATCACCCGCGATAACGGCATTCAGGAAATCCGCTGGCTGGGTGCGAAAAAGATGGACTGGAAGGCACTAGCCTCGAACCCCCATCTTAAGCCGATCCTGATCCAGAAGGGGGCACTTGGTAACGGTCTGCCAGAACGCGATATGCTGGTGTCTCCGAACCACCGTGTGCTGATGGCCAACGATAAGACCGCGCTTTATTTCGAAGAACGCGAGGTTCTGGCGGCAGCCAAGCATCTGGTCAACAATCGTGGAATCCACGAGGTCGACACGATGGGCACGACCTATCTGCACTTCATGTTCGAGCAGCACGAGGTTGTGCTGTCGAACGGGGCGTGGACGGAAAGTTTCCAGCCCGGCGACTACACGCTGAAGGGCATCGGAAACGCGCAGCGGTCCGAAATTCTGGAACTGTTCCCGGAACTGAAAACCGAAGCAGGGATCGACGCCTATACTTCGGCCCGGAAGACATTGAAAAAGCACGAGGCGCAGCTTCTTGTAAAATAATATGCAGCTGTGCCGCGTGGGCACATCCGGCTGCGCGGCACGAATGAAAAGGGGGCAGGACACTGTCCCCTTTTTGCATGATATCTTACCGTCTGAAAAACCTGCCGGCGCTGACGCCACAAGCGTTTTGACCGGGACCAAGTATGGCGGCCCGGCTTCCGGTGCCTATCCGGCAGAAAAAATCGCCATAATTTAACCGAGAAATAGACGCATTTGTCCTTGGTATTTTCATGATTTGATCAATTTTGTCTGCTCTAAAGTCAACGATGATTTCCTCAGCCTGGGCTTGTGAAGCACTGCAAACGGGGCGGTGGTCGCTTGCGTCGCAGTGGTGCGGCCCCAGGTCGTTTTGAGTATGAAGGTCGGACAATGGCTACTGGTTATTTAGTTTTTCTTGGTAATAACGTTCTGAATTCAAATGATCCGATTTCGACCGGTTCGAGCGAATTCTCTCCGACAAAGCTGCTTGGTTCAGGCAGTTGGACCTACAATTATCCCTATCTTGTGATCTTGACGCAAACCGCGACAGAGCCCGGTTCATATTACCTTGATGCCGCGAACAATGTTTACTTTGTTCCCAACAATCCGCCCGCGTCCGGGTTCACCTCGACCAAAGCCAGCGCTGTTCCCGCAGCCGATGGCACCGTTACCGGCACATCATCGGGAGAGGTGATGACGACGGGTTACACCGGCGACCATGACGGCGACACCATCAACAACAACGCCAATATCATCAAGGCCGGCGACGGGAATGATACGGTCATGTCGCAGGGCGGCAATGACACCGTTTATGGTGGCGCGGGTAATGACACCATCAACGGAGGGGACGGCAACGACACCATAGATGGCGGCGCGGGCAATGACATTCTGAATGGCGATGCGGGCGACGACACGATTCACGGCGATCAGGACCCGCGCGTGGCCTTCAAATGGCAGACGATCAGCGATCCGAACGGCGGCGGCGGTGCGGGTATTGATGCGGGTGATCCGCTGTCGGCCACACAGGTTCAAGCCGTCGGCGGCGTCAATGTTACCTATTCATACAATGCCAACCCCGCAGGCCATCCAAATGGGTTTGGCGGCACCGATACCGCACCGATCTACAACGCGGCGCAGAACTACGTTGCCAATATCGACACCGGATCGGATGCCGTAAATCCTTACAGCGGCATGCTTTTCGGCGGTGACGATGCGGCCAGCCAGATTCAGCTGGATTTCTCGACCGCAGTCAGTAACGTCGCCTTCCGGGTCAACGACATCGACGCGAACGGCACGCTGTTCTCGGATACGGTGTCGGTCTTTGCCTATGATATCAACGGGAACCCAATTCCGGTCAGCATCACATTCGGCAGTGCGCTGGCGCAGTCGAACACCGATGGCGTGGCGGGCAATGAAACCGGGCAGGCCACAGGTGTGGCTTATACGGATGCGGATGCCCAGGCCTCTATGTTGGTCAATATTGCGGGGCCGGTCGGCAAGATCGTCATCCGATACGAAGACCGGGGCACAACGGGCGACGACGGTCTGGTCAGCGTAACTGACATCTATTTCGATGCGCCCGGCGGCGACGACACGATCGACGGCGGCACCGGGAACGACACGCTGTTCGGCGATGCCGGCAACGACATCATCTATGGCGGGGCAACTGGCACAGACGCGATCTATGGCGGGGCCGGCAGAGATACGATAGATGGCGGCACCAGCGCAGACAACATTTTTGGCGGCACCGGCAGCGACACGATCAACCTGACAGGCGCGTTCGGAAACGACGTCATTCAAGGTGGCGAAAACGTAGACAATTCAGATTTCGACGTGATCAATGCGTCGACTCTGACCGAAGGAATTTCGGTCGTCTATGGCACAAACCCTGAAAGCGGGACGCTGACCGGAACGACATCGTCGGACACGGTGACCTTCAGCCAGATTGAAGACATCATCTACACGGCGCAGGGCGATCTGGCAGATGCCACGTCCAGCACCGCAGATGTGACGATCAACACCGGCGCAGGAAATGACACGCTGAAGGGCGGCACGGGCAATGACACCCTGATCGGCGGCGATGGCAATGACGTCCTTGTGGGCAGTGTCGGGGCCGACGCGATGTACGGGGGCGCCGGACAGGACACCATTGATTACAGCGCGTCCAGCTCTGCGGTGCAGGTGAACCTGTCGACCAACACTTTGACCGGTGGCGATGCGGCGAATGACACGCAAGCCGGGATCGACGGCCTGATCGGCTCTGACTTTGATGACACGCTGATCGGGTATGACGGGCAAGGTGCTGATTATACCAACATTTTTTACGGCGGGGCAGGGAACGACTACCTTGACGGTATGGGCGGCGACGACCAGCTTTACGGCGGCGCGGACAATGATACCATCTCGGGCGGGGTCGGTGACGATTACCTTTACGGTGGGGACGGACAGGATATCTTCCTGCTTACCGAAGATCATCAGACTGACACTATTCAAGGTGGCGAGGGCGGCGTTGACTTCGACGTGCTCAATTTTTCCAACTGGCAAACCACAGATGGCATTACGGTTACCTTTAACGGAAATGAAGCGGGCAGTTACGCTTATGACAACGCAGGCGCGACAGGCACCTTTACAGAGATCGAAGGTCTGTATGCAACCGGCAACACGGATGTTCTCGACGCCTCTGTCCTGACATCGTCCGTTGTCATCGACGCTGGCGGCGGCGACGACATCGTTACTCTTGGCAGCGGCGCAGACACTCTTTGGGCTGGTGCAGGTGCCGACACAATCGACGCGGGGGGCGGTGACGATGTCATCAATCTGGGCGACAACGGTGCCGGCGGGACAGATGGCGCAGCCGACGTCATGGTGCTGCAAAACGGTGACGGCAACGATACCGTCTACAACTTTGATGTCCCGACAGACAATGGCAACGGCACCTTTGCGGGCATCGACACCCTGAATGTTGCGGGAATTCTAAGTGCGGACAACAGCCGCCCGGTCAATGTCCACGATGTGACGGTGACGGGCGTTGGCGGCGATACCTTGCTGACATTTCCGAACGGCGTCAGCATAACGCTGGTCGACGTTGATGCGGGCTTTGTCGATAATCCCTTTGTTCTGAACGCAATGGGCATTCCATTTTCTGACGGAATTGTCTTTGGCACCGCTGCCGATGACGCCATCGACGCCACCTATACCGGCGATACCGACGGCGACATGGTTGATGCGGGTGATAATATCGTTGCGGGATCCGACCCTGACGAAGACATCATTTATGCTGGTGACGGCAACGATACCGTCTTGTCGGGCGCGGGCGATGATATCGTTTTTGCTGGTGCCGGTAATGACACTCTGACGGGGGGGATCGGTGCTGATACGCTGTTTGGCGGCGACGACGACGATACGATCTACGGCCTTGGCAATGACACGGTTGATGGTGGCGAAGGTGGCACCGATAATGACAGTCTGTTCGCCTACGACGTGGCCTCGCATGTTCAGGACCCGGAGAATTCCGAAAACGGCACCATCACCTTTAAAAATGGCGACGTGCTGACCTATACCAACATTGAAACGGTCACTGCCGTTCCCTGTTTTACGCCCGGCACGATCATCAAGACCTTCAAGGGAGAGGTTGCCGTCGAGACATTGCAGCCGGGGGACCGCGTGCTGACCCGCGACCATGGGTTCCAACCGGTGCGCTGGGTTGGCCAGCGTGATCTGGGCGCGGCAGATCTGGTCAGACACCCGGAGCTGAACCCGATCCGGATCAGCGCGGGCGCCCTGGGCAACGGGTTGCCCCTGCGCGAAATGCGGGTGTCGCCACAGCACAGGATGCTGGTTGCGAACGAGCGGACGCAGCTTTGGATGGGCGAAGACGAGGTGTTGGCCGCCGCCAAACATTTGACCCATGTCGCAGGCGTCGATGCGCTGACCACGCTGGGGGTTACATATATCCATGTGATGTTCGATTCTCACCAAATCATCAGTGCCGACGGGTGCTGGACAGAAAGCTTTCAACCGGGCGACAAAACGCTGGAAGGAATGGATGCAGGCCAACGCCGGGAGTTGTTGACGATTTTCCCGAACTTGGCCTCGCGGGAGGGGCGCAGTGCCTATCAATCCGCACGGACATCGTTGAAATCGCACGAGGTTCGGTTGGTGATCTAATCTGCGGCGGCACGCCATTTTGCCCAGGCCTCTGGCGTGTCCAGATCGGTCAGGGCGTGTTGGTCGGGCAATGCGATGGTGGCCACGCGGTCGGCGTTTGCGCGTAGCACATCGCGCGCACCTTGATCACCGGTGACAGCCAGAAGCGCGGGAAAACACCAGCGCGGAAAAAGAACCGGATGGCCCGCGATGCCGTCCACACTGGTTCCCCGCCATATATGCGCATTCGTATCGCGCCGTAATGCATTGATAACATTTACTATATCGTCAGATGTTATGTCCGGCATATCCGACAAAAGAACTACGACACCCTCTGTCGTCTCGGGTAAGGCGGACATGCCGGCGCGCAGGGACGCTGCCATGCCGTCGCCCGCATCGGCCACCTCGACAAGGTCCACGGGTAGGTCCGCCAGAACCGCGCGCCGTTTCAACGCGCGCACCGGAAGCGTTAACCAGACCTTGCATCCTGTGGCCAAAGCGGTAACCGCACGGTCGCGCAACAGCGGCAGGCCACGCACCTCTTGCAACAGTTTGTCGGCCCCTCGCATACGGCGAGACGCCCCTGCGGCTAAAATCAGGATCGCGATAGTGTCCATGCCGGCAGTCTAGCCGCGCATTCGGGCGCCGTCCGCATCAAAAAGCGGTGTGGTGACAAGAACGGCGTCGCGCATCTCTCCTAATATCTCGATCTGCACCTTCAGCCCCTCGACCGCCTGATCTGTCGGGATCAGCCCAAGGGCCACAGATTTTTCAGCGTAATGGGAATAACCGCCAGAGGTGCAAAAGCCCTGCACGGTGCCGTCGATCCAGATCGGTTCATAGCTGTGAACATCGGCGTCCAGCGCATCGACGACAAAGGCACAGAGCTTCCGCTTGGCGCCATTCGATTTCTCGGCAAGAACTGCCGCCTTTCCAATGAATTGCGCAGGTTTGTTAAAGCGGATGAAACGATCGAGTCCGGTCTCTGCTGCGGTGTAATCGGGCGAGAATTCGTTCAGCCAGCTGCCAAAGAACTTGTCCAGCCGCAGGCTCATCATCGCGCGCATCCCGAAGGGGCGCAGCCCGAATTCCTGCCCCGCCTCTGACAGAGTGTTCCAAAGGCTGCGCTGTTCCATCGCGCCCACGTAGATCTCGTAGCCCAGATCGCCGGTATAGCTGACCCGTTGCACCCATGCGCGGCACATGCCGATGGTGATCTGACGCACGTCCATGAACCTGAACGCCTCGTTCGAGACATCGGCGCGGGTGACTTTTGCCAGCAGATCCCGCGCATTTGGCCCCGCGATCTGGAAGCCCGTGCGGCTGTCAGAGACGTTTTCAACCGTAACGCCCGCGGCCTTGTGTTGCTCGAACCAGCGCAGATGATAGTCCTGCGCGCCGTAGCTGGCGGTCAACTGGAACAGATCCTCTGCCAGACAGGACACGGTGAAGTCGCCGATCAACCGACCGGACGGTGCCAGCATAGGGGTCAGTGACAGGCGGCCCTGTTTCGGGATCGCGCCAGCCATGATGATGTCCAGCCAATCGCGTGCACCGGCCCCGCGCACAAGGTATTTGCCGAAATTCTGCACTTCGTTGATGCCGACGCCACTGCGCACCGCCATCACTTCCTGCCGCGTTGCCTCCCAGGCGTTGGACCGGCGGAAAGACGGCGTTTCATACAAAGGTTCGTCTTTCAGCGCGAAATAATTAGGCACCTCCAGCCCGTATTGCTGGCCGAACACGGCGCGGTGCTGCGCCCAGATGTCATACATCGGGGTCGTGCGGAACGGCCGCGCGGCGGGCAACTCCTGATTGGGATAGCTGACGGAAAAGCGGTTCTGATAGTTCTCGATCACCTTGGGCAGGGTATAGCCCGGCGTGATCCAGCGCCCGAAACGGGCCACATCCATTGCGAAAACATCGCGTTCGGGTTCGCCGTGGATCATCCATTGCGCCAGCGTCAGACCGACGCCGCCGCCCTGACTGAACCCCGCCATGACACCGCACGCCGACCAATAGTTGCGCAAGCCCGGCACAGGGCCGACCAGCGGGTTGCCGTCGGGCGCAAAGGTGAAGGGACCGTTGATGACGGTCTTGACGCCTGCGGTTTCCAGAACGGGGAAGCGTTTATAGGCGAACTCAACGGACTCCGCGACTTTTTCCAGCTTGTCCGCCAAGAGTTCATGGCCAAAGGTCCAGGGCGTGCCGTCGACGGCCCAAGGCTCGCAGGCTTGCTCGTAGAACCCGATGCACAACCCGCGCCCCTCCTGCCGCAAATAGCTTTCGCCGCCGGGGTCCATGACGTGGGGGTGTTCCGTGCCGCGCTCGAATATTTCGGGGATGTCGTCGGTGACCAGATACTGGTGCTCCATCGGGTGCAGCGGCAGATAGACGCCCGCCATCATCCCGACCTCGCGGGCCCAAAGCCCGGCCGCGTTCACGATATGCTCGGCGATGATCGTGCCCTGTTCGGTCACGATTTGCCAGCTGCCGTCGGGCAGGGGGTTTGTTTCCAGAACGGGGGTGCGCAGCACGATTTCGGCGCCGCCCATCCTGGCCGCCTTGGCATAGGCATGCGTGGTGCCAGAGGGGTCAAGATGCCCGTCAAGCGGATCGTAAAGCCCGCCCAATACGCCTGAAACATTGGTGATCGGCGCGATTTTCTTGATTTCCGCCGGCGACAGCAATTCGGTGTCCAGCCCCATGAACCGGTGCTTTGCGCGCTCCGCCTTCAGCATGTCCCAGCGTTCGGGCGTGTCTGCCAGGGTCACACCACCGACATGGTGCAGCCCGCAGGACATGCCTGTGATTTCTTCCAGTTCGCGGTAGAGCCGGATTGTATAGCCCTGAAGGGCGGCCATGTTTGTGTCGCCGTTCAGCGTGTGAAACCCGCCCGCCGCGTGCCATGTCGACCCCGAGGTCAGTTCCGACCGCTCGATCAGCATGACATCGGACCAGCCCAGCTTGGTCAGGTGATAAAGAACGCTACATCCGACGACGCCGCCGCCGATGACGGCGACCTTTGTATGGGTTTTCATAGGGGTCCACCTGTGGGTTTCATCTCCTCACCATAAAAAACGGCTGGCCAGTGGCCAGCCGATTGGCGACATTATATGTCGCGAAAGGCGTGTTACCTAGTCTTCGGGGATCAGACCCTTGGGACTGAACCGCAAAACCAGCAACAAGATGACCCCCATGGTCAGCAGCCGCATATGCGCCACGCTTTCGATCAGGTGGGTTTTCAACCAGCCGTCTGCCATCGGATCGGTGATCAGCCCCATCAGCAAACCGGCGATCGGTTCGACCTGCACCCAGAGGAACCAGATCAACATGCCCCCCAGAACCGCGCCCCAGTTGTTGCCGGACCCGCCGACAATCACCATCACCCAGATCAGAAAGGTGAACCGCAGCGGCTGATAGGTGCCCGGCGTCAATTGGCCGTCAAGCGTTGTCATCATCGCGCCCGCGATCCCGCAAACGGCAGAGCCAAGGATGAAGATCTGCAAATGTCGGCGGGTCACATCCTTGCCCATCGCCTCGGCGGCGACCTCGTTATCGCGGATCGCGCGCATCATCCGGCCCCAAGGCGATTTCAGCGCCATTTGCGCCATCCACAGCAGCCCCAGAAGCACCACAGTGAAAAGCCCCGCATATTGCAGTTTGACGAACAGGGTCGAGGCGGTGACCGGATCAATCCCCAGATTGGCGGCACCCTGCACAAAGGCGGAACTGTTTTGCAATTCGATTTCATAGGCCACAGGGCGGGGCAGGCCGATGACGTTCTTCACGCCGCGCGCCAGCCAGTCCTCGTTCTTCAGCACGGCAAGGATGATCTCGGCGATGCCCAGCGTTGCAATTGCAAGGTAATCAGACCGCAGGCCAAGCGCGGTTTTCCCGATCACCCAGGCCGCTCCCGCCGCCAGAACCCCGCCGACGGGCCATGCCAGCAGGACCGGCAAGCCAAGCCCGCCAAGGTATCCGGTGCTGGCGGGGTTGACCGCCTCAACCGCGTTGACCGATCCGTCAAAGAAATAGCGGAACAGGAAGAAGCCGCCAATCAGGATGACCAGCAGGGCAATCGTGCGCGCCATGCCCGCGTGCATCCGTTGCCAGACCAGCGCCGCCGCGACAATCGTCATCGCCCCGAGGATCAGTGACAGAACAACGCCAGCCCCCCCCGCGCGCCATGCTTCGGTAGTGGGAGGCATCGACACGATCACCGTCGCCAGACCGCCCAGGGCGACAAAGCCCATGATCCCGATGTTGAACAGGCCCGCAAAGCCCCATTGCAGGTTCACCCCCAAGGCCATGATCGCCGAGATCAGCCCCATGTTCAGGATCTGCAACGACAGATCCCAGCTTTGCACGACCCCGGTGATCGCCAGAAGCACCGCAAGTGCGGCGAACAGGCCAAGGTTTTTCACGGTATGGGTCATACGGATTGCCCCTTGAACAGGCCGGTCGGTTTGAACAGCAAAACGATAATCAGGATCGCGAAAGAGACCGCGAACTTATAGTCGGTGGACATCAACTGCACCAATGCGTCCGGCTCCCATCCGGCGGGTGCGAGGTATCCCAGCACCTTTTTAAAGGCGTAGGTGACGGTCACCTCGGAAAATGCGATGACGAACCCGCCCGCGATCGCGCCCAATGGATTGCCAAGACCACCGACGATGGCAGAGGCGAATATGGGCAGAAGGAGTTGGAAATAAGTGAACGGTTTGAACGACTTGTCCAGCCCGTATAACACGCCCGCAATGGTCGCCAATGCAGCAGCCAACAGCCAGACCACGGTCACGACGCGTTCGGGATTGATGCCCGACAGCAGCGCCAGATCCTCGTTGTCGGAAAAGGCGCGCATGGATTTTCCGGTGCGCGTCCGGTTCAGGAACCAGAACAGCGCGGCCACGACGATAATCGCAGTGACCACGGTAATGCCCTGCGTGGTGCGGATCACCAAAGGCTCTGCCAGGCCGGTCATCTCGCGAAAGGTGCGGGCCGAGATGATGAAGCGCTCGCCGTCGGCGAACTGCTGTTCACCGGGGCCGATAAAGAACCGGACAAGGCCGTTCATGATGAACATCACGCCCATCGACACGATCACCAATATCACCGGTGCGGCCTTTTTCTTGCGATAGAACCGATAGACCATCCGGTCGGTCGCAAGCAGCATCAGGCCCGTGGCCGCGATGCCGAATGGCAGCGCCAGCAAGGCCGTCGGAAGCGGCCCGAGCGAGACGCCCGCCGCCTGTAGCCCCCATGTCACAAAGATTGTGACCATGGTGCCAAAGGCCATCGTGTCGCCATGGGCAAAGTTGGAAAAGCGCAGAATGCCGTAAATCAGCGTGACGCCCAGTGCCCCGATGGCAAGCTGGCTGCCGTAGGCGATACCGGGGATCAGCACGTAATTCGATAGCGCGACAACAGCGTTCAGTAGATCCATGAACAGGGCCTTTCAGTGGGGTGGTATCGTCCGGTCATGATCCGGCTGCCTTGCGTGCCCAATCGGCGGCGCCGGGGCAGGTGCCGATGAATTCGACCACGGATTTTTTCGGGCCGGGATAGGTCAGGCGGGCGGAATTGTCGGCGGAAATTTGCAGGCGGGCGGCCTTTGGGCCATTACCGGACAGCTTGCCCATCAGGTTCAACGCGACCGCGCCGCTTGACCCGTCCCCCTCGGGCACGGCCAGCATCGTGGTAAATCCATCGCCGTCGATCGACAGGTTGGGCTTTCCGGCGATGACCTGACGGTCGCTGTCGCTTGCCGTCAGGGATAGGGATTTTTCCAGCCCGACAAGGTCGCAAGAGAATTGCATGTCGGCCACAGCAGGCAACGGAAGCCACACAAGAATAGCGATAAAAGCGAAACGCATGGTCTAGCCTCCCAAAAAGGATTTGCGAACTTCGGGGTCGTGCAACAGCACTTGTCCGGTGTCCGTGAAACGGTTGGCGCCTTGGACCAGAACATAGCCTTTATCAGCAATTTCAAGTGCTTGCCGCGCGTTCTGTTCCACCATCAGAATCGTGACACCGGCGCGGGCGACCTCGATAATGCGGTCGAACAGCTCGTCCATCACAATCGGGGAAACGCCGGCTGTGGGCTCGTCCAGCATAAGAACCTTTGGTTTGGTCATCAGCGCACGTCCCACGGCAACCTGCTGGCGCTGCCCGCCCGACAGCTCGCCAGCGGCCTGATAACGCTTTTCCTTCAGGATCGGAAACAGGTCATAGACCTGCGCCATCGTATCGCTGAAATCGTCGCGCCGGATAAAGGCCCCCATCTCCAGGTTTTCTTCGACGGTCATCGAGGTGAATATATTGTGCGTCTGCGGCACAAACCCCATACCCTTGGCGACACGGTCTTGCGGCGACAGGGCGGTGATATCCTCGCCGTCCAGAATGACATGCCCCGACCGCAGGTTCAGCATGCCGAACACGGCCTTCATCGCGGTGGATTTTCCTGCGCCATTGGGGCCGACGATCACCGCGATTTCGCCCTTGTCCACCGCAACGGTGCAGTCGTGCAGAATGTCCGCGCCAGTGCCGTAACCGCCGGTCATATTCTCGCCGATCAGGAAGCTCATGCGTTTGCCCCCGCCTTGGCTTTGTTTTTCAGCCCGGTACCAAGATAGGCCTCGATCACATGCTCGTTCGCCTTGATCTCGGCCAATGATCCTTCGGCCAGAACCTTGCCCTCGGCCATGCAAATCACCGGATCACAAAGACGCTCAATAAAATCCATGTCATGTTCGATCACGACAAAGGTATAGCCGCGTTCCTTGTTGAGTCGGATGATCGCATCGCCGATCGTGTGCAACAGCGTCCGGTTCACACCGGCGCCGACCTCGTCAAGAAACACGATTTTCGCATCGACCATCATCGTGCGCCCCAGTTCCAACAGCTTTTTCTGGCCGCCGGACAGGTTGCCCGCTTTCTCGGTCTTGAGGTGATCTATTGTAAGAAATTCAAGGACTTCGTCGGCCTTCTTCAACAAGGTGGCCTCTTCCTGCTCGATCCGTTTTCGGTGGAACCAGGCATTCCACAGGGTTTCGCCGGATTGGGCAGCGGGCACCATCATCAGGTTCTCGCGGACAGTCATCGACCCGAATTCATGGGCGATCTGGAAGGTGCGCAGCAGGCCCTTGTGAAACAGCTCGTGCGGGGGCAGGCCCGTGATGTCCTCGCCCCGCATCGTCACGCGTCCTGACGTTGGCTTAAGAACGCCTGCGATCACATTGAAAAGAGTAGTCTTTCCTGCGCCGTTAGGGCCGATCAAGCCGGTAATCGACCCTTCGTCGATCTTAAGCGAGGCCCCGTCCACAGCGTGGAACCCCCCGAAATGTTTGTGCAAGTCTTCGACGATTATCATCGGACCCCCAAATGTCACGTCTTGTTTTTATGGGAACGGCCCGGGAAATGCCCCGGGCCGTTCATTGTCACTCTGGCAAGGTTCAGCGGAACTTTACCGTTTCGTATTTGCCGTCCTTGAACTCGATCTCGCGGTAGTTGCCAGCGGATTCGCCCGGTCCGATCAGTTCGACAGCCGATGCGCCGACATAGTCGATGTCGGTGCCCGCCGCGATCAACTCCAGACCTTTGGCCAGTTCGCCCGGAAAGATCTTCTCGCCGGGGGCGTTGGCAACATCCATGACCTTGCCCGCGAAATCAGCGGATTTCGAGGATTTTGCGGCCTGCATGGCCAGCATGATCAACGCAGCCGCATCATAGGATTCCGGGGCGAAGGCGCTGGTGCCGTCAAAACCGGCGGCTGTTGCCAACGCGCCAAAGGTTCCGGCACCGGGGCTGTCGGTGCCGGGGAGGGCGCCGAAGGATCCGTTCATCTCGGCACCGAACTTTTCGTTCAGCTTTTCGCCGACCATGCCATCAGGCACATAGAATTTGTCAAACGCACCGCTGTCCAGCGCCGAACGGATAATGCCGGACCCGCCCTGATCTACGTAACCGGCCACAACCAGAAGATCACCGCCGGCAGAGGCCAGCGCGCCAACTTCTGCGGAATAGTCTGCCTTGCCGTCTTCGTGCGCGGCGGAAATGGTCACGGTGCCGCCTGCGGATTCGAATGCGGCCTGGAACGCGTCAGCAAGTCCCTTGCCGTAGTCGTTGTTGGTATAGGTCAGGGCCACGGTTTTCACGCCACGCTCTGTCAGGATGTCGGTCATCACAACACCCTGGCGGGCATCGGAGGGCGCGGTGCGGAAGAACAGGCCGTTATCCTCGGCGGTGGACAGACCGGGCGAGGTGGCGGAGGGCGACACCATCACGATACCATTAGGCACCGCAACATTGGCAAGGATCGCGCCGGTCACGCCGGAACAGTCGGCACCCATGATCGCGTTGATCTTGTCAGAGGTCACAAGGCGCGTTGCCGCCGCAGTTGCCGCCGCAGCATCGACGCAAGTGGAATCGCCACGGATCGATTCGACGGTGGACCCGTCGAGAAGCATGCCCGAATCGTTGACTTCTTTCATCGCCAGCTCTGCGCCGGCACCCATTGCGGGGGTGATGGATTCAAGCGGGCCGGTGAAACCGAGGATCACACCGATTTTAATCGTCTCGGCCGAGGCCGCACCAGCGCACATCAATGCGGTTGCAGCGGTCGCCATGAGTAGTTTTTTCATTGTCGTCTCCCAAGTTGGACAGATAATCCAGAGTGCAGATTAGATACCGATTTTACAAAAGAAAAGCGCGCCGATAGGGGGCAAGCCGACATCTGTGCCCGGTTTTAACGCCAAATGCGGGGTCAAGGGCGTGAAATCAGGGTATTTACATGGTTTTTCTTGGTATTGTAGTCAATTGCCCCGAATAAATGTCTTAAAATGGGCGATTGTGCGGCACGTAAGGCGGGCACCGGAACAAAATTCCGGCTGCATTTAAGGCCGGTCAATGTGTAACGTTGCGTCAAGCCAGCCGTGCCAATCCGCCACAACCCGCAGGGCGGGCCGCGCCGATCCGCGATTCTTGCCTAGATCGACAGCCGGCCGGCATGCGCACCGCGTTCACGGTAGGGGGTCGTATCGTAATGCGAGCGGTAGCATTTCGAGAAATGCGAGGGCGAGGCGAATCCGCAGGCAAGGGCCACGTTGATCACGCTCATATCGGTTTGCATCAGCAGGTTGCGCGCCTTGGACAGGCGCAGTTCCATGTAATACCGCTTCGGGCTGCGGTTCAGATAGCGGCGGAACAGACGCTCCAGCTGCCGGGTGGACATGCCGACATCCTTGGCCAGTTTCGCAGGGCTGATCGGTTCCTCGATGTTGTTTTCCATCATCTGGATCACCTGGCTCAGCTTTGGGTGGCGCACGCCGATGCGGGTCGGAATCGACAGGCGCTGGGTATCCTGATCCGTGCGTATCGATGAATAGATCAACTGGTCGGCAACCGTATTGGCCAGATCCTCGCCGTGGTCATCGGCAATGATCTTCAGCATCAGGTCGATCGACGAGGTGCCCCCTGCGGTTGAATATCGTGACCCGTCAACGACAAACACCGATTTTGTCAGCTCCACCTCGGGGAATTCCTCAAGAAAGCTGTCCTGGTTTTCCCAGTGGATCGTCGCGCGCTTGCCTTCCAGCAGACCCGCCTTGGCCAGCGTGTAGGCCCCCGTGCACAGCCCGCCGATCGTCGCCCCGCGCCGGGCTTCGCGGCGCAGCCAGTTCAGGATCGGCTTTGTGGTGGCGGATTGCACATCGACGCCGCCACAGACCAGAATTATATCGTCGCGCGACATCTCTTCCAGTCCCATATCAATTCCGAACCTGGACCCGTTGGAGCAAACGCCGCTTTCCGCGTTTTCCGCCACAAGTTTCCAGTCATAGATCTTTTGACCGTAAATCCGGTTGGCAATGCGCAGCGGCTCGATCGCACCGGCAAATGACAGCATGGTGAACTTGTTCAACAGCAAAAAGACAAAGCGCTTGGGCTTTGTTTCGCTGGTTGATCTGTCTTTTTGTTGCCGACTCACCTGCATTGCGCAAGCATCCTTTTTTCAAGCTAACCAACGGAAACAGTTTTATGACCGCCCCACAAGGCCCGGAATTGATTATTCGCGACATGCAAGTGGTCAAAATGGGCGTTGGCAATATCCGTTTGGCTTGACTATATACGGGCCTGATACCGCTAACCTGTTGGAGAAAAGACAATGACCAAGGCCTGGAGCAAGTCGGACTGGCGCGCGAAACCGCGTGTGCAAATGCCTGACTATCTGGATGTGCCCGCGCTGAATGCGGTCGAGGCACAGCTTGCAAAGTATCCGCCGCTTGTCTTTGCCGGCGAAGCACGCAAGCTGAAACGCGAACTGGGCCAGGTTGCCAACGGGCAGGGCTTTTTGTTGCAGGGCGGCGATTGCGCCGAAAGCTTCGAGGAATTCACCGCAGACAACATCCGCGACACATTCAAGGTGATGTTGCAGATGGCGGTCGTGCTGACCTATGGGGCCAAAGTGCCCGTGGTCAAGGTGGGCCGTATGGCGGGGCAGTTCGCCAAGCCGCGTTCGGCACCGACAGAAGTCATCGGCGGCGTTGAATTGCCCAGCTACCGCGGTGACATCATCAACGAGCTGGACTTTACACCGGAATCCCGCATCCCGAACCCGCAGAAGATGTTGCAGGCCTACACACAATCGGCGGCCTCGTTGAACCTGCTGCGGGCGTTCTCGCAGGGCGGTTTCGCCGATATCCACCGCGTGCACAGCTGGACAACCGGCTTTGCCGAGGCCGACAAGGCCGAGAAATACCGCGAGTTGTCCAACCGGATTCAGGATGCGCTGGACTTTATGACCGCTGCGGGCATCAATTCTGACAGCAGCCATCAATTGGGCACCGTTGATTTCTACACCAGCCATGAGGCCTTGCTGCTGGAGTATGAAGAGGCGCTGTGCCGGATCGATTCCACCTCTGGCCTGCCGGTTGCCGGCTCTGGTCACATGCTGTGGATCGGCGACCGCACCCGTCAGCCCGGCGGTGCGCATGTCGAGTTCTGCAAAGGTGTCCAGAACCCGATCGGCCTGAAATGCGGCCCGTCGATTTCCACCGACGACCTGAAGCAGCTGATCGCCACACTGAACCCCGAAAACGAAGCGGGCCGCCTGACCCTGATCGCACGTTTCGGCGCGGGCAAAGTGGGTGACCACCTGCCAAAGCTGATCCGCGTCGTCGAGGAGGAGGGGATGAAGGTTGTCTGGTGCTGCGACCCGATGCACGGCAACACCATCAAATCCACATCCGGCTATAAAACGCGGCCCTTTGAAAGCGTGCTGCGCGAAGTCCGCGAATTCTTTGCGGTTCACGCGGCAGAGGGCACATACCCCGGCGGCGTTCATTTCGAGATGACCGGCAAGGATGTGACCGAATGCACCGGCGGTGTTCGCGCGGTCACGGACGAGGATCTGTCGGATCGCTATCACACCGCCTGTGACCCGCGTCTGAATGCAAGTCAGGCGTTGGAACTGGCGTTTCTGGTGGCGGGCGAGCTGTCGGGCCGCCGCGAGACCGCACAGGCGGCTTCGATTTAGTCGTCGAATGTTAGCAAACGAAGGGCCGGACGCGTTGTGTTCGGCCCTTTTGCTATCCGTGCGGAACGCTGTGGGGCAAATGGTGCCTGTGCCTCGGCAAAGGCCATGCGGGGCCGCGGGGCTGCCGAAATGTGCGGCGGCAGCTGCGTTGTCCGTGTGTCGGTGATGTCAAACCGGCAGGCCCCGCTGGGGATAGTGCCGTTGCTGACCAGACACCCCATGGCGCGGTCGATCTGGCCATCGGCACTTTGCAACGGCAGAATCACCATCCGCGCATCCAGCGGCGACACACCGAACCGTCCGGCATAGCGAAGCGTCAGGTCGGCAATTGCGGGGGTCGAAAAGACCTGTTCCAGCGTATCGGTGATCGCGGCTCTGGCACCACCTGCGAACAGCGCGGACAGGGGCATTCCGCGCACCTCCATCCCCATCAGGTCATTCAGGTGAGACCCCGCAAAGCGAAGGCGCGCGATGCCGGGCGCGATGCGTTCCAGCATGAACGTGTATTCCAGTGCGTGTTCGATGCCTCGTGGGTCGATGTCGAACCGGAACGGAACGGATCGCCCACCGCGCAACGCGGTCCAATAGGCCTCTACGGCTGAAATAACCGGAAAACGCTGGTCGGACTGGACCCGTGACAGCGAAATTACGTTCTTCAAATGATTAGAATTGTCCTTCACGGAACTCTCCTTACTCGTCATGGCACAACACCGGCTTTGTTGTGGGGCGGACAACCCTCTGTTAACTCTATGTCCACAAAGATTACCTTTCCGTTAATATGACACGGATCGACGCGATTTCAGCGGGGAAAATTAGCAGATGGTTAACCTGGATGTGCAAAACATGAACTCGATGACCGGCTTTGCCGCGCGCAAGGGTCAGACGGGGGCCTATAGCTGGGGTTGGGATATGCGCAGCGTGAATGGCAAGGGGCTGGACCTGCGGCTGCGCCTCCCCGAGTGGATCGACGGGCTGGAGACCGCCGTGCGCAGCGCCGTCACCGCTGCTGCGGCCCGCGGAAACATCAGCCTTGCCCTGCGCGTCCAGCGCGACGATGCGCAGGTGCCTATGCGTGTGAACGCCGCACAGCTTGCCCGCGTGATGGAGGCGCTGGCCGAGATCGAGCAGGCGGCGCACACCGCGCATGTCTCGTTGTCCGGCACCTCTGCCGCCGAGGTGCTTTCCATTCGCGGCGTGCTGGACACCACCGTCACCGAGGACGAGGACACAGGCCCGTTGCTGGCCGCGCTTTTGGTGGATCTGCCGGTTTTGCTGTCCGACTTCAACACGATGCGCGCCGCCGAAGGGGCCGCATTGCATCAGGTTCTGCTGGACCAGATGGCGCTGATCGAGCAGTTGACCGCCGATGCCGCCCGTGCCGCAGAGGCGCGCAAGCCGCAGGTGGCCGACGCCCTGCGGACCAATCTGGCGCGGGTTCTGGGGCATTCTGACGGGGCCGATCCCGCCCGCGTGGCACAGGAACTGGCGATGCTGGCGGTCAAGGCCGATGTGACAGAGGAAATCGACCGGTTGGGCGCGCATATCAAGGCGGGGCGAGATTTGATGTCGGCGAAAGGCCCGATCGGGCGTAAGCTTGATTTTCTGACACAGGAATTCAACCGCGAGGCCAATACGCTGTGCGCCAAGGCGCAGTCGACCGATCTGACGCGCATCGGCCTTGACCTTAAGGCGGTGATCGACCAGATGCGCGAACAAGTCCAAAACATAGAGTGAGATCAATGCAGAAACGCCGTGGCCTGTTGATTATCCTTTCCTCGCCTTCGGGTGCGGGCAAATCCACATTGGCCAAGCGCCTGATGCTTTGGGACCCGACGATCCGGTTTTCCGTTTCTGCCACCACGCGCACGCCCCGCCCCGGAGAGCTGGACGGGACCGACTATTATTTCCGCACGCGCGAGGCCTTCGAGACAATGATCGAGGCCGGCGACATGCTGGAACATGCCGAGGTGTTCGGCAATTTCTACGGCTCGCCGCGCGGTCCCGTGGAAGAGGCGATCACTGCCGGGCGTGACGTGTTGTTCGACATAGACTGGCAGGGCGGGCAACAGGTGCGGAACTCTGTTCTGGGCAAGCATGTGCTGTCGATTTTCATCCTGCCGCCGTCGATTCCCGAACTGGAACGCCGCCTGATTTCGCGCGCGCAAGACAGCGCCGAGGTCATAGCGAAGCGGATGCAAAAAAGCCGGGACGAGATCAGCCATTGGCCGGAATATGATTTTGTTTTGGTGAACGACGACCTGGAAGAGACTGAAAATAAACTGAAAACAATTGTCAGCGCCGAACGGATGCGAATATCGCAGCAGCCCGATCTGGTGGAAACGGTACGCCGGCTGAACAAGGAATTCGAGGACCGCACATGATTTATGAACTGGATGGAATTGCACCGACCCTTGGCGACGCATGGGTCGCGCCAGACGCCAATCTGATCGGCAAGGTTGTGCTGGAGGATCAGTCATCTGTCTGGTTCGGCAGCACGTTGCGCGGCGATAACGAGGTGATCCATTTGGGGCGCGGCAGCAATATTCAGGAAAACTGCGTGCTGCACACCGACATGGGATCGCCGCTGATCATAGGCGAGAATTGCACCATCGGGCATAAGGTGATGCTGCACGGCTGCACCATCGGCGACGGAACACTGATCGGGATGGGGGCGATTGTGCTGAACGGCGCTGTCATCGGCAAGGGCTGTCTGATCGGCGCGGGGGCGTTGATTACCGAGAACAAGGTGATCCCCGACGGGTCGCTTGTGATGGGTGCGCCGGGTAAGGTTGTGCGCCTTCTGGATGCAGAGGCGCAGGCCAGACTGGTGCAATCCGCCGTCGGTTACCAGAAGAACGCGAAACGGTTCGCAAACGGGTTGAAGATCATCTGACAAGCTATTGATTTAAATCAACAGTCTTGGCGTTAGTGCCGCCGGATCAAGGCCGCAGTCTAAAGTGTGCGAACGTCGCTGGCCGCCCCGATTTCGATGATATCGAACTCAAGATTGGGACAGGATCTGTCGACCTCGGCCTTGATCAGGTCGGCATGCACCAGCGGCCCGGTCAGGGCGACATATCGACCGACATACCCCAGATCACACAGCCGGTGTGCCAGATCCACCGCATCGAATCCGGTTGCAAGAAGCTGTGACAGCACCAGTTCGGGCCGTATTTTTATCAAGAACGCCTCGGACAGATCGGCGAAATCAGAAAACACGATATCGCCGTCGCGGGGCAGGTCTTTGCCAGAGGCGATCCAGTCTGACAGGTTTCCTACAACCAGCAGCGACTGTTTGCCATTCGGTCTTTCGTTCATCGTTCGTCATCCCTGCCAGGCCTGCACCGCCTTCTGGTGGCCAGAATTTACCGCGCCACCGCTGCATACGTCCTTTTTACCGACCGCGCTGTCCGTCGCAAAAGATTGACGTTAGGTAAACTATAGGGCCATTGCTGCTTTTGGCAATTCACTGCAATGGCTGTTACAAACAAAAAATAGAAATGAACGATTATGCCCGAAATTCCACACCCCACACAGAGGCGCCGATGACCCCCGACAACCTGGAGAGCGTTATGGCAGGCGTGCCGTTGCCGATGATTCTGATCGGACCGGACGAGCGTATCCGCGCCGCGAACAGTCTGGCGGCCCGCAAATTCGGCGGTGATAGCGTCGGGCGGCATTATGTGACGGTGTTGCGCCAGCCGACCACGCTGGACGCGATCGAGGGGGTTCTGCGCGACGGCACGCCGCGGCAGGTGAAATATCTGGGGACAGAGGCGCGGCGCGAAACGACGTTTCATGTCACCTGCTCTCCAGTGGCCGAGGCCGGGCGGATGGGCGTTTTGCTGTGCTTCGAAGATGTGACACATCTGGAGGAGGCGGGGCAGATGCGCCGCGATTTCGTGGCCAATGTCAGCCATGAATTGCGGACGCCCCTGACTGCGCTGATCGGCTTTATCGAGACCCTGCGCGGCGCCGCACGGGATGATCCGGCGGCACGAGAGCGGTTTCTTGACATCATGGCGCGCGAGGCCGACCGGATGAACCGTCTGGTCCGCGATCTGCTGCAACTCAGCCGCGTCGAGGGCGAAGAACGGATGCGCCCGACATCGACCATCGACGTGCGGGCCTTGGCGGCGTCTGCGGCTTTGTCGCTGAAACCGGTGGCAGACAAACAGGGAATCGCGGTGGTGCTGGCTGGAGAGCCGGGACCGGTCACGCTTCAGGCGGATTCCGACCAGATGTTGCAGGTGTTTTCCAACCTGATCGAGAACGCCATAAAATACGGTGGCTGCGGCGGCGATGTCATCGTGTCGATCACCAAAGACCCGGCTGATCCGTCGTTGCGCGGTCCGGGGGTCAGAATTGACGTGATAGATCGCGGCCCGGGCATAGATCCGGTGCATCTGCCGCGACTCACAGAGCGGTTCTACCGGGTTGACGGACACCGTTCGCGGGAAATGGGGGGCACCGGGCTGGGTCTTGCCATCGTCAAACACAGCGTGAACCGTCACAGGGGGCGTTTCAGGATCGAAAGCACGGTCGGGCAGGGAAGCTGCTTTTCCATCGTTCTGCCAATGGCTTAGGGGAAAATATTGGGCGCCCTATAAGGTTTTTCTGGCAGGATTTTGGCATCTGTCATAAAAACGTTACGAAACTGTCACAAAACCATAGTGCAGCGCCTTTAGGACGGCGCCTAGGATCATCTGACCGGATGGTCGTTGACACTTAACAGGAGCTATCCAATGTCCTTCATGAAACTGACCGCCTCTGTCCTGGCGATCGCTGCCGTTTCAGCAACCGCCGCGACCGCCCGTGATCAGGTGCAGGTTGCAGGGTCTTCCACTGTGCTGCCTTACTCTACCATCGTGGCCGAGGCATTCGGCGAAAACTTTGACTTCCCGACACCTGTTGTCGAATCCGGCGGCTCTTCGGCCGGCCTCAAGAAATTCTGCGAAGGCGTTGGCGAAAACTTTGTCGACGTTGCGAACTCGTCGCGCAAAATCAAGGACAGCGAGATCGAAGCTTGCGCCGCAAACGGCGTGACCGACATCATGGAAGTCCGCATCGGTTATGACGGCATCGTTTTCGCCTCTGACATCGCGGGCAACTCTTTCGCCTTCACCCCCGAAGACTGGTACAAGGCACTGGCGGCCGAGGTTGTTGTCGACGGCGCCGTTGTTGCGAACCCCTACACCATGTGGAACGAAGTGAACCCCGCGCTGCCCGCTCAGGAAATCCAGGCTTTCGTGCCCGGCACCAAGCACGGCACACGCGAAGTGTTCGAAGTGAACGTTCTGGAAAAAGGCTGTGAGGCGACTGGCGCGCTTGAGGTTCTGACCGCTGCCAAGGGCGACAAGAAAGCCGCTGCAAAGGCGTGTATCGCACTGCGCACCGATGGTCGTTCTGTCGACATCGACGGTGACTACACCGAAACGCTGGCCCGTATCGAAAGCAACAAGAACGGCATCGGCGTCTTCGGTCTGGCCTTCTACGAGAACAACACAGACAAGCTGCAAGTTGCAACGATGTCCGGCATTGTTCCCTCGACAGAGTCGATCTCGACCGGCGAATACCCCGTGTCCCGCCCGCTGTACTTCTACGTGAAGAAAGCCCACATCGGCGTGATCCCCGGCCTGAAAGAGTATGCAGTGTTCTTCGTGTCCGACGACATGGCTGGCTCTGATGGTCCTCTTGCCCAGTACGGTCTGGTGTCCGATCCTGCGCTGGCAGAGACACAGGCACTGGTTGCATCCGAAGGCACGATGTAATCTCTGGCTAAAATCGAAGGGCAGCGCCAGGCGCTGCCCTTTACCTTTCGAAAATACCGCGTGCCCCTACGACACATTTAACCGGAGCAGATATGCCCTTTTTCTGGCTTGCACTGATCGTTCTTGGCCTTGGCGGTCTGGGATATGTCACGGGGCGCAAACGCGCGCTTCGCTCTGCGGGTGGGGACGCACGCAAACTGCATTCCCTGCCGATTTATTACGGCTCTGACGTCGCGATGTTCACCGTGACACCGGCCTTTGCCATCGCGGCCCTTTGGTTGCTTGTGCAACCGATGTGGATCGAGAGCCGCGTTGTTTCGATGATCCCCGACACTGCCATTTCCGCCGACAGCACCCGTGGTCTGGTCATGAGCGACGTGCGTCGTCTGGCCGATGGCATCGACGTGGCCGTTGCCATTGGCGCGATGACCAACGCCGAGGCCACTGATCTGGTGGCCGGCGAAAGCGGCATCCGCGCGCGGCTTGGTGCGGTGGGCGTGGCGCTTGGGTCGGACGTTCGGCCAGAGGTTCTGCGGGCGGCGCAAAGCTACCGATCGCTGTCGCGTGCCGGATCTATTGCCATGTCCGTGGCGGTTTTGCTTGCCGCGCTTGGCGGGTTCGCCCTGTCGCTGTCGCGTATCCACGCCGACTACCGCGCCCGCAATGTGGTCGAGCGGGGCATTCTGTACCTGCTGATCTTTGCCTCCAGCATCGCGATCATGACGACGCTTGGCATCATCCTGTCGATGCTGTTCGAGTCGCGCAATTTCTTCAGCCAATATCCCGCGATGGAATTCTTTTTCGGCAGCACCTGGGCGCCCAACTTTCGCGGCGACAGTGATCTGGCCATTCTGCCGCTGTTGTGGGGCACGATGTATATCAGCCTGATCGCCCTTGTGGTGGCGGTGCCGATCGGCCTGTTCGCGGCCATCTACATGTCGGAATACGCGACACCGCGTATCCGCAGCATCGCCAAACCCCTGATCGAGATCCTGGCGGGCATTCCGACCATCGTCTACGGTCTGTTCGCGCTGGTCACCGTGGGCCCGATGTTGCGCGACTATTTTGCGCAGCCCATGGGGCTTGGCGAAAGCTCCAGTTCTGTGATGACCGCCGGTCTGGTCATGGGCATCATGTTGATCCCGTTCGTGTCCTCGCTGTCGGACGACATCATCAACGCGGTGCCGCAGTCCATGCGCGATGGCTCTTTCGGGCTGGGCGCCACGAAATCCGAAACCATCCGTCAGGTCGTCATTCCGGCGGCTTTGCCCGGTATCGTGGGGGCCATCCTGCTGGCCGCATCGCGCGCCATCGGCGAAACGATGATTGTGGTTCTGGGGGCAGGGGCCGCAGCAAAGCTGTCGCTGAACCCCTTCGAGGCGATGACAACCGTCACCGTCAAGATCGTCAGCCAGCTGACCGGCGATACCGATTTCGCGGCACCCGAAACGCTGGTTGCCTTTGCGTTGGGGCTGTCGCTGTTTGTTATTACTTTGGGGCTCAATGTCCTCGCACTTTATATCGTGCGGAAATACCGGGAGCAGTACGAATGACCGACGCCACCGCAGGAAACGCCGGCTACACACCGGCGAAGAAGTCCTCGCTTTTGGTGCAGGACGCGCGCACCGCGAAACGTAATGCCGCCGAAAAGCGGTTCGAGTATTACGGCATGGTTGCTGTCATGCTTGGGATCGCATCGCTGATCGTGCTTTTGACCACGATTTTCATCAACGGTCACGGCGCGTTCAGCCAGACCTTTGTGAAGCTGCCCGTCACCCTGACCGAGGCGAAGCTGGACAAGTCCGGCACCCGCGACATCGAGGTGATGAAAAAGGTCACCACGTTCGGCTATGCGCCGATCATAGATCGGGCCTTTGCCACCGCCATGAGCGAGCGCGGGATCGATGTCAGTAACTTGGGCAAGAAAGACCTTGGCGCGATCATTTCCAAGGATGCGCCCGCGCAGCTGCGTGACTTTGTGCTGGCCAACCCCGATATCATCGGCACCACGCGTGACTTTGAATTTCTGGCGAACGGTCGCATCGACGGCTACCTGAAGGGGCGCGTGTCGCAGGAAAGTGCCTCGCTGGACAGCAATGTCACACCGGCGCAACTGGCGCTTGTCGATACGTTGCGCGATGCCGGGATCATCGAGAAACGGTTCAACTGGGCCTTCATCACCGGCGGCGATGCCTCTGACCAACGGCCAGAGGCGGCGGGGCTGGGCGTGGCTATTCTTGGGTCGCTTTACATGATGATCGTGGTGTTGTGCCTGGCCCTGCCGATCGGCGTCGCGGCCTCGATCTATCTGGAGGAATTCGCGCCGAAGAACCGGCTGACCGATGTGATCGAGGTGAATATCTCTAACCTTGCGGCGGTGCCGTCGATTGTATTCGGCATCCTTGGTCTGGCAATCTTTATCAACTTTGCCGGTCTGCCGCAGTCGGCGCCAATTGTGGGCGGTCTGGTGCTGACGCTGATGACGCTGCCGACCATCATCATCTCGACCCGTGCCAGCCTGAAGGCGGTCCCGCCCAGCATCCGCGATGCCGCACTTGGGGTCGGGGCATCGAAGATGCAGTCGGTGTTCCATCATGTGCTGCCGCTTGCCGCACCGGGCATCCTGACCGGCACGATCATCGGTCTGGCGCAGGCGCTTGGCGAAACCGCTCCCTTGCTGCTGATTGGCATGGTGGCCTTCGTCCGGGAATTCCCCGGCGCGCCGCCAGAGGGCTTTTTCGACCCTGCCTCGGCGCTGCCGGTTCAGGTTTACAACTGGACGCAACGTGCTGACCCCGCTTTTGTAGAACGGGCCTCGGGTGCGATCATCGTCCTGTTGGCCTTTCTTGTGGCAATGAACCTGATCGCGGTGATGCTGCGCCGCCGGTTCGAACGCCGCTGGTAATAGGAATAGAACAATGAATGACATGAGATTTGTGGAGAGGGCTGTGGAATTGAACGAGGTAAAGATCTCGGCAAAAGACGTGCAGGTCTATTATGGCGACAACCACGCCATCAAGGACGTGAACGTCGAAATCGCTGACAAGACCGTCACCGCCTTTATCGGGCCATCGGGCTGCGGCAAATCCACCTTTTTGCGCTGCCTGAACCGGATGAACGACACGATCGACATCTGCCGTGTCGAGGGCCAGATCCTGTTGGACAACGAGAACATCTATGACCCCAAGGTCGATCCGGTGCAGTTGCGCGCCAAGGTGGGCATGGTGTTCCAAAAGCCGAACCCCTTCCCGAAGTCGATCTATGACAATGTGGCCTACGGCCCCCGCATCCACGGCATGGCCCGCAACAAGGCAGAACTGGACGAGATCGTCGAAAGCTCGCTGCGCCGTGCGGCGATCTGGAACGAGGTCAAGGACCGCCTGAACGCGCCCGGAACAGGCCTGTCCGGTGGCCAGCAACAGCGGTTGTGCATTGCACGCGCGGTGGCCACCGCCCCCGAGGTTTTGTTGATGGACGAGCCATGCTCGGCGCTTGATCCGATCGCGACAGCGCAGGTCGAGGAACTGATAGACGAGCTGCGCGCCAACTTTTCGGTGGTGATCGTTACCCACTCGATGCAGCAGGCCGCGCGGGTCAGCCAGAAGACCGCGTTCTTCCATCTGGGCAACCTTGTCGAATTCGGCGAGACCGGCCAGATTTTCACCAATCCAAGCGATCCGCGTACGGAAAGCTACATCACTGGCCGGATCGGCTAGGGGGCATTCACATGGCTGACAAAGCACATATCGCATCCGCATTCGACCGTGATCTGGAGGGAATTACCGCCCTGATCATGAAAATGGGCGGCATGGTCGAGGCGGCCATACAGGACGCGGCCAAATCGCTGGAAACCCGCGATACCGAACTGGCCGAACAGGTGCGCGCCAATGACAAGCTGATCGACAAACTGGAAGAGCGGATCAACGAGGAAGCCGCCCGCGTGATCGCGCTACGCTCTCCCACCGCGGGCGACCTGCGCACGGTTCTGACCGTGATCAAGATCAGCGCCAATCTGGAGCGGATGGGCGATTACGCGAAGAACCTTGCAAAGCGGACCTCTGTTCTGGTGCAGATGCCGCCCGTCGCCGGATCGTCCGGCGCGATCCGCCGGATGGCGCGCGAGGTCGAGCTGATGCTGACCGACGTGCTGAACGCCTATATCCGGCGCGACGAAGTGCTGGCCGAGGATGTACGCCAGCGCGATCAGGATGTGGACCAGATGTATAACGCGCTGTTCCGCGAATTCCTGACCCATATGATGGAAGATCCCCGCAACATCACCCCCTGCATGCACTTGCATTTCATTGCCAAGAATATCGAACGGATGGGCGACCACGCCACCAGCATGGCCGAGCAGGTGATCTATCTGGTCACCGGAGAGATGCCGGACGACAGCCGCCCGAAAGGCGACCGCACCCCTTATTCGATGGGCTCTGATCAAACCAACGGGGCGAAGTAATGTCTGCGGATAAGCCGACAGTTCTGCTGGTCGAAGACGAAGCGGCGCAGCGCGAAGTGCTGGCGTACAACCTGGAGGCCGAAGGCTTTGTGGTGGCGCGGGCCGAGAACGGCGAAGAGGCATTGTTGCTGGTCGAAGAGCTGGTGCCGGATCTGGTTGTGCTGGACTGGATGTTGCCGAATGTCTCGGGCATCGAGGTGTGCCGCCGGATCAAATCCCGCGCCGAGACGCGCAATGTGCCGATCATCATGCTGACCGCCCGATCGGAAGAGGGAGACCGCGTGCGTGGCCTGGAAACCGGCGCGGACGACTACGTGGTAAAACCCTATTCCGTGGCCGAACTGATGGCGCGGGTGCGCACCCAGTTGCGCCGCACGCGACCTGCCGCACTTGGGCAGGTTCTGACCTTCGACGATATCCTGCTGGACAGCGAGACCCACAAGGTAACGCGTCAGGAAAAGCCGCTGAAGCTTGGGCCGACCGAGTTCCGTCTGCTGACGACCTTTATGGAGAAACCCGGCAGGGTATGGAGCCGCGAGGCGCTGCTGGACCGGGTTTGGGGCCGCGATATCTATGTGGATACGCGGACCGTGGATGTGCACATCGGTCGCCTGCGCAAGGCCCTGTGCCAGCATGGCGGCGACGATCCGGTGCGCACGGTGCGCGGTGCCGGATACGCATTGGGCTGATCCGAGGGCCGACGCGGTCTGCGTATTTTTTCGCAATGCCGCCCCCGCTTGCGCGGGGGCTTTTTTTTTGCGCTTCGCGCGAGGATATTTAAGCCAAAAAGAACCGGATAATGTGGCCCCGGCCCCGCAATCCTTGCGCTAGCCTGCCTTTGGATCGGGCTGATTGGCCCCAAGCACGCGGACCATCGCATCGCGCATCCGTGTTTTCAGCCCTTGAACGACGCTGAACAGCGACGGCACGAACAACAGCGACAGCAGCGTTGACAGCAACAGCCCGCCGATCACCGCCACCGCCATGGGCGAGCGGAACTCGCCGCCTGTGCCGATCGCAAGCGCGCTTGGCACCATACCGGCGGTCATCGCGATGGTGGTCATCACGATGGGTCTTGCGCGTTTGTGGCCCGCGTCCAGCATGGCGTCGTTCTTGTGCACGCCAGTCGCCATCGACGTGATCGCGAATTCCACCAGCATGATCGCGTTCTTGGTGACGATGCCCATCAGCATCAGGAACCCGATCACAACCGACAGGCCGATCGCGTAATTCATCAGGTAAAGCGCAAAGATCGCGCCGCCGATGGCCAGAGGCAGGGACATCAGGATCGTCACCGGCGTGATAAAGCTGGAGAACAGAAGCACAAGCACGACATAGACCAGCAGAATGCCCGCGCCCATCGCAAGGCCGAAGCTGGTGAACACCTCGGCCATGACCTCGGCGTCGCCGGCGTTCTGGATAGAGGTGCCTTCCGGCATATCGGAGGCCGAGGGCAGCGCCTCTATTTGTTTTGTGGCCGGGCCCAGCAAGGCGCCCGAGGCCAGATCGGCCTCGACCGTGGTGCGATACTGACGGTCGTAGCGTTCGATCGTGCTGGGGCCCGAGGACAGCGCGATGTCGGTCACCACGCCAAGCGGGACGGGCTTACCTGTGGTGCTGGGCAGGCGCAGACCCTGAAGTTTGAACAGGTCGTTGCGGATGCTTTCCTTGACGCGCACGGTGATCGGGATCTGCCGCTCTCCGGTGTTGAACTTGGCCAGATTGGCATCCGTGTCGCCAATGGTCGCGATGCGGATCGTCGAGGCGAGCACCGCAGCGGTGACACCCATTTCAGCCGCAAGTTCCGGTTTGGGCGTGATCTGGATTTCGGGACGGGTCAGGGCCGCCGAGGAGGAGGCATTGACGATCATGGCCAGCCCGTTCATTTCGTCGGCAAGGGTGACGGCGGCCAGTGCGGCGGCGGGTTCGGTATCACCCAGAACGCTGATCTCGATGTCGCGCTGGCCGTTATCCTTTATCAGGTAGACCCGCACGTCAGGGACATCGCGCAAAAGCGCGGTTATATCGTCCTTGATCGCAAATGAGGATCTGTCGCGGTCGGCCTTTTGCCCAAAATTCACCAGAAGATTGGCCTTTGATATGCTGCCCGAGCCACCGTCGACGAAAATATTCGTGACTTCGGGGATGCCATGCAGCCGGTCGGACAGCGCACGCGAGACGGCGCGGGTGTCGTCCAGCGTCGATCCGGGGGGCAGTTCAAGCGAGACAGTCGCGCGGCCAGTATCGGCTTCGGGAATGAATTCGCTTGGCAAAAGCGTGGCGGAAAAGATCGAGATGCCGAATATCGCAAGCCCGCCCAAAAGGGTGATCGCGCGGTGTTTCAGCGTCCAGCGCAGGATGCGGATGTAGCTGCGCATGACGATGCCGTCCGTCGGTTCGGCATGGCCGGCATTGTTTTTCAGGAAATAGGCGGCCATCATCGGGGTAATCAGGCGCGCGACCAGCAGCGAGAACAGGACGGCCACCGCGACGGTCAGGCCGAATTGCTTGAAGTACTGGCCGGCGATCCCGCTCATGAAGCTGACAGGGGCGAAAACCGCGACGATGGTGGCACTGATCGCGATGACGGTCGTGCCGATCTCTGTCGCGGCCTCCTCCGAGGCCTCGAAGGCGGGTTTCCCCATCTGGATATGGCGCACTATATTTTCTATCTCGACAATCGCGTCGTCCACCAGAATACCCGTCACAAGGGTGATGCCCAACAGGCTGATCGTGTTCAGGGAAAACCCGAGGTAGTTCATGACGAAGAACGTCGGGATGATCGACAAGGGCAGCGCCACAGCGGTGATCAGCGTGGCGCGCCAGTTTTTTAGAAAGATGAACACCACGATAATCGCAAGGATCGCACCCTCGTAGAGCGTGTCCATCGCGCTGCGATAATTGCCTTCGGTATAGACGGTCGCGTCATCGACCAGCGTGAAGTCCGCATTGGGGTATTCGGCGTTGATCTTTGCCAGCCGCGTCTTCGAGTTGTTGGCGGCGTCCAGATCGCTGGCCCCGGTGGCGCGGAACACACCGAAGGACACCACCGGCTGGCCGTCGACCATGGCGAAGGCGCGGGCCTCGGCGGGGCCGTCCTGCACGGCGCCGATCTGGTCCAGACGCACGGTGCGGCCAGAGGGCAGGGTCAGCGGCGTGGCCGCCAGTTGCGCGACCGTGTCGGCACTGCCAAGGGCGCGGATCGAAAATTCCTGCCCCGCCAGATTGCCGCGCCCGCCGCCAAGGTCGATGTTCTTGGCCCGCAGCTGGCTGTTCACGTCATCGGGGGTCAGCCCGAGCGCCAGAAGGCGGTCCGGTTCAAGCTCGACCTTGATTTCACGGTCGGCCCCGCCAAGGCGGACAACGCTGCCCACCCCCTTGACGGTTTGCAGGTCGCGGGCAACCACGTCATCGACGAAGTAGGACAATTCCTCGATGCTGCGGGTCGGGTCGGTGACCGCATAGGTCAGGATCGCGGCGCCGGTGACATCGACGCGGGTGATAACAGGTTCTGTAATGGAGTCGGGCAGGTCACCGCGCACACCGGCCACCGCATCCTTGACATCGTTCAGGGCGCGGTCGGTGTTGGTTTCCAGCGCGAATTCGATGGTCAGGACCGCCGATGAATCAGACGCGACAGCCGTCACGTGCTTTACCCCGGTTATGTCGAACACCGCGCTTTCGATCGGTTTGACGATCTGGCTGGCGATTTCGGACGGGGCCGCGCCGGACTGGTTGACGCTGACCTTGATGATCGGCACGTCGATGTTGGGGAACTGGGTGACGGGCAGCCCGAAAAAGCTGACCATGCCGATGATGCACAGGACCAGAAACAGGGCAAGGGTCGGGACCGGCGTTCGGATAGCCCAGGTGGACATGTTCATTTCACGTCTCCTGCCGGAATCGCGATGACCTGATCGCCGTCACGAAAGAACGCGCCTGCCTTGGCGATCACGGTGTCGCCCTCGGTGACGCCCGACAGAACCTCGCGGCTGTCCTGCCACAAAAGGCCGACGGCCACGGCCTGTCTGGAAATCACCCCGTCCCTGACGACCATGACGAAGGTGCCGCCCGCATCTGTCTGCACGGCCGTGCTGGGCACGGTCAGCGCGAGGCGCCGGTCGGTGATGATATTGCCGCTGGCGAACATGCCCGCGCGCAGGGCGGTCGAGGCCGGGGTCGTGATGCGGATCAGGCCCAACCGGTTGACGGGATCAACGGTGGGCTCGATCAGGCGAACGGTGCCGCTGACCTGTCCCAGTCCGGCAATCGTCAGGTCGACAGGGTCGCCCACGCTGATCTGCACAAGGGCGGTTTCGATCACCTCAGCCTCGACCTCGATCTCTCCGTTCGCGATCAGCTTCAGCATCGGATCGCCCCCCGAGGCCGCGATGGCGCCGATCTGGGCCTGACGGTCGGACACAAGGCCCGCGACCTGAGCGGTGATCTTTGCGTGATCCAGATTAAGTGCCGCGATCTTGCGTTGTGCCTTGGCCTGTTCCACCTGCGCCGAAGCCACGGCAAGCCCGTCGGTGGCGCTGGCGAAGCCTGCACGCGCGGTCAACGCCGAGGCAACGGATTGGTCAAGGCTGGCCTGGCTAAGGTTGCCCGAGGCGCGCAGGCTCTGGCTGCGCTCCAGTGTGGCCTCTGCCTGGGTCAGGGCGGCCTGCGCAGATTCAATCTGGCTTTGTGCCTGGCGCACGGCGGCCTCGGCGCTGTTCAGCGAGGCATCGGCCTGCGCCAGCTGCGCGGCAAGGGTGCTGCTGTTCAATTCGATCAGCAGATCGCCCTGTTTTACTGTGTCACCGACCTCGACATAGATGCTTTGGATGTCAAAACCGCTGACCTGCGGGTAGACCAGAACCTCGTTCCGGGGAACCAAAGTGCCGGAAACGGGGATCTGGCCAATCACCTCTGCCTTGGCGACGGGGGCGACAGTTACGGTCGGAATGCGCGGAGTCGCGGCCAGTGCGGCCTCTTGGGCGCAAACCGGACCGGCAAAAACCGCAGCGGCCAGCAGGGCCGGAAGAACGAAAGAACGGGTGAACATTTTGCAATCCTCTGAGGAGGGGAATTCTGGCCGGGGCAGAGCCGTCGCAAGAATATGGGGCGAGGCCTATCTCGGATTGAAACGCAGGTCAATCACTTCGTTCAGTATTGACTGAACATAATGGATGCTGCATAAATACCAAGCGATTCATGGTAGGAAATACATGACACAGGATCTTTCAGACATCAGAACGGACTTCATCGAGCAGATGGGGCTGGTGATGCAGGCCGACGGTTTTCCGCGCATCGGGGGCCGGATGATCGGCCTGCTGGTGTTTGACGGAACGCCCTATTCGTTCAGCGATCTTGCCACCCAATTGCAGGTCAGCCGGGGCAGCATCAGCGCGAATGCGCGGCTGCTACTGGACAAGGGCATCGTCGACCGCGTGGCAAAACCCGGCGACCGGCAGGACTATTACCAGATCGGGGATAACCCCTACGCCAACATGCTGCGCGTGATAAGCGAACGCGCCATGCGCACATCCGAAATGGTGGGCCGCGTCGTGCAGTCCTTGCCCGCCGATGAAGAACAGCGCATTCTGCGCCTGAGACGCCATTCTGCATTTTTCGCCGCCCTGTCCCATGGTTTCATGAGTGCGAGCGAAAAAATCGACACCTGACCCGAAAGGCCGCGCCATGACCCGTTTCCAGATCCATTTGTTCCCGTATGGCTCAGACAACTACGGCATGCTGATCCATGCCCCCGACACCGGTGAAACCGCGATGATCGACGCGGGCGATGCAGAGGCGGCGCGGGCCGCGCTGGCATCGACCGGCTGGCCGTTAACCCATATCCTGATCACCCACCACCACGGCGACCACACCGCGGGGCTGGCCGACATCAAGGCCGAAACAGGCTGCACCGTGATCGGCCCGCGCGAGATGTCCAAGACGATCGCAGGCATCGACGTCCGCGTCTGGGACGGCGATACATTCGATTTTGCCGGGCAGGGCGTGCGGGTGATCGCCACACCGGGGCATACGACCGATATGGTGAACTACTATTTTCCAGCGCAGAATGCGGTGTTCACGGGCGATACGCTGTTCACGCTGGGCTGTGGCCGCGTGTTCGAGGGGACGCCGGATATGATGTGGCACAGCCTGTCCAAACTGGCGATCCTGCCGCCCGACACGGCGGTTTACGGCAGCCATGAATATACGTTGGTCAATGCGGCATTTGCAGAAACGATCGAACCGGACAATCCCGATCTGGTCGCCCGCATCGCCGAGGTCAAGGCGCTGCGGGCAAAGGGCCTGCCGACCGTGCCAAGCACCATCGGGCACGAACGTGCGACCAATCCGTTCCTGCGGGCGTCGTCCCCCTTGATAAGGGCGCGGCTGGGACTGACGGACGCGACCGACGCCGAGGTTTTCGCCGAGATCAGAGCCCGCAAAGACCGGTTCTGATCTGTCCCCGGCGCAAACGTCGGATGTGGCTACGCCGAGGATATTCAGAGAAGCCAGAACAGCGCCTGACGGGCCTGTGTCAGGTTTGCCGCTCTCCGGTGATGATCATGATGATCCAGCCCACCACCGCGCAGATCAGCACACCGGTCACGATCGGCAAGGGGGTGCCGTCGAACGCCATGCCGACCGGCGCCGCGATGCCGACCGCAAGCATGGTAGAAACCGCGCCCACGATACTGGCGGTCATGCCCGCGATATGGCCCATCGGCTCCATCGCCAAAGCATTCAGGTTGCCCAGGGTCAGGCCCGTCATAAAGAACACCGATACCGTCCAGAACACATAGGCCGCGAAGAACGCGTCGCCGGTCAGCAGGCCCGATGTCTCTGCCATAACCATAAGGCTGGCGATGACAATCTGCCCGAGCAGGGCGACCTTGACCATATACCGCATCCCCAGCCGCACCACGACCCGCGCGTTGACGAGGCTGGCAGACCCCGCAAGAATCGCGATCACCGCGAACCAGACCGGAAAGCTGTCAGCCTTGTCGAAGGTGATGTCGAAGATCTGCTGCGTCGAGGAGATCACCGCGAACAGCGCCCCGTAGCACAGCGTCTGCACAAGGGTTGTCAGAACGACCAGCCGGTTTGTCATCACCTCTTTGGCTGCGGCCCAGAGCGTTGCAAAGGCCATCGGCCTGCGATCTTTGGGGGGCAGGGTTTCGGGTTGGCGGACGGCAAGCCACAGCCCGGAAAGCGTTGCGAACAGGATGAAGGCGGCAAAGATCGACCGCCAGCCGAAGCCCGCGATGATCAGCGCACCAAGGCTGGGCGCAATGGCGGGGACAAGCGTGAAGACCATCATCACGAACGACATGATCCGCGCCATGTCGCGCCCTTCGTAAAGGTCACGCACCACGGCCAACGCCGCCACGCGCGGCCCCGCAGCCCCAAGCCCCTGAAGCAGGCGCGCCAGCAGCAGCAGTTCAAGCGACTGCGCCATAGATGCCAGCGCCGCCCCCAGAATATAAAGCGCCGCACCGCCAAGGATCACCCGCTTGCGCCCCAGAGCATCCGATATCGGCCCGGCGAAGAGCGTGCCAAAGCCCATGCCGAAGACAAAGCTGGTCACGATCAGCTGCGCGCGGTTGACGTCCTGTGGGGTCAGTTCCTGCCCGATCTGGGGCAGCGCGGGCAACATGGCGTCGATCGAAAACGCGATGGTCGCGAACAGCATCGCGATCAGCGCGATGAACTCTGATTGGCCCAGCCGTTTGGTCGGCGCGATCACGCGCTGGCGTCCTGCGCCATGATTTCGGTGATGACCTTTTCCCAAAGCTCTGGCGGTTGCGCGCCGCTCAGCGCGTGCTGCTGCGCCACGACAAAGGTCGGCACGCCGGTGACGCCCATCTGGCGCGAATGCGCATCGCGGGCGCGCAGATCCGCAAGGTCCGCGTCGCTGGCAAGCAGTTTGCGGAACACGGCGGCGTCCATTTCGGCGCTGTCTGCGATATCGGCAAGGATGTCCTTGTCGCCGATGTCGAGGCCCTGCTTGAAATAGGCGTCGAACAGTTTCGAGACGACGGCCGTCTGCCGCCCCTCGATGCCGGCCCAATGGATCAGGCGGTGCGCGTCGATGGTGTTCGGGGTGCGCTTGATCGCGGCAAAGTCGATCTCGATTCCCGCATCCTCGGCCGTTTTTGCGATCTGGCCGTAGACCCTGACCGCGCCATCGCGGCCCCCGAACTTATGCTCCAGATAGTCGCGCCGGTCCATGCCACCCGCGGGCATTTCCGGGTTCAACTGGAACGGATGCCATTCGATGACGAACGGGTGGTCGGGGTGGTTCGCCAATGCGCGGTCCAGATAGGTCTTGCCGATATAGCACCAAGGGCAGATCGGGTCGGAAATGATGTCAAGCTTGACCATGCCGTGCCTCGTATGTTTGCCGCAACGCGCGGCGCAAAAGTTTGTTGTTAGCCCCTTTGGGCAGGGCATTAACGCGAATAAACAGGCGCGGCGTTTTATATCGCGCCAGACGGGTTTCGGAAAATCCGAGTAGGTCGGGATCCGGGATGTCGATCTCAGAGACATAAAATAGTGCGATTACAGTGACATCCGTCTTTATCTTCACCTCGACTGCGGCGCATTCCGCGATGCGGGGGTGGGTTGTCATCACCGCCTCCACCTCGACCGGAGAGACGCGGAAGCCGCCCGCGTTCATCATATCGTCGACGCGCCCCAGATAGGTGATTGCCCCGTCTGCGGCCATTGATCCGGTGTCGCCGGTCAGGAACCAGTCGCCTTTGAATTTCGCGCGGGTTTCGGCGCAGGCACCCAGATAGCCCAGCATCAAACCCGGATCAGAGGCGTGGATCGCCAGCGTTCCTGCGGCATCCAGCGGAACGGGGTGTCCGACGTCATCGACGACCGCGATCCGGCGCCCTGCCTGCGGATAGCCGGATGCCGCACCAATAGCGGGGCGCGACGGGCTGCCAGAGATGAAGGTAGAGCATTCGGACATGCCGTAGGCCTCGAACACCAGGGTTCCGGTGGCGGTTTCCCATGCGGTGCGCGTTGCCTCCGGCAGCTTTTCGCCAGCAGAAAGCCCGTGCCGCAGGGTCGGCAGGTTCACCTTGAGGTGTGACTTTAGCAACTGCCTGTAAACACCTGGGGCAGCAGCGAAAATCGTCGCATTCTCGCGGCGCAGAAGATGGGGAAGTTCGGCTGCTGTGACACCGTCTGCGGGGATCAGGGCGGTCGCGCCGATGGTCCACGGGTCCATCAGGCCGGTGCCCAGCGTATAGGTCCAGTTGAAGGCACCCGCGTGCAGCATGCGGTCATCGGGCGTCAGGCCATACCAGCCGTCCCACATCATCCGACGCGCCCAAACCGCGCGATGGGCATGCATAACGGCGCGCGGAATGCCCGAGGTGCCAGAGGTGTAGATGATATAACCCAGCCTGTCGGGGTCGCCCGCGACGTAATCGGCGGGGACATTCGCGCGCAATTCGTGCAGGGCTGCGATGTCGAGCACGGGGCAATCGGGGGCTTCGGGCAACGCCGCGCTGCGCCCCGCCACGATCAGCGACGGCGACAGGTCCGCCGCGATCTTGTTCACCTCGAAACGCGTCAGTTGCGACGAGGTCGGAACCGGCACCAGATCGACGGCGATAGCAGCCAGAAACACGATCGGAAAATCGACGGTATTGCCAAGGCGCATCAGCACGCGTTCGCCTGCGGTCAGACCAAGGTCCAGAAAGCCCGCAGCGGTGCTGCGAACCGCCTGTTCCAGCTCTGCGTAGGTCCAGTGTTCGTCCCCGTCGGTGCCGATGACCGACAAGGCGATCTTGTGGGGATTGTCTGCGGCAGCGCCAAGCACATATTGCGCCATGTTGAACGGCACGGGGCAGGGCGCGGGTGCGCCGGTATTGAATTCGGAGACCATAAACGCGGTGCTACGCGGCGCGCACGGCAGTTGCAAGGGGGGCTGTATTGCGACTATATCATGCGCCATGAGCGACCCTGACCCAACCAGCCTTATCCGCCTTGCCCGCGAAAGCGGTGAAGAGGTTCATGCCCAGCCCCTGAACCTTGGGGCGCGTGTCCGCGAGTTGCGCAAGGCGCGGGACTGGACGCTGGAACAGGCGGCAAATCAGGCGGGGCTGGCGCGATCGACGCTGTCCAAGATCGAGAACGGCCAGATGTCGCCCACCTACGAGGCGTTGAAAAAGCTGGCGGAAGGGCTGCAAATCTCTGTGCCACAGCTGTTCACGCCCCCGTCCCGGGCGCAGGTCAACGGGCGGATGTCGGTGACGAAATCGGGTGAGGGCAGCCGCCACGCCACGGTAACCTACGAGCACGAGTTATTGGCGAACGGTCTGACCAAAAAGCAGATGTTGCCCTACCGCGCCCGCATCCGGGCCCGCGATGTGGCAGAGTTCGACGGATGGGTGCGGCACGACGGCGAGGAATTCCTGTATGTTCTGACCGGCGCGATCAGACTTTACACGGAATTCTACGAGCCGGTCGAGATGAAGCGCGGCGACAGCGCCTATTATGACGCCACGATGGGGCATAACGTCATCTCGATCTCGGAAGAGGACGCGATGATCATGTGGGTCACGTCGCTGGCCTGACCTGTGCCCGGTCAAAGACCGACCCGCCCTTTTTGCAAGGGCGGATCAGGGCGATGCCGTCAGGGTCAGCGGTGTCAGAACCAGCTTTGAACGCGGCGCGCGCCGCCGGATACATCCTCTCCGGCGCCGGCAATCGTGTTGCAGGCGCCAAGCGCCAACAGCGAAGTCATAACCATAATACGTAGCATCTGCGTTTATTCCTCGTACCACCAGACATCGGGCTGGAAACCGATCCAGTCGCCGTACATTGCAATACGCGACGGATATTTCAACTGTCTGGCGTGGGCAATCCGTGAAAATGCCGAATACCATGTGGGGATGACATACCGCCCCGAGGTCAGCACACGGTCCAGCGCCTTGGTCGCGGCGATGAAGTCCTCTCGTGTGTCCGAGGTCAACATGGCAGTCACCATCGCCTCGACTGCGGGATTGTCCATGCCCATCCAGTTGCGGGTGCCGGGTTCGGTGACGCCGTCCTTGCCCCAATACAGCATCTGCTCGTTTCCGGGGCTAAGCGACATCGAGCGGGTGTAGTTCGTCATGTCGAAGTCATAGGCATTGGTGCGCTCTTTGAACTGCGCGGGGTCGATGACATTGATGTTGACCGTGATCCCAAGGCGTTTCAGCGCCGAGGCATAGATGTCGGCGATCGACTGTTGCTCGCTAGAGCCTTGTGCCAGCAGGATTTCAAAGCTGAACGCGGTGCCGTTCGCGTCCCTCATCACGCCCTCCTGCACGGTCCATCCTGCCTCTGCCATCAGGTTCATCGCGCGGCCGATGTTGGCGCGGTTGCGTTCGGTGCCATCCGAGACGGGCAGGGCATAGCCCTCGATCGCGCCGGGGGGGATATCGGCGTAGAACGGCGCCAGCAGCTCTGCCTCGCGGCCCTCGGCGGGGCCGTGGTCCATGCCCAGAACCGAGTTCGAGAAGTAGGATGTGATCCGTGGTTCGGTTCCGCCGTTCAGGGTCTGGTTGATGAATTCGAAGTTGAACGCCTGAATCATCGCCTCGCGCACGCGCCAATCCTTGAACAGGGCACGGCGGGTGTTCATCACCAGACCGCTGATCCCGGACGGGCGCTGGTGCGGGATGATCGACTTGACGATATCGCCGGACCCGATGGCGGGAAAGTCATAGGCGCTGTCCCATTTACCCGCGTTGCCTTCGCGGTAGGTCGTGATCTCGCCGCCTTTGAAGGCCTCGAAAATCACCCCGCCGTCAGAGTAGAAGTCATATCGGATTTCGTCGAGATTGGCCTGACCGCGCATGAAGGGCAGATCCTTGCCCCAGTAGTCGGGGTTGCGTTTCAGCGTGACATAACGGTCGACCTTGAAATCGGAAATCACATAGGGCGCGGACCCGATCGGCACATCCAGCGTCGATGCCGCGAAATCCTTGCCCTCCCATTGGGCCTTTTTCAGGATCGGGCGCATTCCCATCAACAGCGCAAGCTCGCGGTCGGCGACGTTGAAGGTAAAGCGGATCTTGCGCGCGCCGGTGATCTCGGCTTTCGCGACCTTGGCCCAGGTGCCCAGATAGCGCGGGTGCCCCTTGGTGCCCAATGTCTCGTAGGACCAAAGCACGTCCTCGGCCGTCACGGCAGAGCCATCCGAGAACTTTGCCTCGGGGCGCAGGGTGAATTCCACCCAGTCCCGATTCGGTCCGGTTTCAACCGATTCTGCCAAAAGACCGTAAAGCGTAAAGGGTTCGTCCCAGTTCCGGCCCATCAAAGTTTCGAAAACATAGGACTGCACACCGTAGGGCGCGCGGCCTTTCAGGATGTGCGGATTGAGTGAATCAAACCCGCCGCCCTCGCCGAAAACGATGCGCCCGCCCTTTGGTGCCTCTGGATTGACATAAGGCAATGACACAAAATCAGGTGGCAGCGCGGGGTCACCATACATAGCTATGCCATGCGACGGTTCGGCAGATGCGAATCCCCCCCCAAAAACCAGCAGGATTGCGGCGCTTGCCATGCGGATGGTCTGTAATAATTTTGATCTCATTGCGGCGACAATCCCTGTGACCCCTTTATACGTTGGCGTTTAGTAGTAACGGGCCTTTCCAGCCTTTTCAAACTTTTAGCTTGGCCAGCGGCGGCAGATTGCTTATAAAGAGGGCACTGCTCGATAGGTTTCTTGCCTGTATGAAACCTGCCTCAATAACTTAACGCCAGCTTCGTGCTGGCGTTTTTTTTTTGCCCGCAGATTGTCTTGCATATTGCCCACAGACTGCGCCGCGGTGCCGCTTCACATCCGGGGTATGTCGCCCGCTTTGATGTTTCCTTTGCACTTGCAGCATCTATAGTGACCACAACGCAATTGTCTGGATCAGGAGTGTCGCTATGTCGCTTGCAGGAAAAACCGCCGTTATCACCGGGTCGAACTCTGGCATCGGCCTGGGGGTCGCGCACGAACTGGCGAAGGCGGGTGCGAACATCGTGCTGAACTCTTTCACCGATACCGAGGCCGATCATGCGCTGGCGGCGGATATGGCCAGGGAACACGGCGTGACCGTGCGCTATATTCAGGCGGATATGTCGAAGGGCGACGACTGCCGCGCCCTGATCGAAAAGGCGGGCACCTGCGATATTCTGGTGAACAACGCCGGCATCCAGTTTGTCGCCCCGATCGAGGAATTCCCCGCCGCCAAATGGGACGCGATCATCGCGATCAACCTGTCCTCGGCGTTTCATACCACCGCAGCCGCGCTGCCCGGAATGCGGGCACGGGATTGGGGGCGGATCATCAACATCGCCTCGGCGCATGGGCTGACCGCCTCGCCTTACAAATCGGCCTATGTCGCGGCCAAGCACGGGATCGTCGGCCTGACCAAGACCGTGGCGCTGGAAACCGCCACGGCACCGATCACCTGCAACGCCATCTGTCCGGGCTATGTGCTGACCCCCTTGGTCGAGGCGCAGATCCCCGACACGATGAAGGAATACGACATGGACCGCGAGACGGTGATCCGCGAGGTCATGCTGGCGCGCCAACCGTCAAAGGAATTTGCCACGGTCGAGCAACTGGGCGGCACGGCGGTCTTCCTGTGTTCCGACGCGGCAACCCAGATCACCGGCACGACGATCAGCGTGGATGGCGGATGGACCGCCTTGTGATTTCAATGCCTTCGGCGAGGATATTTGGACCAAGTAGATGGTAAAGCGGATCAACCTTGCCCTTCAGGGCGGTGGTGCCCACGGAGCGTTCACCTGGGGCGTTCTGGACCGGTTGCTTGATGACGACGACATCGAGATCGGCGCGATTTCCGGCACGTCGGCGGGGGCGCTGAACGGTGCCGCGCTGAAGGCGGGGATGGTCAAGGGGGGACGGGTGGCCGCGAAAGAGAACCTTGCCTGGCTTTGGGGCCAGATGGGGGCGGTCAGCGATATGCGGATGTCTGGCTGGATGGCACTGTTCGGTCCCGGCCCGGCGATGGCAGCGCAGATGATGGAACGCGCGGGGCCGTTCTCTATTGCCGACACGGTCAGCACGGTGATGAGCCCCTATTCCTTTGGTCCCGCCTACCGGAACCCTTTGGCGAAGATCGCCGAGCGGTTCGAATTCGAACATGTCTGCGCCGCCGGTGGGCCTGCGTTGTTCGTGTCGGCCACAAACGTGCGCAGCGGCAAGATCCGGGTGTTTTCGGGGGCAGAGATTTCGGCGGATGTCCTGTTGGCGACGACCTGCCTGCCGACGGTGTTTCAGGCGGTCGAGTTCATGGACCCCGCGACAGGCAAGATCGAGGCGTTCTGGGATGGCGGCTATTCCGGCAATCCGGCGCTGTTTCCGCTGTTCGAGCCGCAGTTTTCCGACGATCTGGTGATTGTGAACATCAATCCTCTGGTTCGCAACGAGGTTCCGACAACACCGGCCGAGATCCAGAACCGCGTGAACGAGATCAGCTTCAACTCGTCCTTGTTACGCGAGTTGCGGGCGATCAATTTCGTCAAGCGGTTGTTGGGGGCGGGTGCATTGCGCGCGGGGACAATGAAGGACGTTCTGGTGCATATGATCGCGGATGATGCCCTGATGAACGAGCTGTCGGCAACGACGAAGATGACGCCGAACCCCTATCTGCTACACCGCCTGCGCGAGGCGGGTTATGCGGCGGCAGAGAGGTTCTTGCAGCATCATCGGGACGATCTTGGGCGCAATGGCACGGTTGATCTGGCGGCGGCGTTCAACTGACCGCGTTGCGCAACAATCCGGCTGCCAGCCCCCACATCACCGCCCCGATCCCCAGATCAAGGACGCGCCACGCCTTTGCGCTTTGCATGGCAGGTGCCAGAAGGCGGGCGCCGAAGCCGAGGCTGTAGAAGAACACGAACGAGGCGGAAACGGCGGCGATACCGAAGGCGATCTTGTCCGCCGCAGGTTCGAACCGCGTCGAGACGGCCCCGATCAGGCCAAGCGTATCCAGGTAGACATGCGGGTTCAGCCAGGTGAAGGCGAAGGCGGTGACCAGCGTCGCCCGCAGGCTGCCGGACTGGCCCGCCAGCACCAGCGCATAGTCGCCGCGCCAGGCCGCCCTCAGGCGCATCGCGCCGTAGACGAACAAGAACGCGGCCCCCGACACGCCCATGATCGCGGGCAAGGCGGGGTATAGGGCCGTGACCGCGCCGAACCCCAGGATGCCCGCACTGATCAGCAGCGCATCGGACCCCGCGCACAGCAGACACAGCCAGCCCACGTGTTTTCGCAACACCCCTTGCCGTAACACAAAGGCGTTCTGCGCGCCGATCGCGAGGATCAGCGAGAATGCCGTGAAAAAGCCGGTGGCTGCCGCTGTGATCATCTGAACAGGTCAGGACTGTGCGGCGGATGTTCCGGCGGCAGGCACCGCCGGATCTTTGGGATTGGGATAGACAAGCCCTGCCGAGATGATCAGCTTTGCCGCATCCTCGACCTTCATGTCCAGATAGGTGACATCGGATTCCGGCACGAACAGCAGAAACCCCGAAGTCGGGTTGGGGGTTGTGGGCAGGAAGATGCTGACCAGCGTGCCCTGGCCCGGTGTCTTGCGCGCGATCTCGCCCTTGGCGTTGGTCGAGACAAAGCCGATGGCCCAGATGCCCTTGCGGGGGTATTCCACCAGACACGCCTTTTCGAACGATGACTCGTTCTGGGCAAAAACCGTTTCCGCGATCTGTTTCAACCCGTTGTAGACAGAGCGGACGACTGGCATCCGGTCCACAAGGTTTTCGCCCCAGCGCAACAGCGAGCGCCCCAGAAGGCCCTTGGCCAGCCAGCCGATAAGCACGGTGAAGATCAGGAAGATGATGACGCCGACGCCACGCAGGTTGATGCCGATGTATAGTTCGGGCCGGAAGCGATTTGGCACAAAGGGCAGAACCCAACTGTCGATCCATCCTGTGACGCTGTAGATCAGCCAAAGGGTCAGGCCGATCGGGGCCACGACGACTAATCCGGTCAGAAAGTTCGACCGGAGGCGCGCGAAGGGACGCGCCTTGCGCCGCTCGACGTGGGGTTTTTCGAATAGGTCTTGCATCTATGCGCGCTTCCTTGATCTTGGGCGAATGTAGGCGGTGGTGAAGGGCACTACAACACGGCGTGGCGGGCCAGATCAGCTTTTCGACATCTGTCTGCCCATTTCACGGGCGATTTCGCAGGCAAGGCGCGCATTGTTCAGCACAAGCGCGATGTTCGAGGTCAGCGAGCGGCCCATCGTCAGCTCCAGTATCCGGTCAAGCAGAAAGGGCGTCACGTCTTTTGCGCTGATCTTTTGCGCCTCGGCCTCGGCCAGGGCGATTTCGATCATCGGCGACAGGATGGCATAGTCGATTTCATCCGCCACGGGGATCGGGTTGGCGATGAGTTGGCCACCCGGAAGGCCCATGCGGACGCGTGTTATGTGGGCGCGGGCAATGCTGGCCGCGTCATCCATCCGCAAGGGCGAAGGCAAGCCCGAGGCGCGGCTCCAGAAGGCGGGAAAATCGCTTTGGCCATAGGTGATGACCGGCACGCCGAGAGTTTCCAGAACCTCGAGTGTTTTGGGCAGATCGAGGATTGCCTTGGCCCCTGCCGCCACGACGGTGACGGCAGTTTCCGACAGTTCACGCAGGTCGGCGGAAATGTCGAAGGTCAGTTCCGCGCCGCGGTGAACGCCGCCGATGCCGCCCGTTGCAAAGACGTGGATGCCCGCCAGATGCGCCGCGATCATGGTTGCGGCAACCGTTGTGGCGCCGGTGCCGCCCGTGGCGATGCAGGCGGGCAGGTCGGCGCGCGACAGTTTGGCGACATGGCTTGCCTGCCCCAACTGGGCCAGTTGCGCATCCGTCAGGCCGATGTGCAGGGTCCCGTCGAGCACGGCGATGGTGGCGGGGGTGGCCCCATGGGCGCGGACCTCTGCCTCGACGAGGGCGGCGGCCTCGACGTTTTGCGGATAGGGCATGCCGTGGGTGATGATCGTGCTTTCAAGCGCCACTATGGGCGTGCCGTCTGCGCGGGCGCGGGCCACTTCGGGGGAAAAGATCATTGGAAAATCGGGCAGGGCGGTCATTGATCGGGTTCTCCGGAAACATAGGTGGCGGCGGCCTGCAAGGCACGGTCAAGGGCGGCGGCGCGGTCGGCCCCCTGTGCCTCGGCGACGATATGGGCAGCCATGAAGGTGTCGCCTGCACCGGTAACGCGGGTCACAAGCACAGGGGGCGGGGTGGCGGTGATCAGGTCGGCATCGGTGCCTTCGGTTGCGGGATTGCCGCCGTCGGTCACAAGCACGCGGGCGGCCCCACGAGCCAGAAGACCGGCGGCGGCCTTGATCGACGTGTCGAACTGTGTCTGGCACAGGATGCCGGCCTCTTCGAGGTTGACATAAAGCGTGGCGCGGGGATGGCCCATCAGCGGCAACAGCCGTTCCGCCTTGCCCGGCGAGGCAGGGGCCACGCGCAGATCGGCGGCGGCGAACAGCGGGCTTTTTGCGATCTCGTCCAGCAGCGCGGTGGTCAGGTTGCCATCCAGCGCGACCTGTCCGGCATAGGGCAGGGCGGCGGTGCCCAGACGGCCATCCGCCAGCGGACGCAGAATTTTGGCGCCTGCCGCCTCGAGGCTATGGGCGTCGGCAATCGCGGCGATCAACCCGTTGGCGCCTTCGACTGCCATATAGCGGTCAGTAGGCAGATCGTCGGACAGATAAATATGGTCGGTGATCATCCCCATCCGCCGACAGGTTGCCAGCAGGTCCAGCCCCTCGGCGTCGCGGCCCATGGCGGTCAGAAGCGCGGGCGTCAGACCGAAGCGGCGCAGGGTCATGGCAATGTTCATCGCCACGCCGCCCGGCAGGCGTGTGATGCGGCCCGGCACGTCTGACCCGACACGCATCGGGGTCGAAGACCGGCCGATCACGTCCCACAGGACAGAGCCGATGCAAAGGATGTCTGGTTTCGGTATCATGTAGGCGTTGTGGCGAAGCCCGCGCGCCACTGCAAGCGGTGCGTTGGGCGGAACGGTGGAAAAGCGAGTATTTGCACCGAGAAGACCGGGTAGAAAGTGATTTGCGCAATGCTTTTCAGAAAGCGGGGCCTTATTGTTGCCACGTTCTGGCGCAATCTAAGTAAAAACAGTAACAATTCGAACCGGTTCCATGACTGATATACACACCCTTTACGAAGACGGGGCGCTTATGCTTCGATATATGCCCGGAACATCACGGCATATGGTTGTCAGTTTTTCCGGGGTGGGAAACTCTCGAAAAGAGGTTCAGCCTGCGGAATTTCCGGGGGCCGCCAGCAACAATGGCGAAAACCACGTTCTTTTTGTAACGGATATCAGGCGCAGTTGGCTGAACCGCGATGGGCTGGCCGAACTTCTGGTGCGTTATATCGAAGCGACAGCCCGTCAGATCGGCGCGGAAACTGTCACGGCGCTTGGCAATAGTATGGGCGGCACAATGGCCCTGCACCTGTCCAGGCTGACGCAGTTCGACCGTGTGATTGCCTTTGTGCCGCAGTTTTCCGTCGATCCACGCATCGTGCCGCAGGAAACCCGCTGGATGTATCATCGCAAACGCATTGAGGTGATGCGATTCAACCGTGTGGAAAACCTTCGGCAGGCGGGAACCTCCTATGTCATTCTGCACGGCGGGTCCGAAGATGAACTGATCCATGCGACCCAGTTCCCCGAAGGTCCGAATATCCACCACTATATCTTTCCTGACCATGGCCATAACCTTGCGAGAGATTTGAAAAAGCGGTCGGCTCTGTCTGATGTCATAGGTCTGGCGATCGCGGACCGTCCCTGGCGCCTGCGCCGGCGGATCACGGCCCTTGGCGGGCTGCTGCGTCAGGCGGTCGATACGGCACAGGCAGCCTGACGCGATAACCGCTTGGGGCTTGCGCAGGGCAGGGACTTGGGCTATGTGCCGGCTACTTTAAATCCGCAGACGGGGTTTGGGCCTATGTGGGGAGACATCCCATGAGGTCCGCCGGTTGGGCAACTGCCCTTGTCCCCGTCGTGGCGCAAACCGGAAAGGACACCGAAATGGCGCTTCCAGAATTCTCCATGCGTCAGCTGCTTGAAGCTGGCGTACACTTTGGTCACCAGACACAGCGCTGGAACCCCCGTATGGCACCGTATATCTACGGCGACCGCAACGGTATTCACATTCTCGACCTGACGCAGACCGTTCCTATGCTGGACCGCGCGTTGCAGGCTGTGCGCGACACGGTTGCCAAGGGCGGCCGGGTTCTGTTCGTCGGCACCAAGCGTCAGGCACAGCGCCCCGTCGCCGACGCCGCCGAAAAATGTGCGCAATACTACATGAACCACCGCTGGCTGGGTGGCACGCTGACCAACTGGAAAACTGTTTCCCAGTCGATCGCGCGCCTGAAAAACCTGGACGAGCAGCTTGGCGAAGGCGCATCCGGCCTGACCAAGCGCGAGCGTCTGTCGATGGAGCGCGAGCAGACAAAACTGCAGGCATCCCTTGGCGGCATCCGCGAAATGGGCGGCGTTCCCGACCTGCTGTTCATCATCGACGTGAACAAGGAAGATCTTGCGATCCTCGAAGCGAAAAAGCTGGGCATTCCGGTTATCGCAATCGTTGACTCCAACTCTTCGCCAGACGGTATTGATTACCTGATTCCCGGCAATGACGACGCAGCCCGCGCCATCGGCCTGTATTGCGATCTGGTGTCCCGTGCGGCACTGGACGGCATGACCGCACAGATGGGCGCCGCTGGCGTTGACATCGGCGCAATGGTCGATGCCCCCGCAGAAGAGGCAATCGCCGAGGCCGAAGCAGAGGCATAAGCCTTTGTCACGGATATGATACAGGGCGCAGTTACGGCTGCGCCCGACACGTTTAAATTCCATTCGAGGAGAGCCAAGATGGCAATCACCGCAGCTATGGTAAAAGACCTGCGCGACAGCACCGGCGCAGGCATGATGGACGCTAAAAAAGCGCTGATCGAAACTGATGGCGATATCGAAGCCGCAGTTGACTGGTTGCGCACCAAGGGTCTGGCAAAAGCCGCCAAGAAGTCCGGCCGCACCGCAGCCGAGGGCCTTGTTGCCGTTGCCGTCAAGGATGGCAAGGCCGTTGCGGTCGAAGTGAACTCCGAAACCGACTTTGTCGCGAAAAACGCTGAATTCCAGTCGATGGTTGCAGGGATTGCGGCGGCCGCTTTGGGTGTGTCCGACATTGACGCGCTGAACGCAGCCGACATGGGCGGCATGTCCGTCGCCGACACCGTTGTCGCAAAAGTTGCCACCGTTGGCGAGAACATGTCGGTTCGCCGCATGAGCGCGCTGGAAGGTGACAGCGTTGCCGCCTATGTGCACAACGCTGCCGCTGACGGCATGGGCAAGATCGGCGTTCTGGTCGCGATGAAAGGTGCCGACAACGGCATCGGCAAGCAGATCGCAATGCACATCGCGGCGTCCAACCCCGCGTCGCTGTCCGAAGCCGATATCGACCCCGCGCTGGTCGAGCGTGAAAAGAACATCCTGACCGAGCAGGCGCGCGAAAGCGGCAAGCCCGAGGCCGTGATCGAGAAGATGATCGTTGGCCGTATGGCGAAGTTCTTCGAGGAAGTAACCCTTCTGGGGCAGAAGTTCGTGATCAACCCTGACATCACCGTCGGCCAGGCCGCCGCGGATGCAGGTGTCGAAATCATCGGCTTTGCGCGTCTGGAAGTGGGCGAAGGCATCGACAAGGTTGTGGAAGATTTCGCAGCGGAAGTTGCAAAAGTCGCCCAAGGCTAAGATTGCCAAAACAATCACGATGATAGAAAAAAAACGGTGCAGCCCGCAAGGTCTGCACCGTTCCCTTTTGTGGAGTCCCAAAACCAGATTGGGGATGAGGACTGGAACACCACTTAAGGTGCCAGCGCAAAGGTGACCTATACACCCCGCAGACCCGGCGTCCGGTTGCCCGGTCGAACTGCTTTTCCTTATAATACAAAGGCGTCACAATCCGGTGTTCCTAGGCTAACGCCACCACTCACGGAACATATATAAGGTCGCAGTTTCCCTAAGGTAAAGAAAGTAAGGGATTCCTTACCTGACCAATTGGTCAAGACCTGAGATCAAAGTTCGAGTACGTAAATCTGATTATGAAACGAGGCCTTAAGCACCGCCTGGGCCGTTGTCTCTACATCCAGCGATTCTCGTGCGAGGCGCAGATGTTTTTCGACGGTGGCGGGGGTCAGGCCCATAATTTGGGCAATATCCTGCGTCGTCTTGCCATCACCGACCCATTCAAGCGCCTCGCGTTGGCGTTTCGTCAACGGTCGACGGGCAGAGGCATAGGGCAGGTTGATCAGTTTCAGGTGGACTATTTTATTCATAATGATAATTTCACGACCACAAGACGCCCACATGTCGTCGACTTCGGCTTGCGCAATGCCTTTTGCCGCAGTCAGGGCAATAGCGCCTTTGGCGCGGACGGAAACGTCAAGAAAGCTGACGGAGTAACCGGCGGTAACGTCCATCGACCGGTTGTATTCGATCACTTTCAACTCGCTGGGGCTTAGATTGCCGGCGCGGGCCTGCTGTTCGATCCAGCCCCAGCTGCAAGCGCCGGTATTTTCCGTGGCCCATTGCACCATTGGCGCGTGGTTATATAGGCCGTCGTTCATAAAACGATCGGCATAGGTGGGGTCGTGATTGGTCAGGACCATCATGTCCTGCGGGTCACCGAAAGATTTATTGGTTCTTGCGCGGGTGTAACCATAAAGCAGGCGGTCAAAGCCGTATTCAGCCATCTTGGCGGTATGGCATGTCCAGATATCTTCGATTGTCCGACTGTCCAGTAGGGTCTCGAAATGGCGAAGCATTGCGTTCCTCGATCCAAAAGTTCATCCGTGACCACGAAAAGATGAATAAGCCGGTCAATCCATAACGTCTCATCGGCGCAGGATCAACCAACCCCACGCACGCAAAAATTATCACCATGACCACGCCCGATAGTACTGCACCACAGAACTCCACTTTAGCGGTATGCCGACCCTGATGTCGAGGCTTGCCGTGGCTTGGCAGGATGCTACAAAAGTCCTGAACGAGCGGGGCAGGTGGAATGAAATCCGGATATGATGTGATTGTCATCGGCGGCGCGGTGATGGGCAGCTCGGTTGCCTTTTGGCTGACGCGGCTGGCCGACAGGCCTTTGCGCATTCTGGTCGTCGAAAAGGACCGCAGCTATGCCCGTAGTTCGACCGCCTTGTCTGTCGCCTCGATCCGGCAGCAATTCACCAATCCGGTCAATGTCGAGATTTCCAGATTTGGTGTCGACTTTATCAGAAATTTCAAAGAAAACATAGGATTAGGTCGCGATGTTCACTCACTTGGCCTGCGCGAGAACGGCTATCTTTTCCTGACATGCAGCCCCCAAGGCGCATCGGTGATGCGTGATGCCGCGGAAATGCAGTGCGCCCATGGGGCCGGCACAGTATTGATGGACCCGGATGCACTGGCGCAACGATTTGCGTGGTTGTCGGTCGAAGATGTGGTTCTGGGGTCATTCGGCACAAGGGACGAAGGCTGGTTCGATAATATGGGCCTGATGCAGGGCTTTCGTGCCGCCGCCCGCGCGGGTGGCGTCGAAAATATCGACGACACGGTCACCGGAGTAACCACACATTCGGGCCGCGTGACGGGCGTGACGCTGGCGCATGGCGGCACGGTGTCTGCGGGTGTGGTGGTGAATGCGGCAGGCCCCAATGCCGCCGATATCTTGCGGATGGTAGGCGAGGAACTGCCCGTAGAGCCAAGAAAAAGAACGGTTTTCATGGTCGAAGCGCCGAACGCCCGACATGCCGATGCGCCGTTGATGGTTGACCCGTCAGGGTTTTACATGCGGCCGGAACATGGTTGCTGGATCTGCGCCATCGTGCCGGACCACGATGCAGCCGTGGCACCGGACGACTTCGAGCCGGATCACAGCGCCTTTGAGGATATCATCTGGCCGCTGATCTATCACCGCGTGCCCGGATTTGACGAAGCCCGCGTGCGCAGCATGTGGGTCGGACACTATGCGTATAACACATTGGACCAGAACGCGATTCTGGGGCCGCATCCGAATTTTCCAAATCTGTTCCTGATGAACGGCTTCAGCGGTCACGGGTTGCAACAGGCACCAGCCGTCGGGCGCGGTCTGGCAGAGATCATCCTGACAGGCGCGTATCAGACACTGGATCTGTCCGATCTCGGGGTGGAGCGGATTTTAGCGGGCAAGCCGTTTCTGGAAGTTGCAATTGTTTAGCGATAACAGGTCATTATTAGGCTTAGTTCTCGCGATGTCCTTCGCTGCGTGACGCAAAATATTTACATAATACTGATTATGCGAATCTTATATGTCGGAACAGTGGCCAACCATCCATGATGGCGATCACCGGAAACAAACACCTCAACTCCGTTTTGGAACCTATCAAAATGGCATGAGGACGTAATCGCGACAAAAAGCGTTTCCCGCCGAACATCCGCGATTTACAAACCGCCCTGTCATTAATCATGTGCGCCTATTTTATGTGCATCCTTGCATCTTCGCACTGGTGCCCTGCCTGAAACACAGACGCGCTGATGACCGCAGCGGTGGAACGGATAATCTGCACGGATGTTGGATACAGCGCCTCTTCGCCCGGTTCTGGAACGCACCCATGGGTGCGCCGAGGTCGAACTGTGCCAGAAGAACGCGCGCACAGCGTTGCGCCGGTTGTTCCAGACAGGATCGGCCAAGGCGTTCCTGCCCAAGGTCTATGATCCGGCACCGGAGGTCGTCTTTCTGAATACGTCCGGCGGTTTGACCGGCGGTGACCGGATGGCGCATCGCCTGTCCCTTGACGCCGGGTGCCATGCGGTCGGCACGACCCAGACCGCCGAACGTGCCTATGCGGTGCTGGACGGTGTGGCGTCGATGACGGTGTCGTTGACCCTTGGAGCTGGCGCGTCGCTGGACTGGCTGCCGCAGGAAACCATCCTGTTCAACGGATCGGCGCTGCGCCGCACGACCACGGTGGAACTGGCGCGGGATGCCCGGTTCTTGATGGTGGAAAGCGTGGTTCTGGGCCGCAGCGCCATGGACGAGCAGATGAGCGGTTTCACCTTTCACGACACGCGGCGGATCCTGCGGGACGGCGCGCCTGTACTGATCGACCCTGTGCGGATAAATGCGCACGCGCTTGCGGGGCGTCGGGCGTGCCTGGACCGCGCGCAGGCTTTTGCGACGTTGATCCTGGTCGATGCGGATGCGAAATGCGAGGATGCGCAAAGCCTTCTGCGGGATATTTTCCCCATGGAGGGGATCGAGGCGGCGGCGTCCGCCTTTGACGGAAAATGCGTCGCGCGGTTTGCAAGCGCCGATGCGCAACGGCTGAAACAAGGGCTTGTCCGTGTGCTGACCGCCCTGCGCGGTGCTCCCCTGCCCCGTGTCTGGCAAATCTGAGGATTGAAATGAACCTGACCCCCCGCGAAAAAGACAAACTGCTGATCAGCCTGGCGGCCATGGTGGCCCGCGGACGGCTGGCACGCGGGGTGAAGTTGAACCATCCGGAGGCGATCGCGCTGATCACCGATTATGTGGTCGAGGGGGCACGCGACGGCCGCTCGGTTGCCGATCTGATGGAGGCGGGCGCGCATGTCATCACGGCAGAGCAATGTATGGCGGGAATCGCGTCGATGATCCCGGATGTGCAAGTCGAGGCAACGTTTCCGGACGGGACAAAGTTGGTGACAGTGCATCACCCGATCCGGTGAGCGGGCCGACAGAGGGTGGAATGGATATTTGTAGAACAAAGAAGGGGTTAAACGCATGATACCCGGTGAAGTCATGCCCATGGCGGGCGATATTGTTCTGAACGCGGGCGCCGGGGCCGTGACCCTGAGCGTGGCGAATACCGGAGACCGGCCTATTCAGGTCGGATCCCACTACCATTTTGCCGAGACCAACGCCGGGCTGTCGTTCGACCGGATCGCCGCGCGCGGTATGCGGCTGGATATTGCCGCAGGCACCGCCGTGCGGTTCGAACCCGGCCAGACCCGCGACGTGCAACTGGTGCCGTTTGGCGGGGCGCGAAAGGTGTACGGTTTTAATGCTGCTGTCATGGGGAGCGTTTAAGGACAGGTTGGAGTGTTTGTGAGTATGAGGAGTATCGGACTATGTCGCAGTTTCCAAAACCACTTGATTTGTTGCAGACCGGACTGGAGGCTTGGCATCTTGTCGCTGAAACCCAAGAGGTCGTGGCCTATCGCCTGATGGGAATGGCCGGATTTTGGTCGGTTCTGCCGACAGAGAACAGCCGGATGGTGAGCGAGAAAGGCCCGGCTTTCGCTGAAGCCGCCGCAAGCGCGATCGAGGCCGCATCCAAAGGCCAGCGCCCGGATCAGGTGATGATGGCAGCGATGAAACCGCTGCGCAAGAAAACGACCGCCAATGCGAAACGCCTTTCGAAACGCGGAATGACGATCAAATAGGAGCCAGACATGCCCGCCAGAATATCCCGTGCCACCTATGCCGATATGTTCGGCCCCACCACCGGCGACCGGGTCAGGTTGGCCGATACCGATTTGGTCATCGAGGTGGAGCGGGATCTGACCACCTATGGCGAAGAGGTGAAATTCGGCGGCGGCAAGGTGATCCGCGACGGCATGGGGCAATCGCAGGTCAGCCGTGCGGGCGGCGCCGTGGACACGGTGATCACCAACGCGCTGATCGTCGATCATTCTGGGATCTACAAGGCCGATGTCGGGCTTAAAGGCGGGTTGATTGCCGCAATTGGCAAAGCGGGCAATCCCGATACGCAGAACGGGGTCGATATCATCATCGGCCCAGGAACCGAGATTATTGCCGGTGAAGGGCGGATCCTGACCGCGGGCGGGTTTGACGCCCATATCCATTTCATCTGCCCGCAACAGATCGAGGATGCGCTGCATTCCGGCATCACCACGATGATGGGCGGCGGCACTGGCCCCGCCCATGGCACGCTTGCCACCACCTGCACCCCCGGACTCTGGCATATCGGGCGGATGCTGCAATCGCTCGATGCCTTTCCGATGAATTTCGGGCTGTCGGGCAAGGGCAACGCCAGCCAGCCAGAGGCGCTGGTAGAGATGGTGACGGCAGGCGCATGTGCGTTGAAACTGCACGAAGATTGGGGCACCACCCCCGCCGCCATCGACTGCTGCCTGTCGGTGGCTGACGACATGGATGTGCAGGTGATGATCCACACCGACACCCTTAATGAAAGCGGCTTTGTCGAGAATACGCTGGCCGCGATCAAGGGGCGCACGATTCATGCGTTTCACACCGAAGGCGCCGGCGGCGGCCATGCCCCCGACATCATGAAGGTGGTCAGCCAGCCCAACGTCATCCCCTCGTCCACCAACCCGACGATGCCTTACACGGTCAACACCATAGAAGAGCATCTGGACATGCTGATGGTCTGCCACCATCTGGACAAGTCGATCCCCGAGGATGTGGCCTTTGCCGAAAGCCGGATCCGGCGCGAGACCATCGCCGCAGAGGATATCCTGCATGACATGGGGGCCTTCAGCATCCTGTCGTCCGACAGTCAGGCGATGGGCCGCGTGGGCGAGGTGATCATCCGCACCTGGCAAACCGCCCATAAGATGAAGGTGCAGCGCGGGCGTCTGGCCGAGGAAACGGGCAACAACGACAACATCCGCGTACGCCGCTACATCGCGAAATACACGATAAATCCCGCCATCGCGCAGGGGATTTCCCGGCATATCGGCAGCATAGAGGTCGGCAAACGCGCCGATCTGGTGCTGTGGAGCCCGGCCTTTTTCGGGGTAAAGCCGGATATGTCGCTGATTGGCGGCACAATCGTCATGGCGCAGATGGGCGACCCGAATGCATCCATTCCGACGCCGCAGCCGGTCTATTCCAGACCGATGTTCGGGGCCTTCGGGCGGTCTGTCGAGCGGTCTGCGGTGCTGTTTGTCAGCGGGGCCGCACAGGCGGCGGGCATCGCCGGGTCTTTGGGGTTGGCGAAATCGACGGTGGCGGTGGAACGCACCCGCGGCATCGGCAAGGCCGACATGGTGCTGAACGACGCCATGCCGATGATCGAGGTGAACCCCGAAACCTACGAGGTGCGGGCCGACGGCGAAATCCTGACCTGTACCCCGGCAACCGAATTGCCGATGGCGCAACGCTATTTCATGTTCTGAGGACGGAGGGTTCAAAAATGCCAGTCACCCTGCCCCTGCATGGCGGATATGCGCAAAGCGTCATGGAAACGTCACGCCTTATGACCTATAGTTCACTCTATGGGAGGAAACTTTGCAATCAAACGCAAGAGGTTTCCAATGGCTTATACAACTGCAAACACCCAGATTCTGCCGTCACATTTGCGCGCCAGACTCGACTCGTTCTTCGCGACAGTCGGCATGGGGTTCAACGCCTATATAGAACGTCGCTCGCGGATGGATCAGATCCTTCGGCTCAATGCGAAAACCGATGCGGAACTGGCCGGAATGGGCCTGACCCGCGACGGCATTCCACAGCATGTGTTCCGCGACTTGTTTTACATCTGACGCGGTTCGATCTTCCGTATCCGGTCGTTGCAACGCGGTTACCCTCGCCCCGTCTGGGTGGGGGTATTGGTGCGCAAAATCACATTAACATTCGCGCAAAAACCATTGCCAGCCATGCAAAAAATGCAACGCAGGGCTTCGCACTCGGGGGTTGCGGCGACCGGCGCGGCCCAGCATATTCGATGTATGGGAGGAAACACTCTTTCATCTTCAAGGATGTTTCCAATGACAACACTCGCGCTGAAAAGCATTCACTTTCCACAGGGGCTGGCACAAGTCGCCGCAGCCCCCTTTCGCGCCTTTTTCGGCTTGATGGTCCAGATTGCGGAAAGCAACACACGCATGCGTCAGGTGGAATTCCTGAACGGTCTCAGCGATGCACAACTGGCAAAACGCGGCCTGACCCGCGACGGCATTGTGCGTCACGTATTCGGCGACATGTTCTACCTTTGAACCATACCGACGGGGGGGCAGCATGAGCGTGCTTCCCCCCGCCCGCGCCCTGATCCGCGCCGGTCACGGCCGCAAGGTTTCTGGCCGTGTGGTATTAAGCTATGACGAGCGCCTGCTGCGTCGAAAGCGTCTGACCACCACGAATGACGAAAGCGTGCTGGTCGATCTGCCCGAAACGGTCAGTCTGAACCACGGCGATGCGCTGCAGCTTGTCGGTGGACTGCTGATCGAGGTTGTCGCGGCAGACGAGGATGTGCTGGAGGTGATGGGCGACCTGCCCCGGTTTGCCTGGCACATCGGAAACCGCCACACCCCTTGCCAGATTGAACCGAACCGCCTGTTGATCCTGCGCGATCATGTTCTTGAGGCGATGTTGCTGCAACTCGGCGCCCATATTCACCACATCACCGCGCCGTTCCGCCCCGAAGGCGGGGCTTACGGCATGGGGCGCACAATGGGACACAGCCACGCGCCCGACACCCATAATCACGGGCATGATCACACCCACGATCACGGGCATGATCATGAACATGGGCACGACTGATGGATGCGGGTCACCTGACCCTTGTGCAATGGCTGTCCGCCGGGTTTCCCGTCGGGGCCTACGCCTATAGTCAGGGTCTGGAATGGGCGATCGAGGCGGGCTGCGTGCGCAGCGCCGATGATTTGCGGGACTGGATCGCCGATCTGGTCACTTGCGGGTCCGGCCACACGGACGCGGTTCTGTTCGCGCTGGCGCTGGACAAGGGCGCCGACCTGCCCGCGCTGACCGCCCATGCCCGCGCCCTTGCCCCGAGCCGCGAGCGTCTGTCCGAGACGATGGACCTTGGCACGGCGCTGTTGCGCACCACAAACAGGCTGACAGATCAGGCGCACCCGCCCATGCCCTACCCCGTGGCGCTTGGGGCTGCGGCACAGGCGCTTGGCGTGCCGAAACCGGCGGCCGTCGGGCTGTTCCTTCAGTCTATGGTGGCCAATCTGGTGCAAATCGCTGTGCGCTTTGTCCCTTTGGGGCAGTCGGACGGTCAGGCGGTTCAAACCGCGCTTCAATGTGCCATTCTGGACACGGCGGCGCGCGCGGCAACGGCCGGGCTGGACGATATCGGAACCGCGACATTTCGTGCCGATCTTGCCTCGATGCAGCACGAAACCATGGATGTGAGGATATTCAAGACATGAGCAGCCCGAACGGCCCCCTTCGCGTCGGCATCGGCGGCCCCGTCGGGGCGGGGAAGACCACCCTGACCGCCGCCCTGTGCATCGCCCTGCGCGACCGGTATTCCATGGCCGTTGTCACCAACGACATATACACCCGCGAAGACGCCGAATTTCTGATGCGGGCGCAGGCACTGCCCCTTGACCGGATCAGAGGCGTCGAAACCGGCGGATGCCCGCATACCGCCATCCGCGAGGATGCCAGCATCAATCTGGCCGCAATCGCCGACCTGAATGCGACAATCCCTGGCCTTGACCTGATCCTGATCGAATCCGGTGGTGACAATCTTGCCGCCACATTCAGCCCGGAACTTGCGGATTTGACGATCTATGTGATTGATACCGCCGCAGGGCAGGACATTCCGCGCAAGAAAGGCCCCGGCCTGACCCGCGCCGATCTGTTGGTGATCAACAAGATCGACCTTGCCCCCTATGTCGGGGTTGATCCGGTGTTGCTGGAATCCGATGCGAAACAGGCCCGCGGGGCCAGGGCCTATGTCATGGCCAGCCTGCGCACCGACAAGGGCATCGCGGACATTGTGGATTTCATCGTGTCCGAGGGCGGTCTGGACGTCGACTGATCCGCCAGACGCGCGTCGCGCGAGAGTATTTGGGCCGAGAAGAATGCCAAAGACAGGCCAGACAGATCAGCCTTTCTTTGCACGCGGCTTCACCTCTTCGGCCTTTTCGGCCAGATCCTTGGCGATCTGGAACGCGCCTTTGATCTTGTCGTTTTCCTTTGCCCAGTCGCGCATCAGGATGATCTTGTTGTCTTTGACTTTGGCCGTGCCGTTTTGCGCCTGCATAAAGTCCACAAGCCCCGCAGGAGAGGCGAATTTGTCGTTGTGGAACTGCACGGTGGCCCCTTTCGGCCCGCCGTCGAGTTTCGCAATGCCAGCGCGTTTGCACATGGCTTTGATCCGCACCACCAGAAGCAGCGTGTTGACCTCTTTGGGAAGCTTGCCGAAGCGGTCGATCAGTTCGGCGGCGAAGCCTTCCAGTTCGACCTTGGTGGTCAGGCCGGACAGGCGGCGGTAGAGGCCAAGCCGGACGTCGAGATCGGGCACGTAGGTTTCGGGAATAAGCACAGGCACCCCGAGATTGATCGTCGGGGCCCATTGGCCGTCGTCATCCATCACGCCTTCGGTCTCGCCCGAGCGGATCTTGGCAATCGCCTCTTCCAGCATGGCCTGATACAGTTCATAGCCGACTTCGCGCATCTGGCCCGACTGTTCCTCGCCCAGAAGATTGCCGGCGCCGCGAATATCAAGGTCCTGGCTGGCCAGCGTGAAACCGGCGCCAAGACTGTCGAGACTGCCCAGCACCCGCAGCCGCTTTTCGGCGGTAGCCGTTAGTTTCGCGCGCGGTTTTGTTGTCATATAGGCATAGGCGCGGGTTTTGGACCGGCCCACGCGCCCACGGATCTGGTACAGCTGCGCCAGACCGAACATATCGGCGCGGTGCACGATCATCGTGTTCGCGGTTGGAATATCCAGCCCGGATTCCACGATCGTCGTCGCCAGAAGCACGTCATATTTGCCGTCGTAAAAGGCATTCATCCGGTCGTCGAGGTCGCCCGCCGCCATCTGGCCGTGGGCGGTGATATGGGTCACCTCGGGCACCTGCGTTTTCAGGAAGTCCTCGATTTCGGGCAGATCGGTGATGCGGGGCACCACAAAGAACGACTGCCCCCCGCGATAATGTTCGCGCAGCAAGGCCTCGCGCAGGGTGACGGTGTCGAATTCCGAAATATAGGTGCGGATCGCCAGACGGTCGACCGGCGGGGTGCCGATGATCGACAGTTCGCGCACCCCGGACAGCGACATTTGCAGGGTGCGCGGGATCGGCGTTGCGGTCAGCGTCAGCACATGAATATCCGTGCGCATCTGCTTCAGCCGTTCCTTGTGCTGCACGCCAAAGTGCTGTTCCTCGTCGATGATCAGCATCCCCATCGCCTTGAACCGCACGGTTTTGGCCAGCAGCGCATGGGTGCCGATCACGATATCCACAGTGCCATCGGCAATCCCGTCGCGGGTGGCGGCGGCGTCTTTGGCGGACACGAAACGCGACAAGGGGCGCACGACAATCGGGAACCCGCGAAACCGTTCGGCGAAGGATTTGTAATGCTGCCGTGCCAGCAGGGTCGTCGGTGCGATAACCGCGACCTGCACGCCCGACATCGCCGCAACAAAGGCCGCGCGCATGGCGACCTCGGTCTTGCCAAAGCCCACATCGCCACAGATCAGCCGATCCATCGGGTTGCCGCTGGCCATGTCGGACAGAACGTCGTCGATGGCCAACATCTGGTCGTCGGTTTCGGTATAGGGAAACCGCGCGCTGAACGCGTCCCACATGCCGTCGGGCGGTTCCATGATCGGGGCGGTGCGCAGGGCGCGTTCGGCAGCTACGCGGATCAGCTTGTCCGCGATCTGGCGGATACGTTCTTTCAGGCGGGCCTTTTTCGCCTGCCACGCCCCGCCGCCCAGACGGTCAAGCAGACCCTCTTCGTGGCCGTATTTCGACAAAAGCTCGATGTTTTCGACCGGCAGATACAGTCGCGCCTGATCCGCGTATTCCAGCGCGATACATTCATGCGGCGCGCCCATGGCAGTGATGGTTTCAAGGCCGGTATAGCGCCCCACCCCGTGATCGACATGGACCACCAGATCGCCCGGAGACAGGCTTTGGGTTTCGGTCAGGAAGTTCGCCGCCCGTTTCTTGCGCTTTGCACCCCGGATCAGGCGGTCGCCCAGCACGTCCTGTTCCGAGATGACGGTCAGCCCGTTCGCCGTGAACCCGTGTTCCAGCGCCCAGACGGCCAGATGCACGCGGCCCTTGCCCTGGCCCACGTCGCGGAAGTCGGTGATCGGGACCGCGCCTTCAACGCCCTCGTCCTCCATCAGGCCGGTCAGGCGTTCACGCGCGCCTTCCGAGTAGCTGGCGATGATGATCTGGCTGTCTTCACGCTTTGCTTTAATATGTGCCGACAAGGCCCCGAAAAGGCTGATAGTTTCCTGCTGACGCTCTGGCAGAAAGTCGCGCCCGATGCGGCCACCCGCGTCGATCAGGTTTGGCCCCACGCCCTGCGGCAGCGGGTTTAGCTGCAACAGGCGGCGGCCCTGCATCAGTGCCTCCCATGCGGGATCGTCAAGGTATAACAGATGCGGCGGGCAGGGTTTATAGACCGTATCCAGCCGCGCCTTGTTGCCCATCGCCTCGCGCCGCGTGTCGTATTGATCGGCGATAGAGGTCCAGCGGGCGATGCGGCTGGCGGTGATGTGGTCATCCAGCACGATGCTGGCGTCGGGCAAATAGTCGAACAGGGTTTCCAGCCGTTCGTGAAAGAACGGCAACCAGTGTTCGATGCCCTGATGTTTGCGCCCGGCGGTCACCGCCTCGTACAAAGGGTCGTCCGTGCCGGCGGCGCCGAATTCAATGCGGTAAGACTGGCGGAAACGGGTGATCGCGGCCTCGTCCAGAATAACCTCTGACACAGGCGCCAGATCGACCACATGCAGCTTTTGCGTGGTGCGCTGGGTTATGGGATCGAACCGGCGCGCCCCGTCCAGAACATCGCCGAACAGATCCAACCGCACAGGGCCCGCGTCGCCCGGCGGGTAGACGTCGATAATGCCGCCGCGCACCGCGTAATCGCCCGGTTCCATCACCGTCGGGCTTTGGGTGAACCCCATGCGCACCAGAAACATCTTCAGCGCGGCCTCGTCGATGCGCTGGCCGACGGTTGCGGTAAAGGCCGCCTCGCGCAGAATGGCCCGCGCGGGCACCCGCTGGGTCGCGGCGTTCAGGGTGGTAAGCAGGATGAACTGCTTCGGCATCCCGTGCACCAGTCCCGCCAGCGTCGCCATACGGCTGGCCGACACATCGGCATTGGGCGACGTCCGGTCATACGGCAGACAGTCCCATGCAGGAAAGCTGATCACCGCCGCCGAGGGATCGAAAAACGCCAAAGCGGCGCGCATCGCTTCCAGCCGCTTGTCGTCGCGCGCGATATGGATCACCGGCGCGCCGGATTTCGCCAGCTCTGCCAGCAGCAGCTTTGCGTCAAACCCCTCGGGGGCACCGCCGATGGTGATGTGGGATGTTATGGCCATTCGCGTCACCTAATGGTGCGGGCGGCGGTGTCAACCGCCAAAGCCGCCCAAAGGCCCCACAAACATGTTCTGGAACATGCCATACATCGAGGTCACGAAAATAGAGATCATGCCGATCAGCTGTGTCCAGCGCCGGTGCCACAGCATCCGGTGCAGCAACCGCGCACCCTTGGCGTTTTCGGTCTGGATCTGCCGTGCGCTTGACAGGCTAAGAAGCCCCACAAGGCTCATGGGGAATGCCATCAGGAAAGTCGCCTGGGCGAATTCGACGCCGTAATAGAAGGCAAGAATGCCCAAACCGGTCAGCGCAAAACTGCTGAACCCCAGCAGCCAAAGCCCTGAAACCCTTGCAATATAAAGCAACCGGTTGGTGTTGATCCGCACCATATCCTCGAAGTCGGTCATCGCCTGCCCGCCTTGCTGTTGCGCGCGGGTCATCATGTCATATGGCACGCCCAGAACCCAATGGCTGGTGGTGGACCATAGAACCGCAAGCGCGATCCAATACCAAAGGTTCGAAAAGGATCGCATGTCGATCACTTCGAAAATGGCTTGATACCAGTCCAAATTACTGCACCTCTATTTGGTTTTTCCCGACATTATCCTGCACGAACAACAATTCCTACCCTTGAGATGCACGGAAATCCATGTATGCCAGAGGTGTGATATATAAAAGAAAGTCCGGTCATGCGCCCCACCGTAGCTCCCTTTCCGTCCACCCGCCTGCGGCGCCTGCGCCGCACCCCTGCCCTGCGGGCGCTGACCCGTGAAAATACGCTGACGCCGGATGATCTGATCTGGCCGGTGTTTGTGATGGAAGGCACGGATCGCGCCGATCCGGTCGCCTCGATGCCCGGTGTGTCCCGCCTGACGATCGACCGCGTGGTGCTGGCCGCGCGCGAGGCGGCAGATCTGGGCATTCCCGCGATCTGCCTGTTTCCCTACGTCGATCCTGCGTTGAAAACCCAAGGTTGCGAAGAGGCCTGGGATGCGGGCAACCTGTCGAACCGCGCGATCCGCGCGATCAAGGCCGCCGTGCCGGACATCGCGGTGATGACCGATGTGGCGCTTGACCCCTATAACATCAACGGCCACGACGGCATCGTCGAGGATGGCATCATCCTGAACGACGAAACTGTCGCGGCATTGGTCAAGATGGCGCTGGCGCAGGCGGCGGCGGGGGCGGATATTCTGGGGCCATCGGATATGATGGATGGCCGGATCGGCGCGATGCGCAACGCACTGGAGGCGGCAGGCCACAAGGACATCGTGATCCTGTCGTATTCGGCCAAATATGCCTCGGCGTTCTACGGCCCGTTCCGCGATGCCGTGGGTGCCAGCGGCGCGCTGAAGGGCGACAAGAAGACCTACCAGATGGACCCTGCGAACTCTGACGAGGCGATGCGCCTGATAGAGCGTGACCTGATGGAAGGGGCCGATATGGTCATGGTCAAACCGGGGATGCCCTATCTGGATATCTGTCGGCGGGTAAAGGACACTTTCGCCGTTCCGACCTACGCCTATCAGGTGTCGGGCGAATACGCGATGATCGCGGGTGCCGCGCAGAACGGCTGGATCGACGGCGAAAAGGCGATGATGGAAAGCCTGATCGCCTTCAAACGCGCGGGCTGCGACGGAATTCTTACCTATTTCGCACCGGCCGCCGCAAAGTTGATGCGCGGATAAACGCATTCCAAGGCCGATCCGTCACCTTGTGGATGACACAAGGCGGAGCATGGCCTATAGTTCGCGCAGATCGGCTAAATAAGGCCGACATAAACCAAAAGTGACGATGTCAGGCACAGATAGGGCAATCCCATGAGCAGCTTTTCCCGCCGCAGTTTTATGATTGGCGCAGGCGCCGCCGCGGCCAGCACCGCAGCATGCAGTAACGGTATCGGAACCAATGGTGCGGCAACGATCGACGCACGCGTTTCGGCCACCCTGAATGAGATGTACAACCGCTATCCCGGTACACGGGACCTCAGATCGAAATCGGTCGGCATGCTGGTCATGCCGCTTGTGACCAAGGCGGGATTCGGCATCGGTGGGGCCTACGGGCGCGGCGCGTTGCAGATCAACGACGTCACCGTCGACTATTACTCGACCACGCAGGCCACGATCGGCTTCCAGATCGGGGCGCAGCAATACGCCCATGTTCTGTTCTTCATGACCAATCAGGCCCTTGGCGATTTCCGTCGGTCCAGCGGCTGGGCGGCCGGTGCCGATATGGAATATGCGATCAACGATCAGGGCGGCAATATCAGCGCCGAAACCACCACAGCGCTTGCGCCTGTGATCGCGGTGGTCTTCGGTCAGGCCGGTCTGATTGTCGGCGCGACGCTGGAAGGCACGAAATACAACCGCATCATCCCATAGGTTGGGATACCACCGGGGCCAGGATCGAGTATTTTCAGAACAAAGTACCGACCATCGTCTTCTCGGTTCAAATACTCAAAAAAACCCGAGCGTTCGCAGAACGCGAGACAAAGCAGTCGCGCCCCCGAAGGGGCGCGTCCTTTGGATCAGCCCACCGCCTTCAGGCGCTTCATCAGGCTTGATGTATCCCAGCGCCCGCCGCCCATCTTTTGCACATCCTTGTAGAACTGGTCGATCAGGGCCGTGACCGGCAGGCTTGCGCCGTTCTCGTCTGCGGTGTCCAGACAAATCCCCAGATCCTTGCGCATCCAGTCCACGGCAAAGCCGAAGTCGTATGCGTCATCCACCATCGTGGTATGGCGGTTTGCCATTTGCCATGACCCTGCCGCGCCTTGCGAAATCACTTCGACCACGGCGCGACCATCAAGACCCGCCTTCTCGGCAAAATGAAGCCCCTCTGCCAGTCCCTGCACCAGACCCGCGATGCAGATCTGGTTGACCATCTTGGTCAACTGTCCCGCACCACTGTCCCCCAGACGGCGGCAGATCTTGGAATAGGCGTCGATCACCGGCTCGGCACGGGTATAGGCGCCCTCGTCGCCGCCACACATCACCGACAGGACGCCGTTCTCGGCCCCCGCCTGACCGCCAGAAATCGGCGCATCGACAAAGCTGATCTGGTGGTGGTTCGCCTCTGCGTATAGTTCGCGGGTGACCTTGGCCGAAACGGTTGTGTGATCCACAAACACCGTGCCTGCGGTCATTCCCGCAAAGGCGCCGTCATCGCCAAGGCAGACGCCGCGCAGGTCGTCGTCATTGCCCACACAAGACATCACGAAATCATTGCCCGCCGCCGCCTCGCGCGGGGTTCTGGCCATCTTTCCACCATGCTCGGCGACCCAGGCCTCGGCCTTTTTGGCGGTGCGGTTATAGACAGTCACCTCGTGTCCTACCGCCTGAAGATGGCCCGCCATCGGGTATCCCATGACCCCCAAACCCAAGAATGCAACTTTTGCCATGCCCGTCCCCTTTGATTGTATTGTCATGCATTTCGTCATAACTAACCGTTGGGCAGGATAGGTCAATGACGGGGATATGATGGCAACCACTTTTCGCTGGCTTCTTCGCGCGTTTCTGGCGCTTCTTGTCCTCGGCTTTCTGGCGGGCAGTGGTGTCTATTACCTCGCCTCGCGGTCCTTGCCCGACTACAACGCCACCCGCACCGTCGCAGGTATAACCGCGCCTGTGGAAATCGTGCGCGACACCGCAGATGTGCCGCATATCTTCGGTCAGACCGATGGTGATGTCTTCTTTGGCCTCGGCTATGCCCATGCGCAGGATCGCCTGTGGCAGATGATGATGATGCGGCGCACGGCCCAAGGGCGCCTGTCCGAGATTTTCGGCGAACGCACTGTCCGCATCGACGAACTGTTGCGGCGCTTCGATCTTTACGCATTGGCCAATGCCTCGCTTGACGTGCAGGATGCAGAGACCCGCGTGGCGCTTGACGCCTACGCCAAAGGCGTCAACGCATGGATTGCCACCGTGAACTCCGAGGCACTGGGCCGCGGCGCGCCGGAATTCTTTCTGTTTTCCAATGCGATAGCCCCGTGGCAAGCAGCCGACAGCCTGGTGATCATAAAGCTGATGGCGCTTCAGCTCTCCGCCCATCTCGAGGAAGAAGTGCTGCGCGCGCGGACCTCTTTGATCCTGCCGGACTCGCGGGTCATGGATATCCTGCCCGATGCCCCCGGACCAGCCATCGCGGCCCTGCCCCGCTATGCCGCCCTGTTCCCGACGGTGCCACGCCGATACGCCAGCGTCCCGATGTCCGGTGATCCGCTATCGCCGTTCCACGGGCGGGCCTTTGCCGGTGCGTCGAACGCCTGGGCGGCTGCCCCTGCCCGTTCCGCCGCGGGATCAACCCTTTTGGCGAATGACCCGCACCTTGGATTTACCGCGCCGGCCATCTGGTATCTCGCGCGGCTTGAACTGTCTTCGGGCGCGGTGATCGGCGGGACGATTCCGGGAATGCCGGTGGTTCTGACGGGCCGCAGCGCGAAACTGGGATGGGGGATTACATCGTCCTATCTGGATGATCAGGACGTTTATATCGAAAAGCTGAACCCCGAAAACCTGAACGAATACCTGACGCCAGAGGGCTTTAAGCCCTTCCGCACCCGGTCGTCCATCATCGACGTCAAAGATGCGCCACCGGTGACGATCCAACTGAAATGGACGGAAAACGGCGCTGTTCTGCCGGGCACCCATTACAACCTGGCCGCCGTGACGCCCGCCGGGCATGTCGCCTCTGTCGCTTGGACCGCGCTTAGCCCCAACGACACCTCGATGTCCGGCGCCATGGGGCTGATGCGATCGGGCTCGGTGCCAGAGGCCATTGCCGCAGCCGAAGCGTACATCGCCCCGTCGCAAAACCTGACACTGGTCGATCAGTCGGGAATCGCCATGAAAACCATCGGCGCTTTCCCGCGTCGCGCCGCTCGTCACCAAAGCCAGGGACGGATGCCAACGCCGGGCTGGTTGCCGGAAAACCGCTGGCAAGGCGTGCTGCCCTACTCGTCCAATCCGGAATTCATCAGCCCCGACGGCGGGATTCTGGGAAACACCAACAACAAGGTCATCGACCGCCCCTTTCCGCTGCACATGAGCTATTCCTGGGGCGACACCCAGCGGATCCAACGCTGGCGCCGGCTGATGCAAACCCGCGAGGTGCACACACGCCAAAGCTTTATCGAGGCGCAGCTCGACACGGTCAGCTTCACCGCGCGGTCCCTGCTGCCGCTGGTTGCTGCCGATCTTTGGTATACCGGCGACGCCGCCCCCGACGGCACACCCGAACGGCTGCGCCAGCGCGCGCTGGACCTGATGGCGAACTGGAACGGGGAAATGAACGAACATCTGCCCGAACCGCTGATCTTTGCCGCATGGATGCGGGCGCTTCAGGACCGGTTGATCCGCGACGAGCTTGGGCCTCTGGCCGAGGACTATACCCATCTGGAGCCTTTGTTCATCGAGCGGGTGTTCCGCAACACCGATGGTGCCGCAACCTGGTGCGACGTGCTGCAATCGGCGGCGCAGGAAACCTGTACCGATATCGCGCGGCAATCGCTGGACGACGCGCTGCTGTGGATTGCCGAGACATACGGCACGCAGCTGGAATCCCTGCGCTGGGGCGACGCGCATCAGGCAACGCATGACCATCCGGTTCTGGGCGGCGTTCCGGTGCTGTCGTGGTTCGTCAACATCCGTCAGTCAACCAGTGGCGGCGACAACACATTGCTGCGCGGCCGGACCAAGGGCAGCGGGCCGGACCCGTTCCAGAACGTGCATGGCGCGGGCTATCGCGGCGTATACGACTTTGCCGATCCGGACAGTTCGGTCTTCATCCTGTCCACGGGCCAGTCCGGGCATCCGTTGTCGCGGCATTATGACGATCTGGGAGAGCTGTGGCGGCGGGGCGAGTATATTCCGATGTCGCTTGACGCCGATCTTGCCCGCGCCGCGGCTGTTGGCGTAACCGTTCTGAACCCGGCCCCTAGATAGAGAATATCTGCTTTTTTGATTTCTTTTTGGTTCAAATATCCAAGTGTCGGCACGGATGTCACCCGTGCCGACACTTGGATATTTATAGAACAAGGAAAACAAGACCGGCTTATAGCGCCAGATATTGTTGCTGCTGCCGTTCGGTCCAGCGGACTTTCAGGTGAAACCCGTCCTCTGCCGCCTCTTCTTCCTCGACCAGACCTTCGGCAAAAAGCCAGGCGCGCGCGCGGCCGTTGCTGTAGGGCACCACGATGGTCTCCACGATCTTTGCGGGTTCCAGCGTGCCGCCGATGGCCGCCATCAGGTCGTCAATGCCGTCGCCCGTCAGTGCCGAAATCGGGATGATGTGGTCGCTGCGCTGCGCCTGCACCTCAAAGCTGGCGCGCGCATCGTCCGGCAGCGCGTCCATCTTGTTCCAGACCTCGATGATCGGCGCATCTTCGGCAACGCCCAGCTGGGTCAGGATTTCCTCGACATCCGCCGCCTGTTCGCGGCTTTGCGGGTGCGATATATCGCGCACATGCAGGATCAGGTCTGCATCCAGCACCTCTTCCAATGTGGCGCGGAAGGCCGCGACAAGCTGGGTCGGAAGATCGCTGATAAAGCCCACGGTATCCGACAGGATCACCTCGCGCCCTTCGGGCAGGGTCAGCCCCCGCATCGTGGGGTCCAGCGTGGCGAACAGCATGTCCTTGACGAAGACATCCGCGCCGGTCAAGCGGTTGAACAGCGTCGATTTTCCAGCGTTGGTATAGCCCACCAGCGCCACAACCGGAAAGTCGTCGCGTTTGCGGGCGGCACGGTGCAGCTCGCGGGTTTTCACCACCTTCTCCAGATGTGCCTTAATCCGAAGGATCGCGTCGTCGATGGCACGTCTGTCCGATTCAATCTGCGTCTCGCCGGGGCCGCCGACAAAACCCAGCCCGCCGCGCTGGCGTTCAAGGTGGGTCCAGGCCCGCACAAGGCGGGTGCGCTGATAGCTGAGCGCCGCAAGTTCGACCTGAAGCACACCTTCGTTCGTGCGCGCGCGGTCCGAGAATATCTCGAGGATCAGGCCGGTGCGGTCCAGCACTTTGACCTTCCATTCCTTTTCCAGATTGCGTTGCTGAACGGGGGTGACGGGGCCATCGACCAGAACAAGGCCAACCTCGGCATCATGAAACTTTTGCTTCAGTTCTGCGATCTTGCCCTTGCCGAACAGCATGCCCGCGACAGGCTTTGGCAGGCGCACGATATCCGCCCCCACCACTTCCATGTCGGGCAAGGCCGCTGCCAGCGCCACCGCCTCGTCAAGCGCATTGTCCGGTGCGCGGCGTTGCCGGTCCAGCTTCAGGTCGGGGTGCAGAACCCAGGCGCGCATGGCGCCCCGGTCTTCATGTTCCATCTATTTATTCTTCGCCATCATAAAGGCTGATCGGCTGGCCCGGCATGATGGTTGAAATCGCATGTTTATACACAAGTTGCGATTGACCGTCGCGGCGCAGCAGAACGCAAAAATTATCAAACCAGGTGATCACACCCTGAAGCTTTACACCGTTTATAAGGAAAATCGTCACGGGAACCTTGATCTTGCGAACGTGGTTCAGAAAAGCATCTTGCAGGTTTTGTTTATCAGCAGCCATTGTTTCCTAGCCTTTTTAGTCTCGTGCAGCCCCTCGGCTGCGGTTTTATTGACATTGTTACCGAGTATGTCGTGGCACCAGAGGAGTTTCCAGCCCTAAAAACAGCGGGCTTGCGGCATTTTTCGCAGATGCGGCATTATGCACGCCAGAAATCGGGGTTCAAAAGCGCTATGATGGCCAAGGTTTCCAGCCGCCCAAGCACCATCGCGGCCGCGAGGATCAGCTTTGCGGCCTCGCTCAGGGCGGCATAAGAGATCGGCGTGGACGTCGCCACTGCGGCCACGGGTCCGGTTGTGGACAGGGAGGCGACAGACAGGACCATGGCTGTCTCCAGGTTTTCGCCGGTCAGTGACAGGGCCAGCATCACCACCGTGATCGACAGCGCGAACAGCATAAAGAAGATCCAGGCGATATAGGCCCCCTCGCGCCGGATACGGCGGGCATAGGCACCCGATCCGCCGACGGAATGCGGGTGAACCAGCCTTTCGATCTCGCGGCTGCCGTGCATGTAAAGCGCGTAGACCCGCAACAGCTTGACCCCGCCTGCCGTTGTCGCCACCCCGCCGCCGGTCAGTGCAAGCCCCATCAACAACAGTCCCGGCGTTTGCAGGCCGGACCATGACCGTGCCTCGGTCCAGTCGACGCTGGCAAAGCCCGTGGTGGTCAGGAACGACAGCACGGTAAAGACCCCGCCCCAAAGGGCGCGCAGGGCGGCACCGAAATCCTGTATCCTGTCCACTTCGACGGCGCCGACCCAGTGGCGCAGGAACAGAAAAAGCGGCACGACGATGACGCAGATCAGCCCCATGCGGAATTCGCGGTCGCTCAGCAGGCCGTGCTCTGCCTCTGACTGGAAATCCTTGGTGAAGGTTCGCCGCGAAATGGCGAAGAACAGGAAGGCAAAGACGGCAAGCTCGCCCAATGGGCCGCTCTTGGCCCCCGACAGCCCGCCCACCGGCGAGATGCCACTGGTCGACAGCGTCGCCATGGCGTGGCAGACCGCAACCAGCGGAACATCCCCCGCCAACAGCAGAAGCACCCACAGGATCAGGGTCAGCGCGGAATAGATCGGGAACAGTTGGGCGGCGTAGCGTGTCAGGCGCTCGGGCGTGGCGGCGACCTGGCTGATCTGGCTGAACCGTTCTGTGCTGCGGCCAAGTGCCGTGGGCGATGTCACCTCGAATCCGCCAAGGTTCATCGGCGCAAGAACCGCCACAGCCGTGACCCAGACCAGAAACCCGCCCATCCAGCCGACAAGGGCGCGCCACAGATGCACCGCACCCGGAAGCCGCGTGGGATCGTCGAACAGGGTTGCCCCCGTCGTCGTCATCGACGACACCATTTCGAAGTAGGAATTCAGAAAGGACGTATTGCGAACGGCCTCGTGGAACGGCACGGCCAGCATCAAAGGCAAGGCCGCAAAGGCCGCGACAAGCGCCAGCAAATGGCTGCGGGCCAGGTTCTTGGGGGCATAGTTCGCGGTGGCGATACCGATCAGCGAGGTCAGCATCAAAAACAGCACCGCCCCGTACAGAAACACCCGCGCCACATAGAAATCCTGCACTGCCGCAGCCTGAAGCGCGGGCACAATCATTGCCGCAGCACCGATCCCCATCAGGATCACGATAAACGGCAGGGCGAGAATACGGGCGATCATGGCTAGAAAAAGTCGATAGAGACCTGCAACAGGCGCTCCACCTCGGGCACATCCGCCGCCATAGAGAAAAGCGCGACCACATCGCCCTCGTCGATGCGGGTGCCGCCCTCGGGTTTTATGACCTTGCCGTTCTTCATCACCGCGCCGACCAGAACCCCCTCGGGAAAGCCGATATCGCGGATCAACTGGCCCGAGATCGGCGAGGTCGACAGCACCTGCGCCTCGATCACCTCGGCCTCTGCGTCGCCAATGGAATAGACGGCGCGCACGCGGCCATGGCGGATGTGGCGCAGGATGCTGCTGACCGTGGTGGCGCGCGGGTTGATATACGCGTCGATATCCAGCGGCCCCATCAACGAGACCATCGTCGGGTCGTTCACCAGACAGATCGCCATCGGACAGCCAAGCGCCTTGGCGCGGACCGATACCAGAAGGTTGGTCTTGTCGTCGTCGGTCACCGCAAGCACCGCATCGGCACGGTCGATATTCGCCTCGGCCAGAAGGGCCGCGTCCAGACCGTCGCCGTTCAGCACGATCGTGCGTTCCAGAAGTTCCGCCGCCCGTTCGGCAGAACCGCGGTTCTTCTCAATCACCTTGGCCCGGATCCGGTCTACACGCGCCTCCAGCGCCATCGCCACCGCAAGACCGACGTTGCCGCCGCCGATGATCACCACGCGTTCCTGTTTCTTGTTCGGCTTGCCGAAAATATCCAGCGTACGGTCCACGTCCTCGTTGTGAACAAATACATAGATCTGGTCACCCTTGAACAGCTGGTCGCCGGGTTCCGGCGCAAACAGGCGCCCCTTGCGGCGGATGCCTACAACGATGGCCCGCAGCGTTGAAAACAGGTCGGTCAACTGGCGCAACGGCGTGTCCAGAACCGGACAATCGGCGGCAAGGGCGATGCCCAGCAATTGCGCCTGCTTGTTCAGGAAGCTTTCCGTGTCGAAGGCCGCAGGGGCGGCAAGCCGTTGCAACGCGGCCTCTGCCACTTCACGTTCGGGGCTGATCACCACGTCGATGGGCATGTGATCGCGGCGGTACAGATCGGAGTAGATCGCATCAAGATAGGACTGCGACCGCAGCCGCGCGATTTTGCGCGGGATCGCAAAGACAGAGTGCGCGACCTGACAGGTCACCATGTTCACCTCGTCCGAATGGGTCGCGGCAATGATCATATCCGCGTCGCGCGCACCGGCGCGTTCCAGAATGTCGGGATAGCTGGCAAAACCCGCGATGCCCTGCACGTCAAGCGTATCGGTCGCGCGGCGGACCAGTTCTGGGTTGTTGTCCACGACCGTTACGTCGTTCTTTTCCCCCGACAGGTGACGTGCAATCTGCCACCCGACCTGCCCTGCGCCGCAAATGATAACTTTCATGGTCCGTCCTTAACTCAACGCCAGCCCGAGGCATGCCAGAGCCAGCCGCGGGAATCAATCATCTGTAAGCGGTCAGTCTGCGGTCTCTTCGTCTTCGTCGATATAGGCCACGCGCGACCCCGCCTTGCTGGAGGTGACCACGTTCAGCGATTTCAGCTTGCGGTGCAATGCGCTGCGTTCCATTCCGACAAAGGTCGCCGTGCGGCTGATATTGCCGCCGAAGCGGTTGATCTGGGTCAGCAGATACTCGCGCTCGAACAACTCGCGCGCCTCGCGCAGCGGCAAGGTCGCCAGACCGCCCGACAGCACAACGCGCCCGTCTTCGGCGCTGATCTCTTCGTTCGCGGGAAGTTCCCGCGCCTCGATCGGGCCGTCACCGGACCCCAGAATCAGCACCCGCTCGATTACGTTTTTCAACTGCCGCACGTTGCCGGGCCACAGCATCGTCTGCAACAGCGCTTCGGCCTCGTCGCTCAGGTCGCGCGCAGGAAGTCCCTGCGATTTGTGCAATTCCGCGATAAAGTGGCGGGCAAGTTCGGGGATGTCCTCGCGCCGCTCTTCCAGCGAGGGCACCGCGATCGGCACGACGTTCAGGCGGTGATACAGTTCTTGCCGGAAGGTGCCCGCCTTTATCCCCGCCTCCAGATCGCGGTTCGTGCTGGACACGACGCGCAGGTCGACGCGCACCTTGTCGGTGCCGCCGACACGCTGGAACTGTTGGTCAACCAGCACCCGAAGAATTTTCGACTGGGTTCCAAGGGGCATATCCGCCACCTCGTCGAAATACAGAACGCCGCCGTTGGCCTGATCCAGCAGGCCCTGCTCGACCCCGCGTTCCTTGGTGTCGCGCCCGAACAGGACGTCTTCCATCCGGTCCGGTTCGATCGAGGCGCAGTTGATGGTGACGAACGGCGCACCGGCGCGCCCGGATTGCGTGTGGATGTATCGCGCGGCCACCTCTTTGCCCACGCCCGCAGGGCCGGTCAACATCACGCGGCCATTCGATTTTGTGACTTTATCCAGTTGCGATTTCAACAGCTTGAACGACGAACTTGATCCTATCATCTCGGCTGTTGTCGTGTCGCGGCGCCGCAGTTCGCTGTTTTCGCGCCGCAGGCGGGACGTTTCCATCGCGCGTCCGATGACCACCATCAACTGGTCGATGTTGAACGGCTTTTCGATAAAGTCATAGGCCCCCTGTTTGATCGCGGCGACGGCGATCTCGATATTGCCATGCCCCGAGATGATAACAATCGGGATGCCGGGGTTGTCGCGTTTCACGGCCTTCAGGATGTCGATGCCGTCCATCTGACTGTCCTTCAACCAGATATCGAGGATCATCAACGACGGCGCCTCGGCGTTGATCTGGGCCATGCATTCGTCGGAATTGGCAGCAAGCCGCGTGGTATAGCCCTCGTCCTTCAGGATGTCGGATACCAGTTCGCGGATGTCCCGTTCGTCGTCCACAATCAAAATGTCGCCCATTGCATGTGTCCCTTATACAGTCGTCTTTACAGCGTGTTTCGGTAATGCGGCGGATGGCACCAGAGGAAGCCGGATTTCGGCCCGTGCGCCCCTGTGCCCTGTGCCGCTGAAATCTTCGGCGTCCGTCAGGATCAACGTGCCGCCATGTTCTTCGATGATCTTCTTGACGATCGGCAGGCCAAGGCCGGTGCCCTTTTCACGTGTCGTGACATAGGGCTCGAACAGCCGCGCCCGGTCTTCGGGCAGGCCGATGCCATTGTCGGAAATGTCGATGCTGATGTCCTGCGCATCCGCCCGCATCTGCATCCTCACCTCGCCCTTATAGCCATCAGAAACGCCTTTTTCCTCAAAACTTTCAATGGCTTCCCTTGCGTTCTTAATCAGGTTCGTCAACGCTTGAGAGATCATAGTCGCGTCGATTTCTGCCATGACCGGATCTTTGGGGATGTCCGTTCTAAAAATCACCCCCTCCATCGCGCTATCTTGCAACAATGCGGCGTCGCGGGCCAGTTTTGCAATGTCATGCACGCGGCGTTCAGGTTCCGGCATCCGCGCGAACTTGGAAAACTCATCAACAATGCGCCGCAAGTCATTGGTTTGGCGTATGATTACGCCGGTATACTGTTCCAGCGTTTCCGCCTGATCGCCCACAACGGGTGCCAGCTTGCGGCGCAGACGTTCTGCCGACAGCTGAATCGGCGTCAACGGGTTCTTGATCTCGTGCGCGATGCGCCGGGCCACGTCACCCCATGCGGCCGTGCGCTGCGCGGTCACCAGATCGGTGACGTCGTCAAAGGCAACCACATAGCCCTCGCGCTTGCCCGCGTCATTGCGGCGCGTTGCCATGCGGACCAAAAGGTTTTCCAGCTTGCCACCGCGGATCAGCTTGACCTCTTCCTGCGCCACCTCTGTCTTGTTGTCGCGCAAGCGGTCGAACAACGGGCCGAACTCCGGCACCGCGACACCGATGGGCTGCGCCATATCGGGATCGCCCGGCAGCGCCAGCAACCGCTCGGCAGAGCGGTTCACGAATTCCACCCGGCCCTTTGAATCCAGCCCCACAACGCCGGATGTGATCGATGACAGCACAGAATCAAACAGCCGGCGGCGGGCCTCGATCTGGCGGGTATTGTCCAGCAGGGTTTCGCGCTGGCCCTTCAACTGGCGCGTCATCTGGTTGAAATACCGGCCCAGCATGGCGATTTCATCGTCGCCTTTTTCTTCAAGAACGCGCACGTCAAGATCCCCGGTTCCAACCCGTTGCGCCGCCCCCGCCAACCGCCCAACAGGCCGCGCCAGACGTTCGGCGAACCAGAGCCCGAGAAAGATCGCGGCAAGGATCAGGATCACCGCAAACCCCAGATACAAAAGCCCGAATTCGAACAACAGCCGCCCGCGATCCTGTTCAAGTTGCTGATACAGGCGGACGGTTTCCTGCGTATCGTCCAGCAGGCTAAGGATCTTTCCGTCAACATTGCGCGAAACGTAAAGGAACCGGTCCTCGTAAGCCTCCAGCGGCACCAGCGCGCGGAATTCGTTGTTTGCGCCGTCCTCTATGATGACGATACCCTCGTCGGTGGCTTTTTTCAGGTTTTCGCCCGACGGTTTTTCGAAATTGAATAGGTAGGACCGCTCACCGCGCGACCGGATATCGCCCGCTCCGTCGATCACATAGGCCTCTCTCAGGCCGCGCTGGACCAGGGACTGGCCCTGCGTCAACACGTCCCGCAGATCACCGTCCGCGATGAAAAACGTCGTCTGTTTCGCAATGTTCAGATAGGCGGCCAGGGCGACCGCATCCTGCCGCAGGTCGCTGCGGTGCTCTTCGCTATAGGCCTCGGCGGCGGCAAGGGAATTGCCGACCACCTGACGCACACGGTCGGAAAACCAGCCCTCAAGGCCGACATTGATCGTCAGAACCGAGAAAATCGCCACCAGAACAGTCGGGATCAGCGCGATCAGCGCGAAAACGCCGGTCAACCGCAAGTGCAGGCGAGAGCCAGCCGATTGCGCACGCCGCGCCGCGATCATTTGTGCCACACGTTGCAGGACAAGGGCGGCCACAACCAGAACATAGACAAGGTCGGCCAGCAGAATCAGACGCAACCCGATCGAGGCCGACCCCTGCCCAAGCGGGCCCAGAATCAGGAATGTGGCAATGGTCAGAACCGGCCCCAGCAGCACGACACCAAGGGTCGTCGCGTTCTGAACGCGCCGTATCCGCCTGAGGCGGCTCAGCTTTTCCCAAGTCGCACTGCGCGCTGTCATACGCACCGCATCGATCCCGGCGCTGATCCTTGTAATTGTGCCACCTGAATGACGGCCCCCAACATTGTGTGTCCGAAAAACACCCCTGCGGCGAATAGGCCACGGTTCTGTTGTTCTTTTACATCAATTTGCGGCGCCGTGTCACATGAATATCAAGCTCTGTGATCTTCTTTCGCAATGTATTCCGGTTGATACCCAGCAGATCGGCGCATTTCGCCTGATTGCCGCCCGTCGCATCCAGCGCCTGTTCGATCAGGGGTGTTTCCACCTCTCGCAGGATGCGTTGATACAGCCCGCGCGGCGGCAGAACCCCGCCGTGCAAGTCGAAATACCGGCGCAAATGCTTGGCAACCGAGGCCATAAGCCGGTCACCCTCGCCCCCGCCCGACATCGGTTCCATCGCCGGCTGATTGCCCAGAACGGCCTCGATTTCGGCGCGGGTGATTTCCTCTTCGGAACTGGTCACCGTCAGGCGGCGGATCGAATTTTCCAACTGGCGCACGTTGCCGGGCCAACTGTAGGTGCGGACCATGTCCAGCGCCTCGGTAGACAAACGGCGCAGCGTTGCGCCGTCGCGCTCGGCGCGGGCCAGAAAATGATCGGCCAGCAGCGGAATGTCATCGACACGCTCGCGCAGGGACGGCACCACCAGATTGACGCCGCCAAGCCGGTAGAACAGATCCTGGCGAAAGCTGCCCGCCTCCATCTTGCGCATCAGATCCGACTGCGATGTCGCCATCACCCGCGGCGCGTTGTCGGCCAGCGCGTCCAGCATCCGCACGATCCGCGATTGCGCATCCGCATCCAGATCGCCCACCTCGTCGAACAGGATCGACCCGCCACGCGCGCGCGCCAGAACGGTCGACGGGCCATCCATGCCCGAAAGATCACCGGCGCTTGCCACAACGAAAGGCAGGCTGCGGCGGTCGGAAAAGTCGTGGATCGCGCGGGCGATCAGGGATTTCCCCGTGCCGCTTTCGCCGGTGATCAGCACCGGAAGGTCGGTGTTCATCACGCGCGCCACCAGACGGTACAGCGCCTGCATCTGCGGCGTGCGTCCGACCAGCGGCAGATCATCCTTCGGCTCCACCTCGCCGGTCTTGCGTGCCGGCGCACGGCGCTTGACCTCCAGTGCCCGCGCGGACCGCTTCATCAGGTCGGGCAAATCGAACGGTTTCGGCAAATAGTCATAGGCCTCGGCCTCGGCGGCCTGAATGGCGGTCATGATGGTGTTCTGTGCGGAAATCACGATAACCGGCAGGCCCGGACGCAGTTCCGCGATCCTTGGCAGGGCCTCCAGGCCGTTTCCGTCGGGCATGATGACATCGGAAATCACCAGATCGCCCTTGCCCTCTTCGACCCAGCGCATCAACGTCATCAGCGACGACGTGGCATGCACCTTACAGCCGGCGCGGGTCAGCGCCTGCGTCAGAACGGTGCGGATCGTGCGGTCGTCATCGGCAACAAGGACAGTACCGTCCATCAGGTCGTCTCCAGCTCTTTGGGGGCCACGGGTAGGGAAATCCGGAACACGGTGCGCCCCGGAACGGAATCGACCACGATCCAGCCTTCGTGGTCGGCAATGATTTTAGACACCAGCGCAAGCCCGAGGCCCGTGCCGTTCTCGCGCCCCGATACGAAGGGTTCGAAGATGTCGGCGGCGATCTCGGGTTTCAGTCCGGGGCCGTCGTCGATGATTTCGACGTGCAGCGGCACCGCGCCGCCGGTGCCGTCCTTGCGCCGCAGCCGCAGCGATTGTTCGTAGAATGTGTGGATACGGATCGTGCCGCCGGATTTTCCCGACGCCTCTGCCGCGTTTTTCAGCAGGTTCAGCACCACCTGCAACAACTGGTCCGCATCGGCAAAGGTCGAGGGCAGCGACGGGTCGTAATCCTCGAGGATCGTCATATGCGCAGCAAACCCGACCTGCGCAGATTTGCGGGCGCGGTCCAGCACGTCGTGGATATTCACCGCGCGACGGTCCGGCGGCAAAAGGTTGCCGAACTGTTCGACCTGCTGAAGCAGCTTCAGGATGCGGCGGGTTTCACCCACGATCAGGTCGGTCATTTCCTGATCTTCCTGGCTCAGGTTCATCGCCAGCAACTGCGCCGCCCCTGTGATGCCTGCCAGCGGGTTCTTGATTTCATGCGCCAGCATTTCCGCCATGCCGATGGCCGACATTGCGGCGGTTTTCGACGATTGTGACCGCCCCAGACGCCCCGCAATCTCGCGCGGCGAGAACATCAGCAGCACGCGACCGCTGTCGTCTTGCATCGGGGCGATCTGAAGGTTGCAGACCATCGGGGCCCGCTCGCCGCTGCTGACGTCGACATCATTGATAAACAGGGGGGATTCATTAGACCGAACCCGCGCGAATGCCTCCTCTAGCGGGGCGTCGACCATGATCTTGTCCCAGACCGGCGCACCGCGCAAAGACCGGGCAGAGGTGTTCAGAAACCCCTCTGCCGACGGATTGATCTCGGCGATTGTGCCGTCCTGTGCGATCAGGATGGCGGGCACCGGCAGCGAGGTCCACAGGGTATCGTCGGGGCCGGTCATGCCGCCACCTGCGCATCCGGCATCATCGCGCGGTCCAGCAGGGACAGAACCGCATCTGTGCCCCGCTCTGTCAGAACCTGCTTGCGCAGGCCGGGCGGCGTTCCGACTGTGTCCATATACCACCCCAGATGTTTGCGCGCGACGCGGTTGCCCAGATCGGAGCCATAAAACGCGACCATGGCGCGATAGTGGTCCTTGACCATCTCGGCCAGGGCGTGGCCCGTCGGCACCACGGGCGCGGGCGTGCCGTATAACGCATGTGCGATTTCCGCCAGCCGCCAGGGTTGGCCCTGTGCCCCGCGCCCGACCATGACGCCGTCGGCCCCCGACAGGGCCAGCGCCTGTCGGGCTTCGGCGGGGGTTGTAATGTCACCGTTCGCGATCACGGGAATGGCGACTGCCTGTTTCACGGCGCGGATCGCGGACCAGTCGGCGCGGCCTGTGTAGAACTGGCAGCGGGTGCGGCCATGGATGGTGATCATGCTGATCCCCGCCCCTTCGGCGCGTGTGGCAAGGGTGGCGGCATTCAGCAACGCATCATCCCAGCCCAGCCGCGTTTTCAGCGTCACCGGCACCTTGACTGCGGCCACAACCGCCTCGATCAGGGTCAGCGCATGATCCAGATCCCGCAGCAAGGCAGACCCGGAATAGCCGTTCGTCACCTTCTTTGCGGGGCAGCCCATATTGATGTCGATGATCTGCGCGCCATTGCCCTCGACCAGCTTCGCGGCCTCGGTCATCCAGCGCGCCTCGCGCCCGGCGATCTGGATCGAGGTATTGGCAATGCCATAGCCCAGTTCGGCCTTTTCACGCACGCCGGGTTTGGCCTGCACCATTTCCTGGCTGGCAACCATTTCCGACACCACAAGCCCCGCGCCAAAGCTGGCAACCAGCTGGCGGAACGGCAGATCAGTGATTCCGGCCAGAGGCGCCAAAAAAACCGGAGGGTTCAAAGTGATGTTTGCCACTTGAATAGACAAATGATTAATCCTTAAGCAGGTGTCATTTGAGATAATCCCGCAATCCGCAAAAGGCAAACCATGCGCCCTGACTATTTGATCAAAAACAGCATATGCCTAAATTATAGGCAATGCGCCCGCCTCTTCTGTCCCATTGTCAGCACCGCCCGCACCCCATAGACAGATGTCAGGCATAAAACCGGAGAATTCATGACAACGGCTGTTCTAATCGTTGCAGCAGGTCGCGGGGTCCGCGCGGGCGGTGATCTGCCAAAGCAGTGGCAGCCGCTTGCCGGCAGAACCGTGACCGACTGGACGGTTGACGCCTTTCGCAACAGTCCGCTGATTGACCGGATTATTCTTGTTTTACATGCAGATGACATGCATCGCGGCGCTTTTTATCCCGATGCCCTGATCGCCGAAGGCAGTGCCACGCGCGCGGCCTCGGTGCTGGCCGGGTTGCGGGCGCTTCAGGGCTCTGACTGCACCCGTGTCCTGATTCACGATGTTGCGCGCCCTCTTGTATCGCCACGGGTCATCGGCGATGTGCTGGATGCCCTGAAAACAGCCAAAGCCGCCGCCCCCGCGCTTGCCGTCACCGATGCGCTGTGGTGCGGATCGGGCGGAACGGTGTCAGGCACACAGGATCGCCACGGCTTGTTTCGCGCCCAGACCCCGCAGGGCTTTCACTTTGCCGATATTCTGGCGGCGCATCTGGCCCATTCAGGCGGTGCCGCCGATGATGTAGAGGTGGCGCGCGCCGCAGGCATCGACGTGGTGATCGTTGCCGGCGACGAGGCCAACCTGAAAATAACCACGCCAGGGGACTTTGCCCGGGCCGAACACCTGATGAGGACGACGATGGATATTCGCACCGGCAACGGCTTTGACGTGCACCGCTTCGGCGAGGGCAGCTTTGTCACCCTTTGTGGCGTCGAGGTGCCGCATAGCCACGGGTTGGTCGGCCATTCCGATGCCGACGTGGGCATGCACGCGGTCACCGATGCGATATACGGTGCCTTGGCCGATGGCGATATCGGCCAGCACTTTCCGCCCTCGGATCCACAGTGGAAGGGGGCCGCCTCTGACATCTTCCTGCGCCACGCCGTTTCCCGCGCGACTGATCGTGGTTTTACCATCACCAACGCCGATTGCACCTTGATCTGCGAACACCCGAAGATCGGCCCGTATGCCGTTGAAATGAGAGAGAAAATGGCGAGCATTACAGGAATGACCATGGACCGGATCAGCGTCAAGGCGACAACCTCGGAACAGCTTGGCTTTACCGGGCGCAAAGAAGGCATTGCGGCGATGGCCACCGTGACGCTGGTGAAAGCATGAGCCGCTTTATCGCCACCTTCTTTTACATCGGGCTGCTACGTCCAGCCCCCGGCACATGGGGCTCTGCCGCAGCGATCCCCGTCGCCTATCTGATCCACGCGACCCTTGGGTCCGTCGCCTTGTTGACTGCAACAATATTGATGTTTTTCATCGGGCTATGGGTCACAGCGAATGTGATCCGCGGCTCTGACGATCAGGACCCGTCCGAAATCGTCATCGACGAGGTCGTCGGTCAGTGGATTCCGCTGCTGGCGGTGTCCTTCGGGCTAAGCCATGCTGGCGTCGACCCTTGGGTGTTTCCCTATCCGGGCTGGGTCACTGCCTTTATCGCATTTCGGCTGTTCGACATCTGGAAACCCGGCCCCGTCGGCTGGGCCGACCGCAAGCATGGCGCGATGGGCGTAATGCTGGACGATGTGATCGCGGGCCTGATGGCGGCAGTCATCGTCATGGCGGCGGCGGGCCTCTCTCATGGGGTGCTGGGATTATGAGCCGCGCGTTGGATCTGTTCACGGCCTTCAACGCCAAAGGCTACATGATCGCGACCGCAGAAAGCTGCACTGGCGGCATGGTCGCGGCTGCCATCACCGATATCGCGGGGTCCAGCGCTGTCTTTGACCGTGGCTTTATCACCTACTCGAACGACGCCAAAATCCGCATGCTGGGTGTCCGCGCCGCAACCCTGAAGGACCACGGCGCGGTGTCCGAACAGGTGGCAATAGAGATGGCCAACGGCGCCTTGTCACGATCTGACGCCGATGTCGCGATCGCTGTCACCGGCATTGCGGGCCCCGGCGGATCAGAGTTCAAACCAGAGGGGCGTGTTTGCTTCGCACTGGCGCAGGATCAGGCGGAAACCTATGCGATCACGCTGGAATTCGGGGCAATCGGCAGGGCGGATGTTCGCGTGGCGGCTGTCCAGCAGGCGCTGTCGATGCTGATTCTTGCGGCATCTTCGTGATGCCTTATATTGGGGCAATATGGAATATATCAGCCTAAATAATGGGCATTTCAGAAACTGCGCATTGTTTGGGCGCTTGATCCTCTGCATGCCTCTTTCCTTTGCGTCTTTCGTCCGGTTGTTCGCCTGAAACGAATTTCGTGAAGGAAAAACAGGATGAACGGAGCAGATACAGCGTGGATGATCGTCGCCACGGCACTTGTCCTCTTTATGACATTGCCGGGACTGGCGTTGTTTTACGGCGGTCTGGTGCGTGCGCGAAACGTGCTAAGCGTTTTCATGCAGTGCTACGCCATTGCCGCCCTGATGAGCGTGCTCTGGCTTGCCTTCGGTTATTCCATCGCCTTTGGCAGCGGCACCTCGGGCTATTGGGGCGGACTGGGCAAGATGTTCCTGCTGGGCATCGACGCCGAAACGGTCAAAGGCACCCTGCCCGAGGTCCTGTTCTTTGCGTTCCAGATGACCTTCGCGATCATCACACCGGCCCTGATTGTCGGTGCCTATGTCGAACGCATAGGATTTGGCTTTGTGTTGCTGTTCTCGGGGCTCTGGATGCTGCTGTGTTATGCGCCGGTGGCACATTGGATCTGGGGCGGCGGGATGCTGTCGGACGGTGGTGTTCTGGGGGCTGTCGGGGTCAAGGATTTCGCGGGCGGTATCGTTGTGCATGAAACGGCGGGCCTGGCCGCACTGCTGATCGCGGTCATGCTCGGGCCACGCCGCGACCGCCATAAGCCACCGCACAACCCGGGCTATGTGATGATCGGCGCCGCGATGCTTTGGGTCGGATGGTTCGGCTTCAACGGCGGCTCGCAACTGGCCGCTGATGGCGGCGCCGCAATGGCGCTGACGGTCACGCATATCTCTGCCGCGACCGCATCCCTGACCTGGGCGCTGTGGGAAAAGATCAAATACGGCCGCGCCTCGCTGGTCGGCATTGTCACAGGCACAATCGCGGGCCTTGCGTCGATCACTCCCGCCTCGGGCTTTGTCGGCCCGGTCGAGGCGATGATCATCGGCGGCATCGCTGGCATCCTGTGTCAGGAGATGGTCAACCTGATCCGGAATGTTGCCAAAATCGACGACACACTCGATGTCTTTGCCGTCCACGGCGTGGGCGGAATTTTCGGCACCGTCATGATCGCGGCATTCGGCGCAGGATCATGGGCCGCACAGTTGGGCGCCCTGGCTATTGTCGGTGTCTATACGCTTGCCGTGACCTTCGTTCTGGTGAAATTCGCGGCTTTCGTCACGACCTTCCGCGTGGACGCCGAAACCGAAACGGGTGGCCTGGATCTAAGCCAGCACGGCGAACGCGCATATGACATGATGTCGTAACATCGGCCCCTTCAGGCTTGCCTGCGCCGCTGCCGGATCAGGGGCGCAGGCTGGTCGTGAAAAGCGCCAGATCACCGGACTCTACCGCAGACCACACCGCGCTTTCACGATCACGGCCCAGCAGGCTGCGCGCTTTTGCACGGATCTTGTCACGGCGCGCCGCCAGTGGCATCGGCGTGTCTAGATCGTGAAACTGCTCTTTTGATGTGCCATCCGCGTGGTCCAGCCGCACCAGACAGGCGGTTTCGGCCATGGCATCGTCTGTTTTCACCTCGACGCGGTCGCGCAACGCGCAAAGGGCAGGATCAGCGCAGAGCGCATCGCTGAACGTCTCCAGCGCACCGGTGTCATAGCCGGACAGCATCATGGCCGCTGTCAGGCGATAGCTGAACTTTGCCTCCAGCCCCGTGACCGGCGCCAAAACGTTGCAAACCGTCAGCCAGCGGGAGTGCGTGGTGATCGTAACACCTGTGACCTCATTGTTGCCGCCCTGCGCCTTCAGCGCCGCGAGTGCCTCGAGTGCCGCATGGGTGCCGTGGCAGCAGGCGTGGAATTTATGCTGGACGGTTTCGAACAAAAAGCGGGTTCCCAGCCCGTCCAGCGCGGACCAGATCGCCTCGCCTGCGTGGGTCGGGCCAAAGCCTTGTGCGGTTTCGATCCCCCGAGGGTTCGAGACAAAGCCCGCCCCGGCCAACAGCGCCGCCTCGACACCGTTGCTGGCGGCAATTCCCGCATTGAAGGGTTTGCCCATTGTTCCGAACTGCGATTTCAGGCCCGAGGCGCGGGTGGCGACCAACCCCAAGGCATGGGCGGTTCGGGTGGCATCCAGCCCCAACAGCCGGCAGGCGGCGGCAGTTGCCCCAAAGGCACCGGCGGTTCCGGTCTGGTGAAACCCGGTTTGATAATGCGCGCGCCCCAGCCATGCGCCGACGCGGATCGAGGTTTCGACCCCGATCAGCGCCGCATCCAGAAACGCGGCCCCCGTGGCACCGGTTTGTTCGGCCATAGCCAATGCGGCGGGAACAACCGCGACCGAAGGGTGCCCGATATGGGCGAAATGCGTGTCGTCGTAATCCAGCGCGTGGCTGGTGGCCCCGTTGACCAGTGCGGCGGCGCGGGGCGGCAGGCGCATGGCACTGCCGATGACCGTGGCGACCGGCCTGCCCGCCTCTGCCAGCGCCATGTCGCGAGTGATCCGCGCCACGGGTTCGTCTTGTCCGGCGATGCCCACCGCGGCCCAGTCAAGCAACGACAGGCGCATGACATCGCGGGCGCTGTCGGGGATGTCGCGTGCGGGCATAAGGGCGAAGTTCGCGATGCGGGCGGTCAGGGACAGGGTCACGACGTTGATCCATAAAGCGCTGCGGCCCGGGTTTCGAATGCGCGCACCACGCGCTGCATCGCCTCGTTGAAGACCACACCGATGATGCCCTGCAATATCTTGTTCTTGAACTCGAAATCGACGAAGAACGTGACCTCGCAACCGCCCTGAGTGTCTTTGAACCCCCAGTTGGATTTCATGAACTTGAACGGGCCGTCCAGATATTCGGTATCGACCCGCAGTTCATCCGGCCACAGGATCACGCGGCTGCCGAACTTTTCGCGGAACACTTTGAAACTGATCACCAGATCTGCCAGCATGACATCGCCGCCCTGCCCGTTTGGCGTCACAGACCGGATCCGCGCGGCGGCACACCACGGCAGGAATTGCGGATAACTGGCGACATCGGCCACAAGATCATACATCTGGCGGGCGGTATAAGGCAGGTTGCGCGTTTCGCTATGGGTCGGCATCGGGTTCCGTTTCTTCGTGACAGTGCCACGTTGATAGGTAGGATGGGCACCGGAAATCAAGGGGGCGTTATGGCGCAAGGCAACTACGTGATAGACAAGATGATCAGCGCCAAGGCGATTGCCGCGCGGATCGAGGCCCTGGCGCGCAAGATCGAGGCGCATTATGCGGACACCGAAAAGCTGATCGTCGTGGGGCTGCTGCGCGGATCATTCGTGTTCATCGCCGATCTGGTCCGGGAACTGGATCTTCCGGTCGAGGTCGATTTTCTGGAGGCATCCAGCTATGGCGACGGCACCACCTCCAGCCGCGAGGTTCGCATCCTGAAGGACCTTCGGGGCGAGATCGGCGGCAAGGATGTGCTGGTGGTCGAGGACATCGTCGATACCGGATTTACCCTGAAGCATGTGATCGGGCTGCTGGCCTCGAGAGAGCCGAAGCGGATGCAGACGATTGCCTTGCTGGACAAGCCATCGCGCCGCGAGGCCGATGTAAAGGCCGACTGGATCGGCTTCGAAATTCCCGATGAATTTGTCGTAGGCTACGGCATCGACTACGCGCAGCGCAACCGTAACCTGCCCTATATCGGCAAGGTCAGGTTCAAAGAATGAACCACATGCGCTGGCTTTTGCGGGCCTCGAAATGGGCGCGCAATCCGCCGTCGATGGGGCGGGTCAAACTGACAATCGGGGTGATCCTGGTCTGTCTGGCGCTGTTCGGGCTGGAAAAGGTCTTTGGAACACCTGATTGGGTGCCCGAGATACAACGCGGCGGGAAACTTGTGCGCTAGGGCGTGTTGCGCATAGTTGCATTCAGACCTGTGTCGCAGGGCCACGCAAAATAATGTGACTGGCGCGGGTTTCATTCACAGGTAAGCTGGTCGGATATTATTATGACAACCGGAGGTTTCGACATGCTGTTCCGCCCCCTATTGACCCTAAGCCTGATAGTATCCTGCGCGCTGCCCGCCTTTGCCGAGGGCGAAGCCGATGAGGCCATCAAGGCCCGCAAATCGCAGATGACCCTTTACGCGTTCAACCTTGCCCCGCTTGGCGCGATGGCCAAGGGAACCTTGCCCTACGATGCCGATCTGGCGACCAAGGCCGCGACCAATCTGGCCCGTCTGACGAAACTGGACCAGTCCCGCATCTGGATGGAAGGCACCGACCAGTTGAGTGCGGAAAACACCCGCGCCCTGCCCGAAATCTGGGAAAATATGGATGATGTCATGGCGAAAGCGCTGGCGCTGTCTGATTCGACGGATGCGATGCAGGTGGCGGCAGGGACCGACCTTGCCTCGCTTCAGGCGGCGATGGGCGCGCTTGGCGGGGCGTGTTCTGCTTGTCACAAGGTCTATCGCGCGCCAGAGTGATACCCAGTAGGGCCGCCCGGAGCCATGCATGAGACATGGGGCGGCCCGACCTACGGAAAGCGGGTGTAATGCGGATTTTCATGTTTATTGGCGGGTTATGTGTCGCCGGTGCGGCTGCGGCCTGGGTGCTAAGCGCGCCTGACGTCACCGACCCTGCCCTGCCGGTGCCGATGGGTGACGCCGCGCGGGGGGCACTTGTGTTCACCGCTGCGGGCTGCGCCTCTTGCCATGTGGCGCCGGGCGCGACAGAGACGGCACAGCCCGTTTTGTCCGGTGGCCAGCGGTTCGCCTCCGATTTCGGCACCTTCATCGCCCCCAATATCTCGACCGATGTGGATCAGGGGATCGGCGCATGGTCGACGCTGGATCTGCTGACGGCGCTGCGGCATGGCACCTCTCCGGCGGGGCAGCATTATTACCCCGCTTTGCCCTATGCCGCCTATAGCCGCATGACCGACACGGATGTGGCCGACCTGCGGGCCTATCTTGCCACCCTGCCCGCCGATGCCACGCCAAGCCAACCGCACGAGGTCGGGTTTCCCTTCAACATCCGGCGGGCGCTGGGCTTTTGGAAGCTGTTGTTCCTGCGCGAGGATTGGGTTTTGGCCGATGCGCCGACGCCGGAACTGGAGCGGGGTCGCTACATTGTCGAGGCGCTGGCGCATTGCGGCGAATGCCACACGCCGCGCAATGCGCTGGGCGGTTTGCAGCGGGACCGCTGGCTGGCGGGTGCGCCAAATCCGAACGGGAAAGGCACGATCCCCAATATCACCCCCGCCGGGCTGACATGGTCAAGCGACGAGATCATCGAGTATCTGACCACCGGCTTTACCCCCGAGTATGACACGGTGGGCGGGCATATGGTGGCGGTGGTCGAGAATCTGGCAAAGCTGCCCGACAGCGACCGCGCCGCAGTTGCGGCCTACCTCAAGGCGATCCCGAAAGCCGAATGAGCGCCACACGCAGGTGCGCGTCGTTTGGCCCTGCGTAGCGGAACAGGAACCGGGCGCATTCAGTCCGCATGTGCAGGTCCGGTGGCAACCGCCGCATTGGGGAGGCGCAGCACCGAATTATCGGGGGTGTAGCGGCCCCCGGTTCCGCAGGGTTGATTTACAGGTTCCGCGTACGGCTGAACAGGATGGTGGCATCGGCGCGGAGACCTTTGTCCAGCGTGGCGCAGGCGACTGTAGACAAAGGCACAAACATCAGCCCCAACCCCGGCCCCCGGTCCAGCATCAACTGAAGCGACCCAATCGCGATGGTCAGCATGGCAAAACCGAAAACGTCGAATATGCGCAGGCGTTTCGCCGCCTCGGGCAGGAACGTGATGCAGCCGAACAGCGCGATGATGCCGATGGGAAGGTTGATGAAAAACACCCAGCGCCAGTTCATGCTTTCTGTCAGCCAACCGCCCAGCTGCCCGAAGCCGCCAAGATCTTCATTGTTTGACAAACTCGTGACAACGACCGTCAGCACCAGCGCGCGGCGCTCTGTGTCCGACAGGCCGGCCATCGCCTCGGCGCAAACCTCGTCTGCGACGAGTGCGGTTTTCGGCAAGGGCCGCAAGGGTTTTCGCAGCGGCACAACGATGCGGAGACGCCTGTCGTTTTCGTCCGGCTCGCGCGTGATCCAGCCTGCCTTTGTCATACGGTCCACCAGACGCGAAACGCTGGTCGGCTCGATCTTCATCATCTCTGCCAACCGCGCCTGACTGCTTCGGCCCTCGCGCAAAAGACGCACCGGGAACCGCCATTGGGCCGACAACAGCCAAAGTTCCTTACCGCGCAGCCCGAACCCTTTGCGCATCAATCTGGCGGCATCATGCAAAAGCAGGCCGAATTTTTCGATCCCATCGTTTTTCATAAGTATGCTTATGAAACAGGAACCAACGCGCTGCTCACGGATATTTGAGGCCGCGTTGCGGGTTTCAGATTTGACATGGGTCAATGCGGCATTTGGCGAAGCCCCATAGAGACAAAGGCGTATTTCAACTTTGATCGGAGCTTTCGATGAGAAGCACATTCATGGCCGCCTCCGTCCTGCTTGCCCTGCACTCCGCACCGGGTTCAGCCGGTCCTGTGACGGACTTCGAAACGTCGTTTTCCGATATGTATGCCAGCTATCGCAGCTCGCTTTTCGCCACCAACTCCGGCAATGCCGAGGCGTCGGAAAAGGCGATCGGCGGATTTGGCATTAAGTGGGACGCTCTGACCGCGACCTATGCCGCCACCCCGCCGCCCCAATACGAGGACGACCCGCAGTGGGGCGATACGGTGGCATCCGTCGCGTCCATGGTCGCCAAGGCAAGGGACGAGGTCGCCGCCGGTAATTTGCCCGCATCCCACCTGACGCTTGAAGGTGTGCGGGACGCGTTCGGCGATCTTCATGCGCGCAACGGGATCGAGACGTTTTCCGACCGGATGAACGCCTATCACGCGCAGATGGAGCATATCCTTGAACTGGACCCCGGCGATGCGCAGGCCGTTTTGGAACAGGCCGCCGTGCTGTCATATCTGGCAGACGATGTGCTTGGCAGGCCACCTGCGGGTGCGGCGGTCAGGCCTGATTATCAGGCCCTTGCGGAACCCTTCCGGGCCTCTGTCGATGGGTTTCTTGCCGCCGCACGTTCCGGCGAGCCCGGCGCGATAAAGGCGGCTGCAGGAAAACTGAAGGTGCCGTATTCCAAATTCTTTCTGACGTTCGGCTAACCCGATCTGCCGCCTTCAGGTGAAATCGGGGTGGCAGACAGGGCTTGAATATATAAACGAATACTTATATTCGTGTTTGTGAATTTAAAAGACAGACTTATCCGAAGGAATATCAACCATGCGCCCCAACCTTGCCGTCCTTCTGCTCGCGCTAGCCCTGCCCCTTGCCGCCCCTGCGCAGGATCAGGTCACGCTGGCCGCCACGACCCTTCCTGTCTGGAAGGCGGTCTACGGGCGGATCGAGGCGCGCGACCGCATTCCCGCACGGGCCAGACTGGGCGGAACTTTGGTCAGCCTTTCGGTGACCGAGGGCGACACCGTGACCGCAGGGCAGGTTCTGGCGCAGATTGTCGACGCCAAGATCAACTTTCAGCTGTCGGCAATCGACGCGCAGGTTCAGGCGATGACCGCACAACTGGGCAACGCCAAGGCAGAGCTGACGCGCGGCGAGGAATTGCTGAGCCGTGGCGTGACCACCGCCCAGCGGCTGGACGGGCTACGCACACAGGTTGACGTGCTGAACGGGCAGATCGCCGCGATTCAGGCGGACCGCAAGGTGATAGAACAACAGGCCGCCGAAGGGGCCGTGCTTGCGCCGATCAGTGGCCGCGCCCTGTCTGTGCCCGCAGCCGCAGGTGCCGTCGTTCTGCCCGGAGAGGTGGTTGCGACCATTGGTGGTGGCGGAATTTTCCTGCGTCTGGCCGTCCCGGAACGCCACGCCGGTTTTCTGACCGAGGGCGACACAATCGAGATCGAAGACGCAACAGGCGTGCAAACCGGCACGCTCGCGCGGATTTATCCGCTGATCGAGAATGGCCGCGTGATTGCCGATGTCGATGTTGCCGGCCTGAGCGAGGCGTTTGTCGATGCGCGGGTGCTGGTGCGCCTGCCCGTCGGCGAGCATCAGGCGCTTTTGGTGCCGGTCGCGGCGGTCATCACCCGGTCGGGGCTGGATTTTGTGGCAACCACAGGGCCTGATGGGCCCGCCGAGCGGACCGTGATCCTGGGAGACCGTCATGTGATCGACGGCGCCGAGATGGTCGAGGTCGTCACCGGCCTGACCGCAGGCGCAACCGTGGTGATCCCCAATGAATGAGCCGCAATTCCAGGGCCCGCTGGGCATCGCCGGTCGCCTGACCCGCGCCTTTATCACATCGCCCCTGACGCCCCTGTTCATCATCGCGGCCCTTGCCGTGGGCCTTGTGGCGCTGATCTCGCTGCCGCGCGAGGAAGAGCCGCAGATCTCTGTTCCGCTTGTGGATATTCATTTGCAGGCCTCGGGCCTGAAGGCCGAGGATGCGGTGAAATTGGTCACAGAGCCGCTTGAGACCATCATCAAGGGCATCGACGGGGTCGAGCATGTCTATTCGCAGACCCGCGACAATGCCGCCATGGTCACGGCCCGGTTCAAGGTGGGCACCCCCGCCGACACCGCCATCCTGCGGGTCCACGGCAAGCTGCGCGCCAATATGGACCGCATTCCCGTCGGCATTCCCGAACCTTTGGTTGTGGGGCGCGGGATCGACGATGTGGCCATTGTCGCGCTGACCTTCACCCCTGCGGCGGGGACAGATGTGTCCGCCAATGATCTGACGCGCATCGTGCGCGAGGTCCGCACCGAGGTGGCGAAAACCCCCGATGTCGGGCTGACCTATATTGTTGGCGAAGCCGCCGAGGCGATCCGCATTGCCCCCGATCCAGAGCGTCTGGCGCTATACGGCGTCACGTTGCAACAGCTGGCGGGCAAGGTTCAGGCGGCCAATCGGACGTTCTCGACCGGCCTGTTGCGGGACGGCGGCGAACAGATCGACCTTGCCGCCGGTGAAACCCTGACCGCACCCGCGCAGATCGCCAACCTTTTGCTGACCACGCGCGACAACAGGCCGGTCTATGTGACCGATGTGGCGACGGTGGAATACGTCAGCGATACCTCTGAGCAGATTGTGTCCAATATCACCCGCGACGACGGCGGCCGCATCACCCGCACCCCTGCGGTGACCCTGGCCGTGGCAAAGCGTGCCGGTTCCAACGCCGTTCTGGTGGCGGAACAGGTGCTGCACACGGTCGAGGCGCTGAAGGGCGGATTGATCCCCGACGGCGTGCATGTCGAGATCACCCGCGACTATGGCGAAACCGCCAATGAAAAGGCGAACGAGCTGTTGTTCCACCTTGGTCTGGCGACGGTCTCGATCATCGCGCTGGTCTGGCTTGCCATCGGCTGGCGCGAGGCGGCGGTGGTGGCCATTGTCATTCCCGTGACGATCCTGCTGACGCTGTTTGCGGCCTATATCATGGGCTACACCCTGAACCGCGTGTCCCTGTTCGCGCTGATCTTTTCGATCGGTATTCTGGTGGATGACGCCATCGTGGTGATCGAGAACATCGCGCGGCACTGGGGCATGGACCCGCAAAAAAGCCGCGTCACTGGCGCGATCGAGGCGGTGGCCGAGGTCGGCAACCCCACAATCGTCGCGACCCTGACCGTGGTGGCCGCCCTGCTGCCAATGCTGTTCGTGTCCGGCCTGATGGGCCCGTATATGAGCCCGATTCCCGCCAATGCTTCTGCCGCGATGATCTTTTCGTTCTTCGTGGCGGTGATCATCACGCCTTGGCTGATGGTCAAGATCGCCGGCCGCGCCAAGATGTCCGGCCACGCCGATGACGACGCCTATGGCGGGCATCCGGGCGGCGCTTTGGGGCGGATCTATGCCAATGTCGCCCGCCCGCTGTTGGCATCAAAGGCCCGCAGTCTGGCGTTTCTGCTGGTCACGGCAGCACTGTCGTTCGGGTCTCTGGCGGCGCTTTACACCAAGGACGTGACGGTCAAGCTGTTGCCGTTCGACAATAAATCCGAACTTTCGGTCGTGATCGACATGGCCGAGGGGGCCTCGGTCGAGGCGACGGACGCGGTGGCGCAATCGGTGGCGCGGGTGGTGATGGACCTGCCGGAGGTGATCTCTGCCCAGACCCATGCCGGGGCCGCAGCACCCTTCAACTTCAACGGGCTGGTCCGGCATTATTACCTGCGGGGCGAACCGAACCTTGGCGATGTGCAGATCAACCTGACGCCAAAGGCGGACCGCGACCGTGCCAGCCATGACATTGCACTGGACATTCGCACGCGGCTGGCGGCCCTTGACCTGCCCGAAGGCACCAACCTGAAAACCGTCGAACCGCCCCCCGGCCCGCCGGTAATCGCGACCCTTCTGGCCGAGATCTATGGCCCTGATGCCAACACCCGCCGAGAGGCCGCAGCGAAGGTGCGCGAGGCGTTCAGGTCCGTGCCCTTCATCGTCGATGTCGATGACAGCTTCGGCAGCCGGGCCCGCCGGTTGCGGGCGACGATCTCGACCGATGATCTGGAATTCTTCGGGGTGCAGGAAAGCGACGTGTTCGACACGATGGCGATCCTGAACGGTACAACGACGGTGGGCTATTCGCACCGTGGCGAAGGCCGCGCCCCGATCCCGATCCAGATCGCGCGCAACAAGGGGGACCGGGTGATGGACGAGCGGTTCCTGTCCACCCCGATCCCCGCCAATGTCCTGCCGGGCGCGCGCGGTGTGGTCGAGTTGGGCGACGTGATCCGCGTGGCGGATGAGCGCGCCTCTTACCCGGTGTTCCGCCACAACGGGCGCGACGCCGAAATGGTTACGGCGGAAATGGCCGGCGAATTCGAGGCGCCGCTTTATGGCATGATCGCCGTATCACAGGCGCTGGACGCGATGGACTGGGCCCCCGGCACCAAGCCCGTGATCCGCCTGAACGGACAGCCAGAGGACGAATCCGTCACCACCCTGCTGTGGGACGGCGAATGGGAGGTGACCTTTGTCACCTTCCGCGACATGGGGGCGGCCTTTGGCGTGGCGCTGTTGGCGATTTACATTCTGGTGGTTGCGCAGTTCGGTTCGTTCCGCTTGCCGCTGGTCATCCTGACGCCGATCCCGCTGACCTTTCTGGGGATCATCGCGGGGCACTGGCTGTTCGGCGCGCCGTTTTCCGCGACCTCGATGATCGGGTTTATCGCGCTGGCGGGGATTATCGTGCGGAATTCGATCCTGCTGGTGGATTTCATCCGCCACGCGGACGAGACCGGAAAAACCAAGATCGACATCCTGATAGAGGCTGGCGCGATCCGGTTCAAACCGATCCTGCTGACCGCGATTGCGGCGATGATCGGGGCAGTTGTGATCCTGTCCGACCCGATTTTCCAGGGCCTTGCGATCTCGCTTTTGTTCGGGTTGCTGTCATCCACGCTTCTGACGGTGCTTGTGATTCCGGCGATCTACCGCGTGTTCAAAACATAGCGCATACCGCGCCCTGGCAGCGCCCCACGTCGGGTGCTGCCAGGGGTTGTAAAAGGCGAAACATGCCCCCGTTTCCCGGTTATTCGGCGTATACGCCCTGCGGGTGATTGATTTCCAAAGAGTAGCGCCAAACGCAATGGCGGTTGCGGCACTAAATGGATTAATATCCAAACGCAATCATTTGTTTTTACAACAATAATATGAAATTTCGACCATCCGTCCAAAGACGGAAATTCTGCACGCCCTGCGCTGGCACTCATCCTAAAAGATGTCGTCCTTAAGCCCAGTTGGAGGTGCCGCCCATCCCCTGCATACTTTCACGAGCGCGTATCCGCCGAAGCAATCCGGCGCGATGATTATTTTGCGTCGCCTGTCTGAATTTGACCGACAAAGGAATTTCAAGATGCCTCTACTCGATGGATCACTGGACGACTGGACCGCTGACAAACGTCTTGACGTTCCGGGCACAGGGGCTGCCGGTTTCGCGCTTTATGGCGACCTGATTGGCGATGTGTTCTACTTTGCCATTTCGTCCGACACAGCCGTGATCGGCACCAATACCACCATCTGGCTGGACAGCGACCTGAACCGCGCGACCGGCTACCAGATCTGGGGGTTTGCGGGCGGTGCCGAATACAACATCAATTTCGCGCCCGACGGTTCGGTTAACCTTTACACTGGCGCGGACGGGCAGACGTTCGTCGCGGCGCTGGAATTTGCCTACAACTCTACCCTGACCGCCGTCGAGATCGCCCTTCCGCAAAGCCTGATGGCAAATAGCCCCACTGCGCTACGGGTGTTTGCCGATGTCAATAATTCGGTTTTCATCCCCAACGACTATTCCAACAACAACTTCATCATCCAGAATCTGCCCATCGTCAGTCAGGGCGCGATCACGCTGGACGGCGATCTTGGCGACTGGGGGGCCGCTACGCGACTTGATACCGTCGCGACAGGCACGGCGGGCTATGGCATTTACGGCGATGTGCAGGGCGACGCCTATGTTTTTGCCATTTCGTCGGACACCGTGCCAATCGGCGCGAATACCACGATCTGGCTGGATACCGACATCGACCGCAGCACCGGCTACCAGATCTGGGGGTTCACCGGCGGCGTTGAATACAACGTGAATTTCACCGCCGATGGCACGGCCAACCTTTACACAGGTGCCGCCGGACAGACATTCGTCGCGGCGCTGGACTATAAATACAACGCAGACCGCAGTGTGGTCGAACTGGTCATCCCCAAGGCCCTGATCGCGGGCAGCCCCGATGTGGTGCGGATCTTTGCCGATGTGAATGACAGCGCCTTCCTGCCGAACGATTACGCGAATGTGGATATTCTGGTGGGCACGCCCCCGGTTGTCGACCTTCCGACGGTTACCCTTGGCACGGTCACGCTGGACGGGTCGCTGGCCGATTGGGCCACGGGCACACGGCTGGACACCCTCGCGACAGGCGCGGCGGGATACGGGATTTACGGCGATGTGCAGGGGGGGGCTTTCGTTTTTGCCCTGTCCTCGGACAGCGTGAAAATCGGGTCGAATACGACGATCTGGCTGGATACCGACATGGACCGCGGCACCGGCTATCAGATCTGGGGGTTCACCGGAGGGGCGGAGTACAACATCAACTTCACCGCCGACGGCAAGGCCAACCTTTACACCGGCGGCGCGGGCGAAACCCTGATCGCCGCGCTTGATTATCGCTATAATGCCGATCACACCGTGGTCGAATTGGCCGTGGCAAAAGACCTGCTGGCGGGGGCGCCCGACATGATCCGCATCTTTGCGGATGTGAACAACGCGGTATTTGTGCCCAACGACTATGCCAATGTGAACTTCTTTGTCGGCAGCGCGCCGCTGGTCACTTATGGCGCGGTGACGCTGGACGGTGTGTTGAACGACTGGGACCTTGCCGCGACACGACTGGACACGGCCGCCACCGGAACCGACGGTTTCGGCTTTTATGGCGATGTGCAGGGCAACGCCTTTGTCTTTGCGCTGACGGCGGATGCGGTTGCGATTGGCGGCAACACCACCATCTGGCTGGACACCGACCTGAACCGTGCGACCGGCCACCAGATTTTTGGGCTGACGGGGGGCGCGGAATACAACATCAACATCGCCGCCGATGGACAGGTCGGGCTGTATACCGGCGACGCGGGCCAGACTTTTGTGTCCGCGCTTGATTTTCATTACAACGCCGACAAAAGCGTGATCGAAATCGCGGTGGCCAAAGACCTGATGGCAGGCAGCCCCGACGCGGTTCGGGTCTATGCCGATGTGAACAACGCGGTCTTCCTGCCGGGCGACTACGCCACCACGGACATCTTTGTAAGTTCGCCCACCATCCCGGTCGAGGCAAACCCGGCGTTGCGCGTGGCCATCGTCTATTCCGAGACCTCGGCGAATAATTTCTACGACAAGACCGCCTATGGCCAACTGTTCCTGTCGGCGCAAAATCAGGCGATGCAGGGGGGCATTCCGTTTGACGTGCTGTCAGAGGCGGACTTGCTGGATGTGGCCAACCTGACCGGCTATGACGCCATCGTCTTTCCCGGCTTCTCGAATGTCGAAAGCGCCAATCTGGCGGCGATCACCGAGGCGCTGACGCTGGCCACGCAGGTCTACGGCGTCGGGCTGATCGCTGCGGGCAACTTTATGACCAACGACGAGACAGGCGCCGCGATCGCGGGCGATTCCTATGCGCGGATGAAGGCGCTGTTGGGGGTGACACTGGACGGGTTCGGCACGACGCAGGGCTTTGATCTGGTGGCGCTGGACGGCACGAACCCCATTCTGGATGGCTATGGCACCGGAGAGCTTGTCGGGACATATGCCAACATCTCCTACCAGCGGTTTTCCGATGTGACAAACGCGGGCGAGGTTCTGTTCAACCAGATCGTGTCGGCCGACGGGGTGACCTCTGATGCCTATGCCGCCGCCATCGCCACCACGACCGCCGCGCGCAATGTGCATTTCTCCTCGGATGCGGTCATGGGCAATACCAACATTCTGGGCGAGGCCATAGATTGGGTCGTGAACGGCGATGCGGTTGACGTGTCTTTGGCGATGACGCGCGGAACATCGCTGTTCTATTCGCGCACCGACATGGACCAGTCGCAAGAGGTTTACGACGTGCAGGAGCAGACACCGGGCATCTACGATGCGCTGCTGCCGATCCTTCAGAACTGGTATGACACCTACGGGTTTGTCGGTTCTTATTACATCAACATCGGCGCCAATCCGCCGGATCAGACAACCGATTGGTCGATCTCGAAACCCTATTATGATCAGTTGCTTGCGCTGGAAAATGAAATCGGCACGCACAGCTGGACCCACCCCGAGGACACCAATCTGCTGATCGCGGACACACCAGAGCTGTTGGCGATCCTTGCAAAGGTCAATCCGGCCAATCCGAACGCGGTTGATCCCTGGACATTAAGCAATGCGGAACAGGCGCTGCTGCTGACCTCGTTCACCTTCCAGTTCGACTATTCCAAGCTGAAGATCGAGCAGGAGCTGGGCATCACCATCACCGGCACAGCCGTGCCCGGCGCGCCTGAAAAGCTGGACGCATCGCAGCAGATCATCCAGTTCTTCAATTATATGAGCGGTGGATATTCCGGCACCGGCGCGGGCTATCCCGGGGGGTTCGGCTTTTTGACGCCCGAGTTGACCGACAAGGTCTATCTGGCGCCGAACATGTCGTTCGACTTTTCGCTTGTCGGGTTCCAGGGGCTGACCGCAGCCGAGGCCGCATTGGTCTGGGCGGCGGAATATGCTGAAATCACAACCCATGGCACGACGCCGATCATCGCCTTTCCGTGGCATGATTACGGCCCCACGAACTGGAACCTTGGGGATGCGGTTCAGCTGAACTATAACTTGCAGATGTTCGAGGCGGTGATCGCGCAGGCTGCGGCAGACGGGGCAGAATTTGTCACCGGAGCAGAGCTTGCCTCGCGGATTGCCAGCTTTGCGGCCAGTGACCTGAGCGTCACACAGGCGGGCAACGTGATCACCGCGACGGTTGGATCCAGCGATGCGGGGTCGTTCGCACTTACCATCGGTGACGGCGCGACGACGATTGCCAGCGTCGCGGACTGGTATGCCTATGACGACAATCAGGTGTTCCTGCCCGCGTCCGGCGGCACATTCCAGATCACCACCGGCCCGGTCGCGGTCGATGTGACCCATCTGACCCTTCTGCCGATGCGCGGCGATCTTCTGTCGGTCAGCGGCGACGGATCGAACCTTGAATTCGCATTCAACGGCAAGGGCAATGTGGTGGTCGATCTGCGGGCGCAGGGCACGGATGCGGTTGTCATCACCGGCGCGGATGGCGGTTCGGTCAACGGCGACCTTGTGACGCTGGCCTTCGACACGCTGGCGGATCATGCGGTCAGCCTTGGCTATACCACGGGCGCGACCGTTGTCGGATCTGCCGGATCGGATGTCATACTGGGCGGCAGCGGCGCGGACCGTATCGAGGGCGGGACCGGCAACGACACCATGAACGGTGGCGCTGGCGCGGATACCTTCGTGTTTGTTCCGACGACGGGTCAGGACATCATCCTCGATTTTGCAACCGGCGTGGATCAGGTGGAATTCGGTGCCTTCGACTTTGCCTCGACTACCATCGCGGAAACGACAGAGGGGCTGCTGATGAGCTTTGCCACGGGCGACACCCTGCTGTTCGCGGGGCTGACCGCGACGGGCGTCAACGACACCACGGACTTCATCTATCAGGACATCCCGCTGGTTTAAGCGGGTGCCACCACCCCCGCATTTTCGGGGGTCAGGACAGATAGGCCGGATTTTTTGCAAGAATTTCAGATGGGAGAACAGGGACATGTGCGGAATTATTGGTGTGCTGGCCAATCGTCCTGCGGCGCCGATCATCATGGCGGCACTTGGACGGCTTGAATACCGCGGCTACGACAGCGCGGGTATGGTTTCTGTCCACAAGGGATCAATGGACCGGCGTCGCGCGAGTGGAAAACTATCGTCGCTTGCTGCCTTGCTGGAACAACAGCCCCTGATGGGCAGCAGCGGCATAGGTCATACCCGATGGGCCACTCACGGTTTGCCAAACGAGGCAAATGCCCATCCTCATCGCGCAGGTCCGGTGGCCGTGGTCCATAACGGGATCATCGAGAACTACCTGGATCTGCGCGCCGAACTGACTGCCGAGGGTTGGGGTTTTTCCTCTGAAACCGACAGCGAGGTCATCGCGACGCTTTGCGCGTCGATGCTGCGGCGCGGGCTGGCGCATGAGGACGCCGCCGCCGCGACCATCGCACGGCTTAAGGGGGCCTACGCCCTTTGCCTGATGTTCGAAGGGGTCGATAATCTGATGATCTGTGCCCGCCGCGGATCGCCCTTGGTGATCGGCTATGGCGACGGCGAGGCCTTTGTCGGGTCGGATGCCATCGCGCTGGCGCCGCTGACCGACCGCATCGCCTATCTTGACGAAGGCGACTGGGCGGTCATCACCCGAAATTCGGTCCGCATCCACGACGCCGAAGGCAGCATCGTGACCCGCGACGTCAACACTGTCTCGCTGGAGACGATGATTGCCGACAAGGGCCAGCACCGGCACTTTATGGCCAAGGAAATTCACGAACAGCCCACAGTTGCCGCGCGTGCGCTGGGGTTCTGGATCTCGCGCAGCGACCAGACCGTCGATTGCGCCGCCAAGGCGCTGGACTGGGCGGCGATCCCGCGCCTGACGATCATCGCCTGCGGCACCGCCTATCTGGCGGGGCATGTGGCTAAAACGTGGTTCGAACAACTGGCAAAACTGCCCGTCGAAATCGACATTGCATCCGAATTCCGCTACCGCGAGCCGCCACTGCCCAAGGGCGGCGTCACGCTTGTGGTCAGCCAGTCGGGCGAAACCGCCGACACGCTGGCGGCGCTGCGCTATGCGAAATCCTGCGGGCAGCAGACGCTTGCGCTGGTCAATGTCAGCAGCTCGACCATCGCGCGCGAGGCGGATATTTCCATGCCGATCCACGCCGGCCCCGAAATCGGGGTGGCCTCGACCAAGGCGTTCTCGGCACAGCTGATCTGCTTCGCGGCCCTTGCCATTCTGGTGGCAAAGCAACGCGGAACGATCGACCGCGCCGAGGAACTGCGCCTGATCGGCCTGTTGTCCACCGTGCCGCGCATTCTGGCCGAAGCGATTGCACTGGAACCGGCGCTGGCCAGTCTTGCCTCCGATATCGCCGATGCCAAGGACGTCCTGTTTCTGGGGCGCGGGCAGATGCACGCCATGGCGCTGGAAGGCGCGCTGAAGCTGAAGGAGATCACCTATATCCACGCCGAAGGCTATGCCGCAGGCGAACTGAAGCATGGCCCCATCGCCCTGGTGGACGAGGCGATGCCGGTGATCGCGCTGGCACCGCATGACGCCTTGTTCGAGAAGATGTCGTCGAACCTGCGCGAGGTCATGGCCCGAAAGGGGCGCGTCGCGCTGTTGAGCGATCCGGCGGGGATCGCTCAGCTTGGGCAGGACGCCTGGCGCAGCGTGACCCTGCCGCAAACCGACCCGTTCATTGCCCCCTTCACCTATGCCGTAGCGATCCAGCTGATCGCCTATCACACGGCCTTGGCCAAGGGGACCGATGTCGATCAGCCGCGCAATCTCGCGAAGTCGGTGACGGTGGAATAGTGACGTTCCGGCTGCTGGAGAGCCGGTTTTGGATGTTGATTTAAGGATGGGGAACGGTCCATGACAAAATGTATTTTGGCGACAGGCGGCGCGGGCTATATCGGTTCGCATGTGGTGACGGAACTATTGGATGCCGGATACCGCGTTGTAATTCTTGATAACTTTGAAAACTCCGACCCTGATGTCGTGCGCCGGATCAAACGGATCACAGGGCGCAATGTGTCGCTGGTGACCGGCGATGTGCGCGACCGTGGCACGGTGGAACGGGTCTTGCGGATGTACAATGTGGATGCGGTGATCCATCTGGCGGGCAAAAAGGCGGTGGGTGAATCCGTGGCCGACCCGATGCTGTATTTCGGTGACAACCTGAACGGCGCGATCTCGCTTTTGACGGCGATGAAGGGGGCCGGCGTGTCCAGGCTGGTGTTCTCGTCCTCGGCCACGGTGTACGGCATTCCCAAGACCCTGCCTGTGACCGAATCCGCCAGGGTCAGTGTCACCAATCCCTATGGCCGCACAAAGCTGATCATCGAGGAAATGATCGACGACCTTATTGCCTCTGACCCGACATTCGCGGCGATTTCGTTGCGGTATTTCAACCCCGTTGGCGCCCATGAAACCGCGCTGATCGGGGAAAACCCGCGCGGCATCCCGAACAACCTGTTCCCCTTTGTGGCGCAGACCGCCGCGGGCGAACGCGACCGTGTCCAGGTCTTTGGCGGTGATTACGACACCCCCGACGGCACCGGGATGCGCGACTATATCCACGTTGTCGATCTGGCAAAGGGGCATGTGGCCGCGATCCGGCGCATGATGTCGGAAAACGAGACAGGGCAGCACCGGCGCATCAACCTTGGTACCGGCACAGGCTACACCGTTCTTCAGGTGATCGAGGCCTTCTCGAAAGCCTGCGGATTTCCGATTCCCTATGCTATAGTGCCCAGACGTGCCGGTGACGCCGCCGCCTCTGTGGCCGATCCGTCCTATGCAAAGCAATGTCTGGGATGGAGAGCGACGTTCGGGCTGGACCGGATGTGTCAGGATCAGTGGGCCTTTAATTCCCGGGTTCAGGCCGCAGAAAAGATGCCGCCGTCGCGGACGCGACCCAATGGCAAGATGGCAGAGTACAGCCCCCTGCCGCAACCGCCGCTGGTCGCGCCCGATAGGTTGCACCACTAACAAGACGCCCCGCGCCGCTTGTTTTGGATCGGCGCGGGGATTTGAGACGATGTTCAGTGCCTGTTCGTAAAGAAGTGACCGATTTGAGAAAACTGTTGATCATGACCTGCGCCGCCGCCGGATTCGGAGTGGGATTTGGGGGTGGGATCGCGCTGCTGGGGCAAGCCTCGGCAGAGCCATTGGTGCGCCTGTTCAACCCGACGCCCCCCCTGACACCCTGCGCCACACCCACACGGGGCGGTGCCCTGACCCGTGCGCTGGCCCGCGGGTTCGGGGTGCAATACTGGGGCGACGGGTATTCGGCGGCTGACCTTGCCAAGGCCCCCCACGGGTTGCTGATTGTCGAGGCCAGCAAGGTCGGCGCATTGCACACCGCAGACGGGCGCGAACAGCTGTTCACCAAGGACGAGGTCGCAATGATAAGCCGCGATGGCACGCGGCCGGTGATCGCCTATCTCAATGTTGCCGAGATCGAGGACTACCGCGACTATTGGGTGAATAGCCAAAGCACCGATCCGCGCAACTGGTTCGGCCCCCGGACCGCCCATGACGAACGTCTGGCCACCTACTGGACGCCAGAGTGGGAGGCGATCCTGCTGGAGCGCGTCGACCGGCTGATGGCGCTGGGGTTCAACGGTTTGTTTCTGGACGACGTGCTGCATTATTACAGCTTTGGCACCGGCACGGGGCTGGACTGGCCCGATGGCATGCCGGTGGATGGTCCGCAATCCGCGCCCGGCCATGCCCGCGCGATGATGGCGCTGGTGCAAAAGATATCGGCCCGCGCAAAGGAATCGCCCTGTGGCGCGATCATTGTGGTGAACAACGGGGCCTACATCGGGCGCGACGCCGGACCGGACAGCGATGATAAGGCCGCACAGGCCAGGTTTGCCAGCTACCTTGGGTCGATCGACGCGATCCTGATGGAGAACATCTTTGGTTCTGCGACAGAGGCGCAGACCGTGCAGGCCCTGCAAGAGGATTACCAGCATCGGGGGGTCAAGGTGCTCTCGCTGGATTACACCAGCCATTTTCAGGACGAGGGCACGGCGCGTCTGCAAGACGATATAACCGCGCGCGCGGCAAAGGTCGGCTTTGTTCCCTATGTCGCACAGAACGAGGCGTTCGACAGGCTTTATCCGCCTAGTTCGGAATTGATGCCGGATCAAGCCTTGCAATAAAGCTGCCGCGCAGCGCGTCCAACAGGCGCGGGTCCTGCACCGCCCCCCCCAACAAGCCCGCAAACGCGTCCGTCCCGCGCAGAGTGTTGGCGGTATAGACCCAGATATCCTTGTCCCAATCGCTCAGGGGTTGCTGTGCCGCGCTGACCAGATCCGCATAAGCCTCTGCCGTGCGGTGATGGGCGCGGGCCCATGCGGCGCCGATCAACGGGGCTTTGCGCAACAGGGCCGGTGTCAACAAGGCCCGGTAGGGCGTCAACGCCCCCGCCCCCTGATAGCGCAGGAACTGCATCAGAACCGGGATCAGCACATCTTCCTCTATCCGGCTTTGCGTGCGTGAGGACAGCGCCTGTCGCAGCCCGCGCAGGTCGCCTGTCATTTCGGCCATGACGGTATAGGTCGCCCATTCCTCGTTCGACACCACAAGGGACCGCGCCAGATTGCGGCGCTGCAATTCCAGCGCAATCGCACGGTGCCCGCTCTTGGCAAAGGTCAGGATCATGCTGTGGCCGGTGTCGGGGGACGACTGCAAGGCCCGCAGGGCCAGCGCCGCCGCCTGCGCGATTGCGCCCCGCCCGATCAGAACCGGCACCGCAATGTCCAGCGGGGCCTGATCGTAATCCGCATCCCTATACCAGATCAGGGCAACCGCCGCTGCATCATCGGGGCGGCCGGTTTCCACCAGAAAATCCACCAGCCGCATCTTGAACGCATCCGCCACCTTCGTCTCGCCCGCCGCCACCACACGATACAGTGCCTCCAGCGGTTCGAACTGGCGCGTGGACGACAACAGATCCGCCAGCCGGATCACTTCCCAATCGGATAGGCGCCGGGGTGGCACCGATTGCAGCACCGTAATTTCGGCGGCCTTGTTCTGCCCGATCCGGTGGTAAAGCCCCAGCGCCTTGCGCCGCTCGGGCGTTGGCGTGTCGGCATAGGCTGCGGTCAGATGGGTGATCGCGCCGGACAGGTCGCCGTTGATCCGCGCGATCTCTGCCAGATCGTCCTGCACCAGCGCGGTCAGGGGCTTTACCCCGCTCAGACGCACCAGCGCACGTCGCGCCGTCGCCATATCGCCGGACATCATCGCAAGATCGGCATGGGTCAGGCTGAGATTATCGCTGAATTCGGTTGCATCGGACGCCCTGTTCAGCCGGACCAGCGCGTCATCGGGTTCCATCATCGCCAGCTCTCCCTCGAAGCGGACGGTCGGGGATGGTAGAAGGAACAGGATGGCCAGCACGGCAAGCGCGCAAAACCCCGAAAGCATCAAGACATATCGTTGCATCGCATTTTCCCTGACTTAACACTGACCGGTTACTGTGATTGTGAATTCCGCGCTTTCATAGGCGGGCACCGTAAAGTGTAACGCGCCGTCCGGCGCCGATTGCACCGTTTCGTCCAGCAAGATGACAGCCTCGTCCGCTGCGGGCGTCGCATGCAAGGCGTAGGCCTGATCGGGCGCGCCGAACCATGTCATCGGCCCATCGCCCTGCCCCGCCGCAGTGATCCGGCTGGTGCATCCCTTATGTTGCAGGTCGGTTATGGTGAACCGGCTGTCACCCAGAGCCAGCGCGCCCATAGCGGTCTCTATCCCCGAGGCGCGATCGCTTTGCACAACCGAGATCACCGGCTCGGGGGTCGCGGGGTTCAGGGCAATATAAAGTGCATCGCCCGACCGCCTTGCCCCCAGAACGCCGCTGCTGGCCGCGACATCCAGACTGATCGCCCCGGCCCCGTCAAAGCGGATTGTTTGTAGCGCTCCGCGGTCCTGAATGCGCCAGACATTTGCGCTGTCTTGATGGGCGCGGACGGTTTGAAACCCCTGAACCACCCCGACATAGGCCGCCGCCGTGACCGGAATGAAATCCCCGATGCGCGCGCGGTCCAGCAAGGTCTCGATCGCACGGCGAGTTCCGAAATCGACGGCAGAGCGCGCCGAAAACGCAAGGTGGAACGGTTTAAGCCGCATCGGTGCCTCGGTCCAGGCCAGGGTTTCGGCAAAGGCATGGAAGCCGTAGATCGGGGTGGTCCAGTAATTTGTGTAGGTCTCGTCACCGCTCAGGGCGTTGTAGACCTGCAAATGACTGCCCACCGGCGCAGTAAAGGGCGACAGCAAAGACACCGACGGCGCGAACTGGTTATAGCGCCCGCCGCCGCCCCCCAATGCGGCAATGCCCGCATCCTGCACGACCGCCAGTGCCGTCTCGAACGGGCGCGCGTCGCCGGTCCACAAAAACGCCGATGGCGCGCGCCCTTCCGGCGCAAGTGCGGCGGCATCGGCCAATGCACCGGTGGTTTCCGAAACCACATTGAACGGGTCGCGGGAATAGTGGCGCGGCGCGGTTGCCAGCCGGTCCGTATCGCTTTGGCCCGACGCGGAAAACGCGCCGCCAAGGCTGCGCACCGCGACATTGACCAGCCCTGTGTCGGCGTCGGCCGGACCACCGCGCAGGGCCTTCACGGCCTCTGCCTCGCCTTGCATATCATAGCGCGCGAAATAGCCCCAGTCGCGGATCAGACTGCGCCCCGTCGAGGCGATCCGCACTTGCGGCAAGGCGAACAGCCCTTTGGCGACCATCGCGCCGGTCACGGCCAGCGGCCCGCCAAGCGCGGGGTCAAGGTCGCCGATCAGAACCGCGACCGTGGCGGGAAGGTCGGGAAACGGCACGATAAGACGGTCCCGCAGAATTTCGGACCCCAGTTGCGGCTCTTCGCCAAAGCTGCGCGCGGGTTTCAGGGCAAGCCAGCCCTCTGACATCACGGTGCTGAAGAACATCCGCCGACCGTCCAGCGTCGTGACATCGGGCACAGGGACGGGCTGGTGCGACGGACCGCGCCCGAAGACCCGGTTGAAAAAGGCAAAAGGATCCAGCACCCAGAACCCGCCGCCAAGCCGGTCGTCGTAGTTCAGGGTGGCGCTGCCATGGGCATAGGCCCCCCGTGGGCCCAGAACCAGCAGGTCCAGTCCGGTGGCGTCTTGCATAATGTTGGCAGACACCCGCAACAGGGACTCGCCTTCGGCCGTCTTTCTCAGCGCGGGATAGCGACCTGTCTCGACCGTGAAACCGGTCTCGAATTCGACAAATGCGGGGTCCAGATAGGTGACCTCAGCCAGGGCACCGAAGATCTGTTCAAAGTCCGATAATTCCAACCCCAAACGGGCCAGATATGCGCTGATATCAGCCGAAGATCCGTTGCCCGATGTCACGCCGACATCGCCAAATGCGATTTGTTTCAGATCGCCGCCGCACACCGTTTCGACCTGCGCCGCCCATTTGGCGAATCCGCCGACGTTCGACAGGGCAGAATCAAACCACGACACCGTGCCCGCAAACCGTGCATCCAGCACATCGGGCGGCATGTTGGTGGCCACATCGACATACTCCAGAACATATCCCAAATGATTAAGCGGGAATTCCACAAAGCGGTGCAGTCTTGTGTCGCGGGGATCGGGCTCTTGCGTGCTGTCATACAGGGCCATCACGACACGGGGGTCCGGCAGGTTCGCCCCCGCCGGACAAGCCCGCACACCGGATGTGGCAAGGGCGGCAAAAAGCACCGCTATAGCCAGCGTCGGAACACGGAAAAATCCCCGCTGGACCACGGCGCAAAACCACCGTCCACAGATGCCGGCAGCGCCCGGAATGCGGGCGGTCCAAAGGACGGAATAACCGAAGGAATTATACAACTTTCGACGCATCGTTACTCCTAATTTCCGAAAGGATCTAATCCGAAGTTGTCTGGTTCGGGTGTAGGATGAAGGTTGATAAAAACAGGATATAACATACACTTACCTTCAGACATTTGATTGATAAAAAGCAAGTTTTTCCGTAGGACGCGACACAGGGGTTCAATTTTGAACATGAAACGCTCGTCGAAAATCGCATTCAATATCCTCGCTGTTTCGCTTGGGATCGGCATCATTTCCACCACCCAGATTTTGCGCAACGGAGGGGTCGAGGCGCTGACCGAAAAGCTGCCCGCTGTGTTCGGATTTTCCGGTCCAGAATCTCAAACTGGACCGCGCGCCGATGAGGTGGACATTGCTGCGGGCACGGAGCCTGCCCCGCCCGATACGCCACAGAAAAACCCCGCGGGCCTGACCGTCGTGCAGCGGCTGCCCGAGGCACCGCAAACGCTGGCGCAACGTCAGGCGAACTGCGGTCCGGCCCAACAGGACAGCGGGTCTGTGGTGATTGGCGACCGCATCAACCTGCGGTTTTTCGAGAAGGTGGCGTTGGCCCGCGCGGCGGGGGCCGACACGGGGACAGAGACCGCGCCGCAACAAGATATCGCCTACGAGCGGCTTGACCTCTCGGGCACTTTCGACGTTGGCGGTGACGGCACCCTGTCCCTGCCGCTGGTCGGGCGCGTCAACGTGCTGGGCCAATCGCTGGACTGTGCAGAGCGCCTGATCGCGGGGCAGATGGTGGAGATGACGCAAACAACGACCGTCGTGAACGCCAATTTCACCACACGTCCGCCCGTTCTGGTGCGCGGCGCGGTGCGCGCGCCCGGCTCTTACGCCTTTACGCCCGGAATGACCGTCGAGACCTTGCTGGCCCTTGCCGGCAGCCCGACCGACGGCGGCATCGACGCCGCGCGCCGCAACATCGCCCTGAACGCCCGCTCGGCAGAACTGGAACAGGCCATCGCGGGGGTTCTGATCGAGCGTCGCCGGATCGAGGCCGCGCTGAACGGCACCCGCACCATCGAGTTGAACGTCGAAGAAAGCGATGCGGTGACCGGCATTCTGGGCAAGGCCCGGATCGACGCCGAGGCGGCAGCGCTTGACGCCGACATCACCGCACAGGAGGCGAAACGCATCCGCAGCCAGTCCGAGGTGGCCGATGCCGATGCTGCAATCATCGACATGCAGCGCCAGTTGCAGGTGGTCGGGGACCAACTGGACGAGATGTATGTGCGCCGTGACGACCTGACCGACCTGAAAAACCGGCGGTTGATCTCGTCCGCGCAACTGGACACAGTTGTGTTCAATATCATGACGTTGGAAGGCGCGCGCATGGATACCAACGGCGCCTTGCTGCGCCTGCGCGCCTCGCGGAACCTGGCGGAACAGACTGCGGCGGTGGACAAGGCCGCGCGCCGCCAGATGCTAAGTCAGCAGATCCGCGATCTGGCCGAAGAGCGTGACGGTCTGGTGGCACAGCTTGACACGCTGAGCGCTGAAATCGCGTTTTCGTTGCGCGGTGGCCAGCCGGTGGGTGGCGATCTGCCGTTTCAGGTCACAATCAACCGGCCCGCCGTTGACGGGCTACAGCGCATCAACGCCTCTATGGCGACGCGCCTTTGGGCCGGTGATCTGGCAACCGTCACAATCCTGATGAAGGACCAGCCAAGCGATCTGGCCTTGCTGGAACGCGGTACATCCCCGCTGTTGAACGCCATCGAGGGAGGTCTGAAAAATGAATGATTATATCACGGACCGCAGCATCGAACGCGGCATGGTCGACGTCCGCTATGCGACGGGCTGGAAGATGAACGAGTCAGAGCCGTTCCTGCGCGGTCTGGTCGAAAGCGGGATATTGCTGCTGCTGGCCGTGGGCGTCGAACGGCTGTTTTTCGGCACCGGCTATTACGCCATGCTGGTGCAGCACCCGTTCTGGATCGTCGTCCTTCTGGCGGCGGTGCAACACGGCCTGTTCGTGGGGGTGGCCACCGCTGGGCTGGCGACGCTGATGATGGATTGGCCGGTGCGCCCTGTCGGGGCCGACATCACCGCGCATTACGTAGAGGTGGCCATTTTGCCGCTGCAATGGCTATTGGCGGCGTTGTGCATCGGGGTATTCCGTCAGGGTGAGATGCGCAAAGAGGCCGATCTCAGGTCAGAGGCGCGGGATCTTCGCGAGATGAACGAGGCGCTTGCGGGCGAGGTCCAGCGGATTGACACAGTGCTGGAGCATACCGAGCTGGCCGCCGTGACACATTCGGGGGCACTGGATATGACGCCCTCGCTTCTGGAAGGGTTTCTGGCGCTTCACAATGCATCACGCGATGAATTACAGGAGCGTTTTCAATCTGTTGCGCGCCTATGCTCACCCTTGCAGTCGGAACTGGTGATGGCCGACGAAAAGCGCGACTTCGGTGAAACCGCAGATGTGGTCTCGATCACCGATTTCCCGCAGTTTGCCAAAGCCAAGCCGCATTCCGGCACGTCCCTGCGCAACACCGTGGCGACTTTGGAGTCCTCGCGGCATCTGGCATCCGATCCACCTGACCGGTTTCTGGTGGTCAGTGCGATCCCGCCTCTGGCCGGTCACGACTCGCCCGGTGCGGTGTGCTTTGTCGCGGAACGCGAGGTCGACGCGGTCACAACCCGCGCCGTCGCCGAGCTTTTGGCGGCCATCATCAGTTCCGCATTGGCCCGCATCGAGACAGGGCAGCCGCAGCGCATCGTCTCTGTCGCCGGTTTTGCACCGCTGTCCGCCGCCGTCGGCGCGGAGGTTCGCGGTGATTGACCGGGCGCGGGCAAAAGTGACGGCGCAGCTGCGCTTTACCGCCGGAAACACCCAGTATGCGCTGGTTGTGGGGCTGGCGCTGATTGATCTGGTGATCCTGACGCAGTGGTTTGCCGCAACCCTTGGCACCCTGCCCGCGATCGCAGTTCATAACGCGGTGACGATCGGGCTTTGCGCCGTCGCCTCGCGCGCCGGCAAACGGTGGAGCGTGGACCCCCTTGGTCTGGCCTTGCTCTTGCTGCTTTTGGGGCCGCTGGGCGGCATCGCCGTCTTCCTGGGCGATGCAAGCGCGCAGGTTCTAGGGCAGGTCGGCGCATGGTTTCCCAAAATTGCAGCGCAGCCAAAGCGCGAAGCCCTGCCCTTGACCCCTGCCGAAAAGGTCTATGCGCAGATCAGACAGGGACGGAGACCAGAGGTATCCGCCGCCGTCCCCCGCAGCTATGACACGATTTTTTCCACCGGAACGCTGGCCGATCAGCAGGCTGCAATCGCGGCGATCTCGCGCGCCTACCAGCCCGCGATGTATGGGCCCTTGCAGATGGCGCTTGCCTCGAAGGTGCCGGTGGTGCGGGTTCAGGCCGCCGCCGTGTTCGCCAAATTGCGCGGCGATTTTGGCCGCCGCGCCAAGGCTTTGATCGAACCGGCCCCCCCCGCGTCGCAGGCAGAACTGTTGCATGTGGCGCGATCCGGCTTTCTGGAGCCGGAACTGGCAGACAGGTTGATCGCCCTTGCGGGCGACGCAGAACCACAGCCCCCGCAAAACGCAACCGCCCGCGCGGCACCCAGGCAGGATGTGCAGGCGCCTCCGCAATTGAAACGCTATTCCTGCGGGGGGATGGCATGACCCGGATCGAGGATGCGCGCGCCCCGGTTGACGTCTGTCTTGTGGTCGAGGGCTGTTACCCCTTTGTGTCGGGCGGCGTGTCCACCTGGCTGGACTGGTTGATGCGGACCCAACCCGATCTGACCTTCGGCATCGTGGCGATCACCGCCGACAGCCGCCCGCGCGACATCAAATACGACCTGCCGCCGAATGTCCGGTTCCTGAAGGTCGTCCCGCTTGCCCCCGTCACCCGAAGGCCCCCGGCGGCGCAGCTTGACTTTGACCGCGCGGGCCTGATCGACACGATGTGCAAGGTGCTGCAAAACGGCGACCCCGCGGCCTTTGCAACCCTTGTGGCCTTGGCCGAAACGCCCCTGCGGCGCAAACCTTTCCCTTGGGTGCGCACACCCGCCGTCCCCAGTTATGACGAACTGGCGGGGTCCTATCTGTGCTGGGAGGTGATGATCGGCGTCTATCAGCGGATCGCCCCGCACGCGGCCTTCGCGGATTTCTTCTGGGCCTGGCGCAATCTGGTGGGCAGCCTGTTTTCGGTGCTGACGGCGCCCGTGCCCCCTGCCCGCTGCTATCATTCGATTTCAACAGGTTACGCCGGTTTATATGCCGCCAGGGCCGCCATTTCCACCGGGCAACCGGCGGCAATCACAGAACACGGGATCTATACCAACGAACGCCGGATCGACCTTGTCATGGCGGACTGGCTGAACGACACGATCCACGGCGGGCTGGCCAGCCGTGACACACGGACCGACGTGCGGGATTTCTGGATCAACTCGTTCGAATCCTATGCCACGATCACCTACAAAGTCGCCTCGAAGATCACCACGCTCTATGGTGCGAACCAGTCGATGCAACGGGCCTTGGGCGCAACCGAGGACAAGCTGCGGGTGATCCCGAACGGCATCATGCTGGAAAAATTCGCGGGCATCATCCCCGAGCCCCGCCCAAGGCCCACTGCGGCCCTGATCGGGCGGGTTGTGCCGATCAAGGACATAGAGGCCTTCATCGCGGCGGCGGCGGTTATTCGAAAGTCGATCCCCGATGTGGAGGTCCTGATCATGGGCCCCACCGACGAAGACCCCGAGTATTACGAGATGTGCAAGCGCCGCGTGACAGAGTTGGGGCTGGAGGACACTGTGGTGTTTACCGGCCGCGTCAACATCATGGAATACCTGCCGCGGATGGATGTGATGGTGCTGACCAGCATCAGCGAGGCGCAGCCGCTTGTGATCCTGGAGGCCGGCGCCGCCTCTATTCCCTGCGTCAGCACCGATGTCGGGTCCTGCCGAGAGATCATCGAGGGCGCGGCAGACGAGATACCGAACCTTGGCATGGCGGGGCGCGTGGTGCCCCCGATGGATGCGAATGCCATCGGTCGGGCGGTGATCGAACTGCTGGGTGACGAGGCGTTGCGCAACGCCTGCGGCAAGACCTTGCGCCAGCGGGTCGAGACCTCATTCACCTCGACGGTCTCTGCCAACAAATACAGGGATTTATACAGAGAGCTTGATGTGACATGACCCTGCGCGACACAGATACAACAGGTCAAAACGGTATCGGCTGGTGGCTGCACGGCGCATTGCTTGGCCCGATCCGGCGGTTCGGGGCCGCGATCATCATTACGGCGGGCCCGTGGCTGGTGACGGTTGTGGCGCTTGCGATCATTTCGATCAGCATGCAGCCGGTCCTTGGCAATGCAGCCATCGAGGATTTGCGCCTGACCGTGGTCTATGCCTTTTGCACGGCCCCTCTGGCTGCGGGGCCGATCGGCGCGATTGCCTCGCGGTTGGTCCGGCGATCGGTCGAGGACGGCGACGGCACATTGGTATCAGAGGTGTTTTTGGTGGCGGCCATCGGCTCTGGCCTGATCACACAGGCGCTTGCGGTTCTGATCTGCATGAGCCTTGGAATAGAACCAATTGGAATTGCAGTAAGTTTTGTATTCTTGTCGATCTCTGCCGCTATGCTTTGGACCAGTTTCGCCGTGTTGATCGGCCTGCGCGCCTTTCGCTTTCTGATCTCGGCGTTTTCCATCGGCATGGCGATTTCGGTGATCTGCATTCTGGCCGCCGCCACACAACAACCCACCACCGAATTCCTGATCTGGTGCTTTACCGCCGGTGTGACCGTCTGTGTCACCTTGTGTATCGCCCATGTGAACCGGTTGCACGGCGGCGCGCGTGGCAATCTGCGGCCCGCCGCAACCGCGCTGTTCGACGAGACCATGCGCCACCGCCATCTTTGCCTTGGCATCCTTTTGGCTCTGTGTAGTGTCTGGGTCGACAAATGGGTGTTCTGGTTCGGGGCGGACGGCGATACGTCCTCTGCCGGATTCCGCCACTTCAGCGCCTATGACAGCGTGATGTTCATTGCGCATCTGTCGATCATTCCCAGTTTTGCCGCGATGTTGCTGTTCCATGACGGCGAAATCACCGAGGCGATCGAGGATTTCCGTCGCGCCTTGCGGGACCGCTCGACCTACACCACCCTTCGCCAATCGGTAGACCGGCTGGGCCAGACCGTCTGGCAGGGCGTGTTCAAGATTGTCTTTGTGCAGGCCGCCGTGGCTGCGGGCCTTGTGCTGATGGCCCCCCTTCTGACCCGAATGATGACCTTCAGCTTTGCCCAGTTCCTGATGCTGCAAGTCGGCGTCATCGCTGTGTTTTTGCATTCCATCGTCTATCTCAGTTCTGCCGTTCTGATCCTGTGCAGCAGGAACCGGACGTTCTTTTATGTGCAGTTCCTGTTCTTCGGCGCCAATCTGGTCGCCAGCGTCGTGCTTTACGAATGGCTTGGCGTGTCGGCCTATGCGATTTTTCTTGCGGCACTGATATCGGCCGCCTTCGCGTTTATCTGGGCCTATCGCGCCCTTTCGCATTACGACTTTTTGATATTCGTCGGTGAAAACGATTCGCTCTATTCAACCGAGACCGAGCTGCGATATTTTGTGCTTCCACCATGGGTTGAGCGGCGCGTTGAGAAATTAGGCAAAATTATGGCGAAGCGGCGGACCTGAACCGAATTATTCGGGCCAAGCTGACGCATTTCAGTCGAGAAATCTATCAAATTACTTTTTAAACCAATAGGTTAAAAAGACTACGGGCGCCATGCGCCCCCCTTCTGTATGACATTCCAAATTGCCACATATTGGACTCTTTGCGAATTTTCGGTTATACGATTATGTAATACGAATGCATATTATGTAATTTGAAAGAGTAATTTTTGTTCCCAAAGCGAAGCTGCCTTTCGCAGTGCCGGGGCACGGTGGTGTTCTGTTTTTCAGGGGGATGTTCAATTGGAAAAAACAAAATCGCACCTTTGGGTGCTTGATGACCACGATTTAAGACGCGCCGGCATTCTTGGGTTTATCGCGCCATGGGTCCAGACGGCCGGAACGACAATTACCGAAATCGACGGGCCGGATGGCATAGGTCCGGTGGAACCGGATACGCCGCAAGAGGTGCTTGACCGGCATCTGTGCATCTATGGCATCGGCGGGCGGTCTTTGCGGGATCCCGATATATCCCGCATGGTTCAGGCGCTGCTGACAGCGCTGAACGGTCGGCCGCTTGTTGTAATTTCGGATCTTGAGGCAAAAGATGAAATCATCCTTGCCTGTCAAATGGAACTGCGCGGCCTGATCCCGACGCAGATGCATGCCAATGTGGCCGTGGCGGCGCTTGATTTCATCATGTCGGGGGGGCGGTATTTTCCGGTCGGGGCGGGGTTCAAGGCACCGGGTGCTGTAAAATCCGCGACCTCGCCCGTGGACTATCTGGTGCGCTTCGAGCGATCGAAGGTATCGCAGCTGCATAACGAGAAGCTGCGCCAGACCGGCTATCAGGACAACGCCAACGGGGGGGGCGACGATGACGCTGTGCCCTACCCGCAGCCGAACCTGACGCCGCGCCAGACAGATGTTCTTCAGTCGCTGACAAAAGGTCAGTCGAACAAGGAAATCGCGCGGACGCTGCACCTGTCCGAGGCGACAGTCAAAATCCACGTTCGTCAGCTGATGAAGAAGTATGGCGCCATGAATCGGACGCAAGTGGCCCTGCGGGCAACGGTGCCGAACGCACCGCATAACGTGCAGCATTAACCGTCGCAGCCCTGTTTCATAGGGCTGCGACGCGATTTTGGACAGACCCGATGCAGGCTGTCCCAAGGGCGTAAAGGCAATTTTTCGTTGCCTTCGCTGGCCGTGAAAACATGCATTCACGCCATATAATTGCCGGAATTCTACGTAAGGTTGTGCAGGCTACTTGTGGCTCGGGGTGCCACCTCTCCCCGGTCCATAGGTCAACCGACAGACACAACAATGCAAACCAAGACACATCTGGGTTTGGGAGTTCCGAATTGAAAATACTTGCAGTAGATGACGACGAGATCGTCCTTGACCTTATGTTGAACACGATGCGCGCGGCAGGGTTTACCGAGGTTTCGCTGGCATCCTCGGCGCATCAGGCGATGCGGATCATGGCGGCATCGAAGACGATGTTCGACTGCATCTTTCTGGATATCCAAATGCCCGGCATGAACGGGATAGAGCTGTGCAATGTCATTCGCCGCACCCCCGGTTACCGCAGGACACCGATCATCATGATCACCGCGATGCAGGAAAAGTTCTACATCAGTCAGGCCTTTGCGGCCGGTGCGACAGACTATGTCACCAAGCCGTTTGATGCGCTGGAGCTATGCACGCGCATGCTGCTGGCCGAGGAACGCTGTGCCGAGCGGCATGTGTATGCCGACCGCGTTTGCTCTGTCAGGGCGCTGCACGATTCCGCCATGTCAACAGAACCGAAATTCGAGCTGAGCAAGGAATTGACGCTAGGCACTGTGCCAGGGGTCATCGACCTTCTGGCGCTTGAGAATTACCTGCAGCAGGTGTCGGGCAACGCGCAATCCCGGACAGAGCTGTTCGCGCTTCGGGTTGCGGGCATCGAGGACATCCATTTGAAATCCTCGTCCTCGGGGTTTTTGTATACCCTGACCGACATTGCCGAGGCGATCACCGACAACATCCGCGGCGCCGACGTCATGATCGCCTATGCCGGCAACGGGGCCTTTGTCTGTGTGGTCGAGGGGCAGAATGGCGTGGACACCGCAGCACTGGAGGTATCGGTCAGGCAGGCACTGGGGCATATGGAGTTCTTTTATGACAACGGGTTGCCGTTCTGGGTCGATGCCTTTGTCGGCAGCGCGATCAAGATGGCATCCCAAAGCGGCGCCATGATCGAAAAGGATATCCTGAAGGTCATCGCCTATGCCGAGCAGCGGGTCATTGACCAAACCACATCATCCCCAAAGTCCCGGCCAACTGATGAGGTGCCGGTCCTGCGCCTGATGTCCTGACGACCTTCCCCGCGCCGGACACAAGGCGCGTCGCATCGGCAATGATCGGGCCTGGCATGAAAGTGCCGGGCCCGTTTTACGTGGCACAGGTCCGACTAATGCCCCCACCGCCCCCGCACCGATGGCGGGTCCGTTCAAGGATTTTTTTGATTGTCCCGACTTTGCCGCAAAAATGCCCAAAGGGGAATTTATGTTGCGCATATGGAAACTAAGAATTCCGCATAGACGACCCTTAACCAGTGCATAGGTAGCCAGTTCCGATTGGAAAATCCGTTCCGAAAGAACCAAAGGGCCAAATGCCATGCTACGCGAAACCATATCAAAGGCCGGGTCATTTTTCCGCAGACGGCTGTTGCTTGCCCTTGTCTTTTTCATTCTGCTGGTCTGCGCACCGTTGAATGTCGCGGCGCAGGGCGTTGTCAGGATGACCTGGTTTTCGGCGTTCATCGACGAAGGCAACCGGCGCTTCGAGGGCGTCTTTGCCATTCTCATGGTGCTGCTGCTGTCGCTGATCGTGATCGCGGGGCGCAATATCAAACTGTCCAGGGAACGTGGCCGGCTGTTGATGGAGCAAGGCTATGAACTGGACTTCCAGAAACGCGCGCTGGACGAGCATTCGATCATCAGCATCACCGATGCCGACGACAAGCTGATCTATGTGAACGACAAATTCGCCGATATCACCGGATATTCCCGGCAGGATCTACAGGGGCGCGATCAGCGTTTTCTGTTCTCTTCGGACAAGTCCGAGGATCTTCTGAGGACGATAAAGCAAACCCTGTCCGAGGGCCGCATCTGGTCCGGCGAAACCATGTTGAAAAAGCGTGACGGCGAATTGTTCTGGACCGAAGGCACGATGGTCCCCCTGATGGATGCCGAAGGGAACCATGTCAAAAGCATTGCGGTCCGCACCGATGTCACCAAAAACAAAACAAAAGAGGCGGAACATCAGCTGCGCGCCACGCTCGATCTGTTGCAGGACGAGGTGTATATGTTCTGGACGGACTCGCTTCAGCTGATCTACATGAACAAATCCGCGATGAACGTCACCGATTGGGACGAGGAGACCATCCGCCGCGAAACGCTGGTGGATGTCGATACGCCGGACGATCTTGAGTTGTTCCGCAAAAGAACCAAACCCCTGATTTCAGGCCGAAAGAAGTCTGTCATCTACGAATCCACCCATGCAGATCGCCCCGTCGAGGTCACGCTTCAGCTGATCCGCCCCTTCAACGAGGTGCCCCGTTTTATCGCCGTGGTGCGCGACATCGCGGAGCGCAAGCAGGTCGAGCAGGCGAAAAAGGACTTTATCGCGACTGTCAGCCATGAATTGCGCACGCCGCTGACCTCTATCAAAGGGGCGATCGGGTTGATCCTGTCGGGCACAACGGGCAGTTACTCCGACAAGACCAAGTCGATGCTAAGCATCGCGCATCGCAATTCCGACCGCCTGATCCTGATCATCAACGACATTCTGGACCTTGAAAAGATGGATGGCGGCCAGATGGCATTCGACATGAAGCGCGTCGATATATCCAAGGTTCTGGCCGACGCGATAGAGGCCGCGTCGGCCTATGGCGCGCGGTATGACGTCACCTTTGCGCCCAAGGGTATGGCGCATCCGGTCTTCATCGAGGCCGACTATGCCCGCCTGATACAGGTGATGAACAACCTTCTGTCCAATGCGGCCAAGTTTTCCAGCCCCGGATCGCAGGTTGTCGTCACCCTGAAAGAGCGAAAGGACAAGGTTCAGGTGTCTGTCAAGGACACCGGAATGGGCATCCCGAAAGAGGCGCAATCGCATATTTTCGACCGGTTCACGCAGGCACATGCCAGCGATATCAGGCCGCACGGCGGCACGGGCCTTGGCCTGAGCATCGCGAAAACCATCGTCGAGAGGCATTTTGGCACACTTGGTTTCATCAGCGAAGACGGCAAGGGATCGGTGTTCATGTTCGATCTGCCCAAACACCAGATCCCCCCAGGCCCCGCGCAGCTTTCAAGCTAGGATGGCCTTGATTCTGACAAGACTTGCATGATCGGGCGAAACGCAGCAATATTGCACAACCTAAAGTATTTTGCAGTCGCCCCGCAGGCCGTGGAAAACATGGAAAATAAGCGGCTTTCCGCACGAATGGCGCGAAACACGGCATGCGGGGTTGATCGACACAACAACAGCAGGAACATGCCATAATGTTGCCCAACTGCCCCCCGAAGTTGAGGCGGAAAACAGGCACATCAATCCGCCTGGGGAATTGGAGAGCCAGATGAAAATACTCGCCGTTGACGACGACACCCTGATCCTTGAACTGCTGCCCCTGGTTCTGGCCAGCAGCGGCTATACCGATGTCGAGGTCAGCAATATGCCGGACAAGGCGATGGAACGGATCGAGGACGAGAACACGACCTTTGAGTGTTTTCTGTTAGACATCCAGATGCCCGGCACCGACGGAATCGAGCTGTGCCGCAAGGTTCGCGCGATCACTCGTTACAGGAAGACGCCGATCATCATGCTGACGGCGATGCACGACAAGGGGTATATCGACCACGCCTTCGAGGCGGGAGCGACCGATTACATCACCAAGCCGTTCGATGTGACCGAACTTGGCGCCAGACTGCGCGTGGCAGAGACCCTGCAACAGGCTTATACCGTCATTCAGGAACTGCGGTTCGAAGGCACATCGGTCGGGGCCGGTGACACTCAGGTCGACACTGCAACATTCACCCAGCCGCATTTCATCGACGACATCGACGGCGCCGTCGACAAGCAGACCCTTGGAAATTACCTGAGCCAGCTGTCCAGCGCGGGCATACAGGGCACCAATATCTTCGCCGTAAAGGTCGATCAGGCACAGCGCATTCACGCGCAGGCCAAACCGTCGGAATTTTCCTATGCCCTGTCGGAAATTGCCGATGCGATCGGTGAAAGCCTGAAATGCAAGGGATTTTTCCTGATGGCCTATGCCGGCGCGGGCGCGTTCCTGTGCGTGTCGCATGCCAGCAACCTGCACGGCGTGAACGCCATAGAATTCGAAATCCAGTGCGAGATCGACGAGCGCCAGCTTGCCTTTGACAATGGCAAGCCGATGGATATCACCGTTTCCATGGGCCAATGGATCACGCCGCATTTCAGAAAATCCATGCGCTATGACCGTGTGTTCAGCGTGGCCATCGCCCGCGCCGAAGGCCGGTTCGAGGAAAAGAAGCTGGAGCCGTTCGAGGCGAACTTCGTCAAATCCGCCATGAATTGACGGCGCCAATAGCGCATCACCTGTAGCACATCGCTAAAGGCCCCCTGAAACCAGAGGGCCTTTTTGCTGTTCGCGAAACCGCAGCGGCGGTCAGGCTGGATAGCCGTAATCGTGAATGATTTTCCGGATATCCTCGTTCAGATGTCCCAGCTGCCCGATCACGCGGTCGATTTCTGCCGGGGTATCTGCGTCTATATCGCGGGTCTGGCCGATCTTGATCCGGTTCTTCTGATCCGCGATCCGCATCTGGATGGTCCGCACGCCTTTGCCCTGCGCATCAAAGGAATAGATGCAATGGCTGAACCAGTTCCGCACCCCCGCCAGTTTCAACAGTTTGCGTGTCGCGCCCAGAATCCGGTCCCGTTCCGCGTCGGGGGTGCCTGTCAGCTTTGCCAGACGTTCTACCAGATCGACCCGCGCGCGGGTGGTGTTCAGGGTCAGGAATATAACCGTCGCCTGTTCCTTGTCGATCCGCAGCAGCCCCGCGATGACATGGATCAGCATGCTTTCCGTGTTGGTCCAGGCATAGTTCAATCGACCGATGCTTAGCATCAGCCGATCAAAGGTTACATCGCCGGTTCCGGCGCCCGGTTCCACATCAGCCTCTGGATGTCGGGGGATGGCGGAACGCCCCGCCATGCTGGTGGAAATGCGATGCGGCCTGCGTCCTGTTGTTCACCCCCAACCGCGAGATGATGTGATGCATATGCAGCTTGATCGTGTTTTCCGACAGGCCCAGCTTATCCGCGATATGTTTGTTTTGCATGCCACTTGCGACCATGCCCAGAACCTCGATCTGGCGACCCGTCAGGATCGATTCCAGTCTGGCGGCATTTTGCCCCTGATCCTCGCCATCCCTCGTTGCCGCGGCGCGCTTCGCATCCAGCGCCACGATCAGATCCGTGGGAACATGGCTGCCGCCCTTCAGCAACAGCCGCAAGACCAGCAGCCAGATATCCATCGAACCGTTCATCGACAGAAACGAGACCGGATGCACCGAGGCGTCGTTCCGGCCCAGCACATTCAGCGCCGGGCCTTCGGTGTGATAGGCCAGTGCGACGGCGGCATCCTGGAAAAGGGCGGGATGGTTGCGTAACATGACCAGAAGTTCCGGTGCCAACTCCTGACCGATAATCAGAACGTAAGGCCCGCCGCGATACTTCAGATAGGCGCGCCGGTAGTCCTCGAAATTAGCGTAGCGGGTTGTCTGGATATCGCCCAGCTCTGCCTCTGCAAGGCGCAAGGCGGTGTCGGAAAAACACAACCGAGAGCCAATAATGGCGACCTCGGCCACCGGATCGACCAAACGCTTGATCTGCGTTGTCGCGGTATCTGTATCAAGGTTCCGCATGCGGGTCTCCTCTTTTTCAAATGGTCCAGGATCAAAAAAATACGAAGAATAAAACTGCAGTATCCCCACAAACCGTGTCGGCGCATTGACCACTATCAATGCCTATATCTTTTTGGACTGCTGTCTTGGCTCTATGGATTTATGGGGCCATCCGAAACGGTAAGGTGTCCCGTTCCATATATTCCCGCTTTTGCGACCGGCCCGCGATATCTTGTGCCCTTGGTCGGCGTGGCGCGCGGCGTGGCGCGCGGCTTCGCGCCTGCATTGTGGCAAAATGATGCCGAACTGCACGAAGGGATTGCCGATTCCGCGCGGGTTGCACTGTCACTTTGCGTGGGCCTTGGGGCAAGCCCTTGGCGTATGCGCAAATTCCGGCCCGACGCGGTTAAACCCAATTGCGGGCTACTGTCCTACGCCGCTTTGCCCAACACTGATCCTGTTGCTGACGGTTATGGCGGCAGCATCTGAAGACAGTATCTGGAACAGCTCTTTTGCGGGCTTGTCGATCTATTTTGATCGCCTCTCGAACGACAGGATCGTCGAATTCGCGAAGAGCATATTTGAACGAAAGGAGGTGCGCATTCAGGCACCAGGACAATCCGGGGGTTGGTCGCAAACCAATGCACCACCCGTCAATCCAAACAATCACACATCTGAAACCGCACGCCTATGCGGCATTCCGTTTTGTAAATGAATGACGGACCGCACCGTGCCTACGTGGAGTGAACGTTATGTCCAATAGAAATAATTTTTTCCCGTGGATGGATACCCAAAGCCAGAACCAAAGCCAGCACGAGCATCAGTCGCAGCATGAAGCGCAGTTGCAGGCGCAGGCCGAGTTGCAGGCGCAAGGCCAGGGTCAGGGTCAGCACCAGTCAAGCGAAAACGTGAATGAGAATGACAACAACAGCGACACAAGCACAGACACAACGACCCAAACCGACAGCACGAACGACAACACCAACGCGAACACTGCCAACAACGGCAATAGCAACGCGAATACAAACACGGCCAACGCAAATGCCAATAACGGCAACGCGAATGCCAACACAAACACCAACACCAATACCTCGGAAACATTCGTGACCAACGACAGCACGTCCTCCAGTTCTTCGGATGTTGACGTCGATGTCGACCTCAATCTGGATGGGTGGGAGCCGTCGGACGATGACTTTGCCGATTTCGATCTGGAAAGCGGCGCGTCGATCGACGGTCAGTTCTTCATGGCAAAGGGTGACCTGACCTATGACACCGGCCACGATGTGTACCTCGGCGACTTGTTGAACGATTCCCTGAACGGGGCGGGCAACGACAGTGGCACCGTCATCGGCCAGAACAATGTTCTGTACGACAATGACACGCTGAACGATGCCAACGTCAGCAATGACGGGTCGTGGTCAAACTCCGGCAATGCGCAGGGCGGAAACGCGAACGCGCAGGAAGGGATCAAGCTTGACCCGACCGGCGGCGAAGGCGGCGGTGATGCCGATGCCGATGGCGGCGAAGGCGAGATCGAGCGCGTCGAAGGCGGCGGCGCATTCGCCATGGGTGGCTTCGGTGACGACGGCGGCGATGCAGAAAGCAACGGCGGCGAAGGCGAGATCGAAAGCCTGACCGGCGGCAACGCCCAAGCCTATGGCGGCGTCGGCGGCGATGGCGGCGAGGGTGACTCCGAAGGCGACGACGGCGGCAACGGCGGCAGCGCTAGCGCAAGCACCTTTGGTCTCGGCTCTCTCGGGGTCGGTGTCGGGCTTGGCGGCGATTCCGGTGACGGCGGTGCCGGTGGTGCCGGTGCTGCTGGCGGCGGCGGCGGCGCAGGCGGCACAGGTGGCAATTCCGGGAACGGCGGCGCTGGCGGCCTCGGCGGCCTCGGCGGCGCAGGTGGCGCAGGCGGCGCAGGTGGCATTGGCCTTGGTGGCGCTGGCGGCGACGGTGCCGATGGCGGCGCGGGCGGCGCAGGTGGTGCCAGCGGCATGGCCGGTGACGGTGGTGCCGGCGGCGCTGGCGGAAGCGGCGGCAACGGCGCTGCGGGTGGCGACACCAACGGCGGCGACGGCCTTGGCCGCGCTTTGACCGACGGCACGGTTGACGGCATAGCCGATGCAGTCGGCGGCGGCGGCGGTGCCGGTGGCAGCGGCGGCACGGCGTCGGGTGGCCTTGGCGGCGATGCCTTCGGCGGTGTGGCCACGGCGGGCTATGCGATGGCCACGGGCGGTGATGGCGGCAACGCCGGAACGTCCACAGGTGGCATGGGCGGCGACGGCTACGGCGGGATGGCCGATGGCGGTTACGCAAGTGTCATGGGTGGCAACGGCGGTGCCGGTGGCACAGCCACCACTGGCGCGGGTGGCTACGCCGAGGCGGCCGGAAACTGGGGCTCTAACAACGGCGACGATGGTTTCGTCACCGGAGAGTCGCTGGCCTATGCCTCTGCCTCGCTGGATATGTCCGCCTTCAACCAGACAATCGTATTGGGGGCCAATGTGCTTGGCAACTCTGTCGATCTGTCGGTCGTCGGCGGGTCGATGTCCTCGACCTATATCGGCGACGATGACATGGGCACCTGATCCTCAGTGTAAATAAATCTGGTCTGCGCGGTTCGGTATCGCGCAGACCATCCCGGCTGCCGGAGGCAATCATATGTCACTCGATCCGATCACAGACGCCATCTCGCATTTTATCGGCCTGTTCGAAACCCTTCTGGAACAGGCACGTCTGCGCATAGACTACAACGAACTGAAGGCATTGCAGCAGGTCCAGACCGAGTTTTCCGAGGTTCCGTTCATCGACGTTGAAACCCGCGAAACCTATGCGGTCGAAGGGTTCGACCCGAAACCTGTCCCCGCCCCGACCGAGCCCACAACATCTGTGGTTGAACAGACGGTGCCTGTGGCCAAGATCCTGCCCAATACCATCCCCGTCTCGCTGACCATCGCGGGCAATGCCTATTCCTCTGGCGTTGACGGGTTTCCGACGCATTTCACCTATAACGCACTGGATGCGCTGAACTTCACCATCGAACCCGCAGGATCTGTTGTGGCGATTTCCGTGCAGCAGGCGTTCCTGTCGGACAATGACGTGCTGCGCACGGGCGACGGCGATTTCGCATTTCTGGCGACCGACGGGTTTGAACAGCGACTGGACGCATTGACCGGGCTGGCGGCGGCGGCGCAGGTGATCACCTCGCCCGACATGCCCGCGACCGAGGCCGATATCGCGACCTATCCGGCCCATGCCTTTGCCCAGATCCAGACGGCGCAGCTGCTGGACATCGGCGGCCCCCATGCGACGCTGGTTCTTGGGCCTGATACGCTGGGGGTCTGGGTGAACAGCAAAACCGTGGACGAGGCGCCGCAGGTCAAGGACCACCTGCCCGCCTCTTTGGCCCCAAGCGCGCCCGAAGATGCCGAAGACGCCGAAGACGAAACCGCGCCATCCTCGCCCCCGGCACATGATGTGCTGACCGGGTCGAACCTGCTGGTGAACGAGGCGGTGATCCAGACCAACTGGCTGGACGCGGAGGTGATCGCCGTTGCCGGAAGTGCGGTAACGCTTGACCTGATCAGTCAGATCAATGTGCTGTCCGATATCGACCATCTCAACGGTGTGGCATCTGGCCCGCAACCGGACCTGTCGCCGGACCTGTGGAATGTTGCGTCGTTCAGCGCAAAAAGCAGCGCCCCCGATGGGCAATCCGACGACCCCGAGGCTGCGACAGGCACCCTGCCCTCGAACTGGATCGTGACCCGCATCGACGGCAATGTCATCAACCTCAGCTGGGTGCAGCAATACACCTTTGCGCTGGATCAGGACATCGGCCAGATCGCCTTTTCCGCCGAGGCGACATTGCTGCAATTCGGCGAGAACACCATTGTGAACGCCAGCTTCATGCAAGAGCTAGGCTATCACTACGACCTGATCATGGTCGGCGGAAACCTGATTGATTTCAATTCCATCATCCAGACCAACGTCTTGCTGGACGATGACTGGATCAGCTATTCCGGCGTGGCCCCCGATGGCCTGTCGGGCGATGGCAACCTGTTGTGGAACGGTGCGTCGATCTTTCATCTGGGCGTTGACACCTATGACGAGCTGTCCGCGCCGTTCAGCGACGGGCTGGACCAACTGGCCGCAGGCGGCACCACCATAGGCCAGGACATCGCGCAAGACACCCTGTTCGACGGAACCGAGGCGCTGCGGGTGCTTTATATCAGCGGCGACATGATCTCGGCGCGGGTGATCGAACAAACGAATATCCTAGGCGATGCCGATCAGGTCGCGCTGGCGATGGAATCGCTGGCGGCGCAAACCGACGCGCCTGTCACGGTGATGACGGGTGAAAACGCCTTGGCCAACCTTGCCACGATCAACGATATGGGCGTGGATTCCGTTATTCTGACGGCGGACGGGCATTATTCCGATGCGCTGCTGTATCAGGCGGAATTCATTGATCCGGACGCGGGGGGTGCGGGTGGCACCGCGGCGCTGGCAAACGAGGCAGTTGCGTTTCTGGCGGACGACCTGATCCTGTCGGATGACCCCTATGGTGACGGCTCGATCTATTCCGACAGCTATCAGAATTGCGATTCAAGCCCGGACGTCATGCAAAGCGTGCTGGCATAGGGCGCAAAAGACGATGTGGAACCAGAGGGAATACCTATGAAGGACTTCGCAGAGAGCGCGCGTTTTGGCACCTTTGTCCACAACCGCCCGAACGGCGCGCAAACCCTGTTGTTGACCGCCGACGATCAGGTGACGGCCAAGGGCAAAGCCCCGGCTGACAACGGCAAACTTCCGTTTGTCGGCAAGGGCAAGGACAACCCGACGCCGATCAAGCCTGTGGCGGGTGCGGGCGGCAGTGGCGGCGGCGGCGGCGGAACGTTCCACAAACGCGTCGGGCCTGTGGATTTCTCGAAAAATCTCGGCGCCGGCCTGCGGGCAGTGCGCACGAATATGCTGATGGTGATGCTGCTGACCTGCGTGACCAACGTGCTGATCCTGGCGATCCCGGTTTACCTGTTCCAGATTTCGGACCGGGTTCTGACCAGCCGCTCTGTCGACACGCTGATCATGCTGACCGTGGTGATCGTGGGGGCCGTGCTGCTTCAGGCGGTGCTGGATGCGATCCGGCGGTTCATGCTGATGCGCACGGCGGTCGAGGTCGCCGTTCAGCTTGGCGCGCCGATCTTAAGTGCCGCCGCCCGCGCGTCATTGCACGGGTCTGGGCGCGAATACCAGACGCTGGGCGATCTTCAGCAGTTGCGCGGATTTCTGGTGTCGGGCACCCTTTTGTCGTTCCTTGACGTGCCCTTCGCACCCTTTTTCATCTTCGCGATCTTTCTGGTGCATCCGCATCTGGGGATGATCGTCGTCGTCACCGCGCTGATCTTGCTGGTCATCGCGACGGTGAACCAGCGCATCACCAGCAAGCCCTTCGGCGAGGCGAATATGCATCTGGGCCGCGCGAACATGCATCTGGATTCCATGTCGCGCAACAGCCAGATCATCAACGCCCTTGCGATGATCCCCGAGGCGGTGTCGATCTGGGGCAAGGACACCGCCGCCTCGTTGAAGGCGCAGGTCACGGCACAGGACCGCAACATCGTTTCCGCCGCCGTTTCGCGCGCCGTGCGCCTGCTGACCCAGATCGGTATGCTGGGCTGGGGCGCGTATCTGGCCATCGCAGGAGAGATCACGGGCGGCATGGTCATCGCCGCCTCGATCATCGCGGGGCGCGCGCTTGCCCCTGTCGAGGGGGCGATCGAGGGTTGGAACCAGTTTCTTTTGTCACGCGCCGCCTATGATCGCATCTCGACCCTCTTGCGGTCGTCGCCGCTGAACATCGAGCGTCTGCGCCTGCCAAAGCCAGAGGGGCGCGTCGATGTGGAACGTCTGCTTTATGTGCCGGGCGGCACCAAACGGGTTGTGCTGAACGGCATCAGTTTCTCGCTTGATCCGGGCGAAAGCCTTGCGGTGATCGGCAATTCCGGCGCGGGCAAGACCACGCTGGGCAAGATGCTGGTGGGGTCGCTTTTGCCGACATCGGGCAGCGTGCGGCTGGACCTGATGGACCTGCGCAACTGGGATCAGCGCCAGTTCGGGGAAAGCATCGGCTATCTGCCGCAGGATGTGCAGCTGTTTCCGGGCACGATCAAGGACAACATCGGCCGGATGCGGCAGGACGCCACCGACGAGCAGATCCACCGCGCCGCGATGCTGGCGGATGTGCATGACATGATCGCCAACCTGCCCCACGGCTATGAAACCTATGTTGCGGCCGACGGGTCGCCGCTTTCGGGCGGGCAAAAGCAGCGCATCGCACTGGCCCGCGCCTTTTTCGGCAACCCGCGCATGGTGGTGCTGGACGAGCCGAACTCGAACCTTGACAGCATGGGCGACGCGGCACTTGCCCGTGCCCTTAGCCACGCCAAGCAGAACCGCATCACGGTGATCGTCATCACCCAGAAACCGTCGCTGTTGACCGTCGTGGACAAGATCATGCTGCTGGCCGACGGCAGCGTGGCGATGTTCGGGTTCCGCGACCGCGTGATGCAGGCCCTGAACGAGCGAAAAGGCCAGCCGAACGCGCAGGTTCAAAACGCGCAACGACAAACCAATCAAAAACCCGGAGGACCGCACATTGGCTGACGTCCCGACCACCTGGCACACCGGCGAATGGTATGACACCGTTCCGCGTTCTGTCACCCGCTTTGCGGTTATCGGCTTCTTGCTGGTCGGCGCATCCTTTGGCGGCTTCGGCGTCTGGGCCTTTCGGGCGCCATTGGCTGCGGCGGTTATCTCTCAGGGCAGCTTTGTGGCCACGGGCCAGAACAAGATCGTGCAGCATCTGGAAGGCGGTATCATCCGCGAAATCCTTGCAGCCGAGGGCGACCGCGTGGTCAAGGGGCAGCTTTTGCTGCGGCTGGACGAGACCGCCGCCCTGGCGAACGAGCGGGAACTATTTCTGCGCCGCGCCCGGCTGGAGGCGATAGAGGCGCGGTTGACGGCAGAAAACGCGGTCAGCCCCAGCATCACATTTCCACCGGACCTGATAGAGGGCCGGATCGACCCTGAAATCGCGGCGATCCTTGATAACCAGTTGCTGGCCTTCCGGGTCTCGCGCACGTCCATCGAAGGCGACATCGCCCCCCTGATGAGCAATGCCGCCGCGATGGAGATGCGGGCAAAGGGCTATGCGACGCAGCTTGCCTCGATCAGGGACCAGCTGGAGATTTTCGAGGAAGATCACGAGGCAAAGGCAAAGCTGCTGGAACAGGGGCTGATCCGCAGAACCGAATTCAACGCCCTGCGCCGCGCATTGGCCGAAGCGACAGGCCAGATCGGGCGGCTGGAGGCGGAAATTTCCGAGTCAGAGCAGATGCGGCAGAAGTACCTCGACCAGATCGAACAGACCCGGAACGCCTATAAACAGGCCGCACTGGACGAATTGCAGATCATTCAAAGCGAACTGGACGGGATCAGGGAGCAGTCACGCAAGGCCGAAAACGTGCTGGCCCGCGCCGTGCTGACCGCGCCCGTCAGCGGAACGATCGTGCGGTCGCACTATCACACCGTGGGCGGCGTCATCGAGGGCGGCAAGCCGATCATGGAGATCCTGCCAAGCAACGCGCCGCTGATCATCGAGGCGCAGATCCCGCGCACCGATATCGACAGCGTGCGCACCGGTCAGGCCGCAACCGTCCGGCTGGTGGCGTTGAACGCGCGCACAACGCCGGTTCTGTACGGAGAGGTGTTCTATGTGTCGGCGGACTCGCTGCTGGATGCGTCTCAGGACAAGCGGCAGGAGGTCTATGTGGCCCGGATCAAACTAAGCCCGGATGAATTGCTGCGCGTTCAGGGGTTCAAGGCCACGCCGGGCATGCCCGCCGAGATCATGATCCAGACAGAGGAACGGACGTTCTTTCAGTATCTGGTGAAACCGATCCGCGACAGCATGGCCCGCGCCTTTCGCGAGCGCTAGGCCAGACGCGCCTTGCACCTTGCGATGCGCTTTGACATTCCATGGCGAAATAGACCACGCTGTGTGTCATAGCTGAACCCTGTTCCAAAGGCCGCCCGTTCTTGTCCTTTCGTTTTATCCACACCGCCGACATTCATCTGGATTCCCCGCTAAAGTCCTTGGCCCTGCGCGACAGGGATCTGGCAAAGCTGATCGGCACCGCCACCCGCGACGTGTTCACCGGCATTGTCGATCTGTGCATTTCCGAGGCCGTGGATGCCCTGCTGATCGCGGGCGATCTTTATGACGGCGATCAGACCTCTATGAAAACCGCGCGGTTCCTGTCGCAGCAATTGCAACGGCTGGATGCTGCGGGCGTCAGAACCTATATCATTCGCGGCAACCATGATGCCTTGTCAAAAATCACCCGCGAGATGGTCTTTCCGCCTTCTGTCACCGTCTTCGGTGCGCGCGCAGAGGTGCATGTGACGCAAAACAGCGGCCGCACGATTGCGATCCACGGGATCAGCTTTGCCAAACCCCATGCCGCCGACAGCCTTCTGGACCGGTTCAAGCCGCCCATCGCGGATGCGATCAACATCGGCATGCTGCACACCAGCCTTGCGGGCGCCCCCGGTCACGACAACTATGCACCCTGTAGCATCGCCGACCTTCAGGCGACGGGGTTCGACTATTGGGCGCTTGGCCATGTGCATATCCGCTCGGAAATCGCCGGACGCACCACCATCGTGATGCCCGGAATGCCGCAGGGCCGCGACATTGGCGAAGCGGGCGAAAAGTCCGTAACGCTGGTCACGGTGGCGGATGACGGCACCCTGACCACCCAGATGCGCAACACCGGCCTTGCCCGGTTCGAGCGGGTCGAAATCGGGCTGGACGGCATCGACCACTGGCCCGATCTGGTCGCGGCGTTGGCGCAAGCCCTTCGCACCGCCCGCCGTGACCATAGCGCCGAACATCTGGTGCTGCGCCCGATGCTGGTCGGGGCGACGCCCTTGATGTGGCACCTGCGCCGTGACCTTGATCTGTTGCGCGAAGAGGCCGTCGCGGTGGCCGAAAGCCTGGGCACCGTCTGGATCGACAAGATCGAGAACCTGTGCGTGGATCAGGCGAAAGGCCCCCGCGCAACCGGTCCTTTGGCGGATCTTGAGGCCCTGATCGGAACAGATATCCTGGACAGCCCCGCCGTGGCCGCCGACATCGAAAAAGCCACGGAGGAGGTGATGCGCCAGTTGCCAAAGGAGTTGCGCGGGCTGTTGGGAGAGGATGCCGCCACCGTGGCGCTTGCGCAACGCGCGCTGCTGGCCGAGGGCGCGGCAGAGGTTCTGGCGCAGTTGCACACATCCGCCGGGGATGATGCGTGATGCGGATCAACCGGCTGGACCTGACCCGCTACGGCAAATTCACCGACCGCAGCATCGACTTTGGCGCGCGGCCCACGGGCACCCCCGATCTGCATATTCTTTACGGTCCGAATGAGGCGGGGAAATCCACGGCACTGTCGGCATGGCTGGACCTTCTGTTCGGCATCCCGACCAAAAGCGGTTACAATTTCATACATCCTTACAATACGATGCGCGTCGGAGCTCATCTTGATCTGGACGGCGCATCCCTTGACGTCGCCCGTACCAAGGGTCGGCAGAACACGCTGTTGGACGGCACGGGTGCGGTGCAGTCGGACGCCGCGCTTCAGCAGGCACTGGGCGGCATCGACCGCGCCGCCTACGAGGCGATGTTTTCGCTGGATGATGACACCATCGAGAAGGGCGGCGAAAGCATTCTGGCCAGTCAGGGCGATCTGGGGCAGCTGTTGTTTTCCGCCAGCGCAGGACTTGCCGAACTGGGCACCACCCTTGACGGCCTGCGCGACCGCGCTGACACGTTCTACCGCGCGGGCAAGCGCAGCGGCGGCCTGACCGATCTGAAGACCCGCCTGACAGAGCTGGAAGACCAGCGCCGCGCCATCGACACGCAGGCCAGCGATTATGCCCGCCTCAGCGGGACCGAGGAACAGGCACACGCCGCCTGGACAGAGGCGCAGACCGCCCATGCCGCCGTCTCGGCGCAACTTGAGACACAGCGCCGTGTGCTGGCCGCGCTGCCGGTGTTCGGGCGGCTGACACGCACGATTGCCGATCTCGCGCCGCTGGCGTCCCTGCCCGTAACCCCGCCGGACTGGGCCGATCTGTTGCCCGACCTGACCGAAAAGGCGGCAACGGCACAGGCGCGTCAGGCGGATGTCAAAGCCGAAATTGCCAGACTGACCGCGCAGCGTGACGCTCTTACCCCCGACCCCGCAGCCCTTGCCATCCGGCCCCGCGTCACCGCCGCCGAGGCGTTGAAATCGGCCCATGACGAGGCGCAAAAAGACCTGCCGAACCGGCAGGCAGAGGCGGCAGAGATAGCCCAACAGATCACCGGTCTGACCGCCCGGCTTGGCCAGTCCGGCAAAGCCCCCGCAAGCCTGATGCTGGACGCTGGCACCACCGGCGGCCTGCGCGGCCTGATCGAGGCGAAATCCGGCATCGACACGCGCCTTGCGACCGCCGTCCTTGAGGCGACAGAGGCCCGCCGCGATCTGGACGAGGCCAAGGCAAAGCTGGAAACTGCGGGCGGGGGTGCGGCGGATACGGGCGCTTTGGCGCTGCTGGTTGCCGATTTGCGCCAGCAGGACCCGGGCCAGGCGTTGCGTGCGGCAGACCGGCAATTGCGGGTGGCCAAGGACGCCGCGACGTCGAAACTGGCCGCCTTGCGCCATTGGGCGGGCAAGGACGAGGTGCTGTTGACGATGACCGTGCCGACCCGCGACCAGCTTGACGCCTGGAACCGCGGGTTGGAACAGGCACGACAGTCGCTGCACGACGCCGCCGCCACCCTGTCGCGCCTGCTGCCTGCCGCCGCAAAAATAGAGGCTACATTGGCCACCCGCCAGACCGCTGGCCGGATAAACGGGCAGGATCTGGCAGAGCAACGCGCCTTGCGAGAGCGGCACTGGGCCGCTCACCGCAAATCGCTGGATGCCGCCAGCGCCGATATGTTCGAGGCAACCATGCGGCTGGACGATCAGATGACGGCACAAAATGCCGCGCTAGGGGCCGAGGAAACGCGAATTGCGACCTCGACCGGGGATCTGGCGACCTTGCGTGTCGATATCGCGGCGGCAGAACTGGCCCGTGATCGCGCAACAACCGATCACGACCGGATCAAGGACACGATCGCACAGGCGATTGCCCGCATGGCAGAAGATCTACCGCGCGATATGTCACCCGCCGATCTGCGCGACTGGCTGGTGGTGCGGGCGCAGGCGGTTGATGCGCTTGGCGACCGGACGGCGGCGCAATCGGACTGTGACAGCGCAATGGCGGACCTGTCTGCGGCACGGGCCACGCTGATTGCAGGGCTGACGCTGGCGGGGGCGAAGCCTGACGACGTGGCCCCCTTCGACGTTCTTTTGGCGCAGGCCCGCACCCTGACAGAGGCCGACGCACGGCTGGCCGCCCTGCGAGAGGTGCTTGGCGATCATCAACGCCGCGTCGCGCGTCGCACCGAGGATCTGGATCTGGCGCAGGCCGCCGACCGGGATTGGCACGACGCATGGGTCGCGCTGTGCAAGACGACATGGCTGGGCCAGACCACGCCCCCCGATGTGGCAATGATGGGGGAAATCCTGACCGCCTCGGCGGCGCTTGATCGCGCTTTGGCACAGCAAAGCACCCTGCACGACCGGATTGCCAAGATGGAGCAGAACGTGGCCGCATTCGCCCGGACCGTTTCCGGGCTTGGGGCTGAACTGGATCTGCCCCCCACCGCGCCATCCGTTTTGTGGATGCAGATCGACGACCGGATCAAGACCGCGGCGCAGGCACAGCGGGACATAGAGACCACCACGCTGGGTCTGCAACAGGCACAGGACAAAGATGCGGCCCTGACGCAGGATATTGTTAAGATCGACGCGCAAATATCTGAAATGGCGCAGTATTTTGGCACCTCTGACCTTGCCGGATTGCGCGTCTGCCTTGCGGACGCAGGCCGGCGTGACAGCCTGAGGGCGGCACAGACCGATCTGTCCGATGACCTGCGTCAGGCCGTCGGGCGCGATGACCTGACCGACGCCACGGCGCTGTTGGCAGAGGTCGACCGCGATGGTCTGGATCTTGATATCGCGCGGCTTGCCACCGGGGCCGATCAGTTGAATCAGGAGATGCAGACGCTTTACGCCGAGTATAGAGAGGCCAGCCGCCAGACCCGCGCCGTGGGCGGTGACGATGCCGTCGCCCGTCTGGCAGAGGCGCGGGAAACGGTGCTGTTGGAAATCGCCGAGGAAACGCGCCGCCATCTGGGCACAAGGTTCGGTATCATTGCCGTCGGGCACGCCCTGCGCGCCTATCGCGACAGCCACCGCAGCGCGATGATGCAACGCGCCTCGGAGGCGTTCCGCACCATCACGCGCGGCGAATATCGCGGGCTTGACGCGCAGCCGGACAAGGACCGTGAGCTGCTGGTCGCCATCGGGGCCGACGGTGGGTCGAAGCTGGCGCAGGATATGTCAAAGGGCACGCGGTTCCAGCTGTATCTGGCGCTGCGGGTCGCGGGGTATCACGAATTTGCCCGGACCCGCCCGCCGGTTCCCTTTGTCGCGGATGACATCATGGAAACCTTCGACGACGACCGGTCCGCCGAGGCGTTCATGCTGTTGTCGGGCATGGCCGGGGTCGGACAGGTGATCTATCTGACGCACCACAGGCATCTGTGCGACATCGCGAAATCAATCTGCCCGACGGTGCGGATTCACAAACTGGCAGACTGGCCGCACCACCGGATCCGGTCATTCTCGCCCCCGCTTTTTGGAAAATTGATCGGGGTCAATGAGACACGCAGCGCTGCGGTTTAGGATGGGATCATTCAAAGACGCAAAGGGTGGTAACTGAACATCTTTGAATGACGTTTTGATCGAATGGCTTTCAGCATTCTCTGGCCGGGCGGACAGGTGCCCATCCCCAATGTCTCACCTTCCGCCCGGCAAATTTCGGATTGTTCTATTTTATTTTGGCGAAAAGGGCATCGGGTGCGCCCCCTTTGACAAAGGCAAATCCGTTACCGCCCAGTTCCAGCACATGCCCCGATACGCTGGCCGCCTGCTGCGGCCCCGTCAGCGTGTAATCTGCGCCGATATCAACAGCTTGCGCCACCTTTGACAGGTTGAACACGCAAAGAACCGCATCCGCGCCCTGCCCCCGCCGGAAGGCCAGAACCGGTTCCGGCAGATCGGCAAAGCGTGTTCGCCCTGCCATCAGCGCCGGCGTGGCATGGCGGAATGCGATCATGGCGCGGTAGTGTTCCAGCACCGATCCGGCGACCCCGTCCTGCGCCTGAACGGATTGCGCCAATTGCGGCGCCTTCACCGGCAGCCAGGGCTTGGCGCTTGAAAAACCGCCCTCTTTCTTTTCACTGTCCCAGACCATCGGCGTGCGGCAGCCATCGCGCCCCTTGTTGTCGGGCCAAAAGGCGAACGCGACCGGGTCGGTCACCTCAAAGAACTCCATCTCTGTTTCAAGCTGGCCCAGTTCCTCGGCTTGATAGAGGCCGATCGTGCCCTCGAAGCTGAGCAGCATGGCCGAGGCAAGGCGCGCCATGCTGTCGTGGTCCACCGCGTGATCCTGCCAGCGCGTGACATGGCGCGGCACGTCATGGTTGGAAAAGCTCCAGCTGGGCCATCCCCCCGGCGCCGTGGCAAAGAACCCCTCGATCCGGCTGCGGAAATGTCTGGCGGTGAAATCCGGCCCCAGCATCTCGAAAGAATAGGCCATGTGCAGACGGTCATCGCCGTTTGTGTAGGCCGCCATCACCTCCAGCGAGCGCCGCGCCTCGCCCACCTCGCCCACCAGCATACGGTCGTCATACCGGTCGGTCAGCGCGCGAATGCGTTCCAGAAACGCCAGATTTTCCGGCCTGGTCTTGGAATAGATCTGATCCTGCATTTCGTAGGTCGTGACCGGCGGCAGCACCTCTTTGCGCGGCTCGGGCGGGTTGGAGCGCAGCGCCCTGTCGTGGAAATAATAGTTGACCGTATCAAGCCGAAACCCGTCGATGCCGCGATCCAGCCAGAAGGCCATTACATCCAGCAATGCATCCTGCACCTCCGCGCAATGGAAATTCAGATCGGGCTGGGCAACCGCGAAATTGTGCAGGTAATATTGCCGCCGGCGCGTGTCCCATTGCCAGGCCGAACCACCGAAATGCGACACCCAGTTGTTGGGCGGGCTGCCATCGGGCAGCGGGTCGGCCCAGACATACCAGTCGGACTTGTCGCCGCTGCGCGATGCGCGGCTGTTGTCGAACCACGGATGCTTTATCGACGTGTGGCTGAGCACCTGATCGACGATCACCTTCAGCCCCAGATCATGGGCGCGGTCAATCAGCGCGTCGAAATCCGCAAGCGTGCCGAACAGCGGGTCAATGTCGGTATAATCCGAGACATCATAGCCCATATCGGCCATCGGCGAGGTAAAGATAGGCGACAGCCAGATCGCGTCGGCCCCCAGATTGGCGACATGGCCCAACCTGCGGGTGATTCCCGCCAGATCACCGATGCCATCGCCGTCGTCGTCCTGAAACGAGCGTGGATAGATCTGGTAAATTATCGCGCCACGCCACCATTCTGCCATTTCAATCCTACTTTTTGTTCATTTGCCGATTTAACGCTATGTTAGCGCTATCAAGCAGTGTAATCCACTCTTAACATCGCGCTAAAGTGAAATTGCACACATTTCCAACGTCAGGATACAGGCTTTGACTTCGTCCAGAACTTCACCCTCCGCACCCGCACCCTCAACGGTCGCCGTGACCCTTCCCGATCGCGCGATGATGAAGGCCGCCGTGCTGCGCCACCTGACGTATTCCATCGGCAAAGACACGATCAGCGCCAGCATATACGACTGGCGCGTCGCGCTATCGCTGAGCCTGCGTGACCTGATCGTCGAGCCGTGGTTCGCCTCGACCCGCCGCACCTACGCCGAGGACCGCAAGCGGGTCTATTACCTGTCGATGGAGTTCCTGATCGGGCGTCTGCTGGAAGACGCCGCCGTCAACCTTGGCCTGCACGAGGTCGCCGAGGGCGCGATGGCGGATCTGGGCGTCGATTTCCGCGCCGTGATAGAGGACGAACCGGACGCGGCCCTTGGCAATGGCGGGCTGGGGCGGCTTGCGGCCTGTTTCATGGAAAGCATGGCAACCCTTGGCTGTCCCGCCTTCGGCTATGGCATCCGCTATGAACACGGGCTGTTCCGGCAGATGTTCGAGGGTGGCCAGCAGGTGGAAACCCCCGAGGACTGGCTGACCCAAAGACACCCGTGGGAGTTCGAACGCCCCGAATCCGCCTATACCATCAGCTTCAAAGGACATGTCGAAACCCTTGAGGGCCGCGCCGTCTGGGTGCCGGGCGAAAGTGTGACCGCCTCGGCCTTTGACACGCCGGTGATCGGCTGGAAGGGCGAATGGGCCAACACCCTGCGCCTGTGGGGGGCCAAACCCACCACGCTGTTCGATCTGGAACGGTTCAACCGTGGCGACTATGCCGCTGCCGCAGAGCCAGAGACGCTGGCCCGCACGATCAGCCGCGTCCTTTACCCCGATGACACCACCTTTCAGGGCAAGGAACTGCGACTGAAGCAGGAATATTTCCTGACCTCTGCCGCCTTGCAGGACATCCTGCGCCGCTATCTGAAAACCCATGACAGCCTGCACGATCTGGCGGACCATGTCGCGATCCAGATGAACGACACGCATCCCGCGATTGCCGGTCCCGAACTGATGCGCCTGTTGATCGACGACCACGGGCTGACCTTTGACGATGCGCTCCCCATCGTGCAGAACGTCCTTGGCTACACCAACCACACCCTTCTGCCAGAGGCGCTGGAACGCTGGTCGACCTATCTGATGGGCACCATTTTGCCGCGTCACATGCAGATCATCGAGCAGATCGACGCCTGGCACGCGAAAACCTACCCCAAGCGGCCGCATTACATCGGCATCGTAAAGCACAACGAGGTCCGCATGGGCGACCTTGCGTTCATCATGTCGCACCGCGTCAACGGCGTGTCGGCGCTGCATTCCGATCTGGTGCGCAAGACCCTGTTCCCCGAACTGGACGCACTGCATCCGGGCCGCATCATCAACCAGACAAACGGCGTGACCCCGCGGCGCTGGCTGCGCCTGTCAAACCGGCCCCTGTCGGCGCTGATCGACAGCACCATCGGCGACGGCTGGGTCAGCGACCTTGACCAGTTGAAACAGCTGGAGCCCTTCGCGCAGGATGCGGGGTTCTGCGCCGCCTTCGACGCGGCAAAGCGCCGGAACAAGGTGGATATGTCGAACTGGCTGGGGGCCTCGATGGGCATCACCCTTGACCCCGATGCGCTGTTCGACGTGCAGATCAAGCGGATTCACGAATACAAACGCCAGCTGTTGAACATCCTTCAGACCATCGACCAATGGCATACGATCCGCGAGAACCCGAACGTGGCGTTTGTGCCACGGGTCAAGGTGTTCGGCGGAAAGTCGGCGCCGGGATATATCGTCGCCAAGGAAATTATTCATCTTATCAATGACGTGGCGACTGTTGTTAACAATGATCCGGCCACGCGCGGCCTGTTGAAGGTGGTCTATCCCGCCAACTATAACGTGTCGATGGCGCAACGCCTGATCCCCGCGACCGACCTGTCGGAACAGATTTCGACCGCCGGAAAAGAGGCGTCTGGCACCGGCAACATGAAATTCATGCTGAACGGCGCGCCCACCATCGGCACACTTGACGGCGCCAATGTAGAGATCCTGCACGAGGTCGGCGCCGCGAACTTCTTCCTGTTCGGCATGACCGCCGACGAGGTGGTGCAGCGGCGCACCGACCCCGACCATTCGCGCCACGCGATAGAGGCAAGCCCCGCCTTGCAACGCGTTCTGCAGATGATCGCCGAAGGGCAGTTCAGCCCCGATCAACCCGACCGCTACAACGGCCTTCTGGACCGGATCTGGAACCACGACTACTTCCTTGTTGCCGCCGATTTCGAGGCCTACCGCCTTGCCCAGCACGACGTCGATCTTGCCTATGCGGATCGCGCAAAATGGGTAACGATGGCGGCGTTGAACACCGCACGAGCCGGTTACTTTTCGTCCGACCGGACAATCCGCGGCTACATGAACGACATCTGGTCCACAAAAGCGGCGTTGTGAAAGGCGGACACCATGGCACAAGCCCCGAAATCCAAAACGCGACCTTTGGTTGATCCGACAACGGCGCAGGCCATTGTGTCGGGTCGTTGCGGCGATCCTTTCGGCGTGCTGGGCCTGCGTGAGCGGGATGGTAAACCTGTCCTGACCGTCTTTGTGCCGGGGGCGGATCAGGTCTGGGCGATCACCGGCAAGACCGCCAAAACGGCCCTTGCCCCCGTGCCGGACGCGCCGGGGTTGTTTGCGGGCGTGCTGAAAAAGGCACCGCCCTACCGGCTGCGTGCCGAAAACGCGGGTGGCGCGTGGGCGTTCGAAGACCCCTACCGCTTTGGCCCCGTTCTGGGCGAACTGGACGAATATCTGCTGGGCGAAGGCACGCACAAACGCCTTTGGCAGGTGCTGGGGGCGCGGGTCATGACCCATGAGGGCGTGCAAGGCGTGCATTTCGCCGTCTGGGCCCCAAATGCCATGCGCGTGTCGGTTGTGGGTGATTTCAACCACTGGAACGGCTGCCAGCACCCGATGCGCCAGCGCGGCGCGACAGGGGTGTGGGAAATCTTTATTCCCGCCCTTGGCGACGGCACCGTCTACAAATACGAAATCCGCGCCCGCGACGAACAGATCCTGCCGCTGAAGGCCGATCCCGTCGGCTTTGGATCAGAGCATCCGCCGCGCACCGGGTCTGTTGTGCGCCGCATCGACCAGCCCCATTGGACCGACACCGACTGGATGCAAGACCGCGCGACGCGCCACCGGATCGACCAGCCGATCAGCATCTACGAGGTGCATCTGGGCAGCTGGAAACGCGCCGATGACGGGGCCCGCCCGCTGTCCTATCTGGAACTGGCGACCGACCTTGTGACCTATGCCGCCGACATGGGGTTCACCCATATCGAGCTGATGCCGATCACAGAGCATCCCTTCGACGGGTCCTGGGGCTATCAGCCGATCGGCATGTATGCCCCCACCATCCGCTACGGCACCCCCGACGAATTCCGCGCCTTCATCGACGCGGCGCATGGCAGGGGGATCGGTGTCTTGCTGGACTGGGTGCCGGGGCATTTCCCGACCGATGTGCACGGGCTTGGCCAGTTCGACGGCACCGCGCTTTATGAACACGAGGACCCGCGCGAGGGGTTCCATCAGGACTGGAACACCCTGATCTACAACTACGGTCGCGCCGAGGTTTCCAACTATCTGATCTCTAATGCATTGTATTGGCTGGAAGAATACCACATGGACGGGCTGCGCGTCGATGCTGTCGCGTCGATGTTGTACCGCGATTACAGCCGCGCCGACGGGCAGTGGGTGCCAAACAAGGATGGTGGCCGAGAGAACCTTGAGGCGATCGATCTGTTGCACCGCATGAACATCACCACCTACGGCGAGGTGCCGGGCATCGTGACAATCGCCGAGGAAAGCACGTCCTTTCCCGGCGTATCGCGCGCGGTCGATCAAGGCGGGCTAGGGTTTGGCTACAAGTGGAACATGGGCTGGATGAACGATACCCTGTCCTACATCCAGAAAGACCCGGTGCACCGCAAACACCACCATCACCAGATGACATTCGGCCTGCACTACGCGTGGTCCGAGAATTTCATTCTGCCGATCAGCCATGACGAGGTTGTGCATGGCAAGGGCTCCATGCTGGAAAAAATGCCCGGATCAGGCGACGAGAAATTCGCCAACCTGCGGGCCTACTATGGCTACATGTGGGCGCATCCGGGCAAGAAGCTGTTGTTCATGGGCTGCGAATTCGCGCAGGGCGCGGAGTGGAACCATGACAAAAGCCTGGACTGGCATCTGCTGGACCATCCGCAACACGCCGGGATGCAGCGGCTGGTGCGCGATCTGAACACGCTTTACCGCGCCACACCGGCGCTGCACGTCAACGACACGCGGCCAGAGGGCTTTGAGTGGCTGGAGCCGAACGACGCCGAAAACTCTGTTTTCGCCTTTACGCGGCGCGGCAACGATGGCGATCCGCTGGTCGTTGTGGCGTTGAACATGACCCCGGTGGAACGCACGGGCTACCGCCTTGGCTTTCCTGCGGCGGGTCATTGGGACGAAGTTCTGAACACGGACGCCGCCATCTACGGCGGTAAAAATCACGGAAATATGGGAGGCGTCGAAACACAGGCGACACCGTGGCACGGGCAAAAACAATCCGCCCCCGTCACGTTGCCCGCCCTTTCGGCGGTTATTTTCAGGCAACGCTAAAGTGATCAAGGGGAGGGACACTATGACGGAAAGACCAAATGCACGTCTGTCGAGCCAGGCAATGGCATTCGTTCTTGCGGGGGGACGCGGCAGCCGGTTGCAGGAGCTGACAGACAGCCGCGCCAAACCGGCGGTCTATTTCGGCGGCAAAACCCGGATCATCGACTTTGCGCTGTCGAACGCGCTGAATTCCGGTATCCGCAAGATGGCGATCGCGACGCAATACAAGGCGCATTCCCTGATCCGCCACATGCAGCGCGGCTGGGGCTTCTTTCGCGCCGAGCGGAACGAATACCTCGATATTCTGCCCGCCTCGCAACGGGTTGCGGAGAACAAATGGTATATGGGCACCGCCGACGCCGTGACCCAGAACATCGACATCGTCGACAGCTACGGTGTGAAATATGTCATCGTGCTTGCGGGCGACCACATCTACAAGATGGACTACGAGATCATGCTGCGCCAGCACGTCACATCGGGTGCGGATGTGACCATCGGCTGTCTGACCGTCCCCCGCGCCGAGGCATCGGCCTTTGGCGTCATGGATGTGGACACCACGGGCCGTATCACCGCGTTTCTGGAAAAGCCGAAAGACCCGCCCGCCATGCCGGGCCACCCCGATCTGGCGCTGGCGTCGATGGGAATTTATGTCTTTGACTGGGCCTTCCTGCGCGATCTGCTGATCCGCGATGCCGAGGATGCGAATTCAAGCCATGATTTCGGCAACGACCTGATCCCCGAAATCGTGAAAAACGGCAAGGCGGTCGCGCATGAGTTTTCCAAAAGCTGCGTCAAAAGCGGTCTGGAAACCGAACCCTACTGGCGCGATGTCGGCACGATCGACGCCTTCTGGCAGGCCAATATCGACCTGACCGATTTCACGCCCAAGCTGGACCTTTATGACAACGAATGGCCGATCTGGACCTATTCCGAAATCGTGCCGCCCGCGAAATTCATACATGACAACGATGACCGGCGAGGCACGGCGGTTTCCTCGCTTGTCTCTGGCGACTGTATCATCTCGGGGTCCGAAGTCCGCAACACGTTGCTGTTCACCGGATGCCGGACACATTCCTACGCCAGCCTCGAGCATGTCGTGGCCCTGCCCAAGGTGATCGTGAACCGCAAGGCGCAATTGTCGAACTGTGTGATTGACCGCGGGGTTATCATCCCCGAGGGGCTTGTGGTGGGTCAGGACCCGGTCGAAGATGCAAAATGGTTCCGGCGCACCGACAGCGGGATCGTTCTGATCACGCAAAACATGCTGAACGCCCGCGCGGCGCAAAAAGGGTAATACAGATGACGGGCAAGGTTCTTTCAGTCGCCTCGGAATGCGCGCCGCTTTTGAAAACAGGCGGGCTTGCGGATGTTGTGGGTGCCTTGCCCGGTGCGCTTGGCCAACAGGGATGGGATATGCGCGTCCTGATGCCCGCCTACCGCAGCATCGCGCTGCCAGGTGCCCGTGCCCTGTGGGCAACGGACGATCTGTTCGGCGGGCCTGCGCAGGTTCTGCCGCTGACAGTTGATGGCGCACAGATCCTGTTGCTGGACGCGCCCCATCTGTTTGATCGCCCCGGTGGCCCCTACAGCGTCGATGGCGCCGATCACATCGACAACCCCGAACGCTTTGCCGCGCTCAGTTGGGCCGCATCGCAGATTGCGCGGCATGGCCTGTCGGATGGCTGGCAGCCGGACATCCTGCATGCCCACGACTGGCAGGCCGGTCTTGCCCCCGCCTATCTGGCCTATGGCGGGCCTACAGGGGTGCGCAGTATCATGACCATCCACAACATCGCCTTTCAGGGCATTGCCCCGGCGGCGCAACTGGGGGCGCTGCGACTGCCCGCCGCTGAATTCCACGCCGACGCGCTGGAATACTACGGCCAGATCTCGACGCTGAAGGCCGGGTTGATCACCGCCGATGCCATCACCACCGTCAGCCCGACCTATGCGGACGAACTGATGCGCCCAGAATTCGGCATGGGAATGGAAGGCGTGATTGCCGCGCGCGCCAGCCGCCTGCACGGGATACTGAACGGCGTCGACACCGACATCTGGAACCCCGAGACCGATCCGGCCATCGCCCGCCCCTACGGCCCCAGAACGCTGAAACGCAAGGCTGACAACCGCGCCGCGCTGATGCAGGAATTCGGCCTAAGCGATGTGACCGGCCCGCTGGCCATCGTCGTCAGCCGCCTGACCGACCAGAAGGGCATCGACCTGATCCTTGCCGCGCTGCCCGACTTTATCGTCGCGGGTGGCGGGCTTGCGGTTCTGGGCACGGGCGACCCCGCCCTGGAAGCCGCGCTGGCCAGAGCCGCCGCCCAATTCCCTGGCCGCGTCGGGCTGCACATCGGATACGACGAGGCGCTGGCGCACCGCATGTTCGCCGGGGGCGACGCGGTACTTGTGCCCTCGCGGTTCGAGCCGTGCGGCCTGACCCAGATGTACGGGCTGCGCTATGGCACCCTTCCCGTTGTGGCGGCCACTGGCGGGCTTGCCGACACGGTGATCACCGCCAATGCGGCGGCCCTTGACGCGGGTTCGGCCACCGGCATCACCTTTCACCCGACCGATGCGCTGGCGCTGTCGCAGGCGCTGCGGCGTCTGGCGGGGGTCTACGCCGATCCGGCCCGGTGGGCAGCGCTGCAAAGACAGGCGATGCGCCAGCGGGTGGATTGGACAACCTCCTCTGCCGCCTATGCCACCCTATACCGGACGCTGCTGACGTGACCCTGCCCGACACGGCCCTGCCCGCCTCTGTCTCTGCGGGGCGCGCCTTTCCTATGGGCGCGACATTCGATGGCGACGGGGTCAACTTTGCGGTATTCTCGGCCCACGCGCAGGCAATGGATCTGTGCCTGTTCTCGCAGGACGGCAAGCGCGAGATCACGCGCCTGCGCTTTGGCGACCGCGACGGCGATATCTGGCATATGCGCGTGTCCGGTCTGACCCCCGGCACGATCTACGGATTGCGCGCCCATGGTCCCTATCAGCCAGAGGTCGGGCACCGGTTCAACCCGAACAAGCTGTTGCTGGACCCCTACGCCAAACAACTGCACGGCGCGTTGCGCTGGTCCGATGCGCTGATGGGCTACCGCGTGGGGTCGCCCCGTGCCGATCTGTCCTTCGACACCCGCGACAGCGCCTTTGCAGCGCCCAAATCGGTGGTGGTGGACCCCGCGTTTTCCTGGGGCACAGACCAACGCCCCGACACCGCCCTGACCGACAGCATCCTTTACGAGGCGCATGTCAAAAGCATGACCGCACAGCACGACCAGGTCGATCCGGCCTTGCGCGGCTCGTATCTGGGGCTGGCGTCCGATCCTGTGCTGGACCACCTGACAAAGCTGGGCGTCACCGCGATCGAGCTTTTGCCGGTCCATGCCTTTCTGGATGACCGGTTTCTGATCGAAAAGGGCCTGCGCAACCACTGGGGCTATCAAAGCATCGGCTTTTTCGCCCCCGAACCGCGCTACATGACGCAAAACGCCGTGTGGGAGTTCCAGTCGATGGTCAAGCGGTTCCATTCCGCTGGCATCGAGGTCATTCTGGATGTGGTCTACAACCACACCGGCGAGGGCGACGAGACCGGACCGACGCTTGGCCTGCGCGGCCTCGACAACACATCCTACTACAGGCTGGCGGACGGCGGGCGGCGCTATGTCAACGACACGGGCACAGGAAACACCCTGAACCTGACGCATCCGATGGTGCTGCGCATGGTGATGGACAGCCTGCGGTACTGGGTCGAGGTGATGCATGTCGATGGCTTCCGTTTCGACCTTGCCACCGTTCTGGCCCGAGAGGATCACGGCTATGATCCGCGCGGCGGTTTTCTTGACGCGATCCGGCAGGATCCGGTCCTGAGCCGGGCAAAGCTGATCGCAGAGCCGTGGGATATAGGGCCGGGTGGCTACCAGTTGGGCGCATGGCCCAATCCGTTTCTGGAATGGAACGACAAGTTCCGCGACGGGGTGCGCAGGTTCTGGCGGGGCGACGCGCTGATGACATCAGAGCTGTCGAAGCGTCTGTTGGGGTCTGCCGAGCAGTTCGATCACGGCCACCGCGCCGCGACCTCCTCGGTCAATTTTGTCACCGCGCATGACGGGTTCACCCTGACGGATCTGGTCAGCTATAGCGCCAAGGCCAACCTTGCCAACGGCGAGAACAACCGCGACGGCAAGGACGAAAATTTCTCGGACAACATGGGGGCCGAGGGGGTCACGGACGACGCCGCCATTCTTGCCGCACGGTCCCTGCGCAAGCGCAACATTCTGGCCACGCTGATGCTGTCGCAAGGCACGCCGATGCTGCTGGCAGGCGACGAGATCGGGCATTCACAGGGCGGCAACAACAACGCCTACGCGCAAGATAACCCCGTCACTTGGCTGGACTGGGCGGCGGTGGACGCGCCGTTTCTGGCCTTTGTGCAAAAGCTGATCGCGCTGCGCCGCGCGCATCCGGTGTTGCGCCAGCGCAGGTTCCTTCACTCGCGGCCGCGCAAGGCAGACGGCAAGCCCGACCTGATCTGGCTGCGCGCCGACGGCACCCCCCCCGAGGACGGCGACTGGCACACCCCGGACTGGACCACGCTGGGGGTCAAGATCCGCACGGCTTCGGACGCGGCGATTTCCATGCAGTCCGACGATGTTGCGATCCTGTACTTCAACGCCGGGCCGGGCATCACAATCACCCTGCCCGACCTCGACGATCTGCCCGTCGTGCTGGAGCTTGACACCACCCGCCCCGAGGCAGGCCCCGAAACCATTGCAGGCAAACATCTTTTCTGCCCCGCGCAGTCAATCCTGATGCTGACGCAAAAACCATATGCAGGAGCTTGATCCCATGACAGTCCTCACGGCACCCACCGCCCCCATTGCCGGCCAAAAGCCCGGCACATCCGGTCTGCGCAAGAAAACCAGGGTGTTCCAGCAGGCGGGTTATCTGGAGAATTTCGTGCAGGCGATCTTTGACGGGATCGGGAGTGCCGCGGGCAAGACCTATGTGCTGGGCGGCGACGGGCGATATTTCAACGCCGAAGCGGCGCAAATCATCCTGAAGTTGGCCGCGGCCAATGGCGCCGCGCGGATCATCGTCGGGCAAGGCGCCATCCTGTCCACACCCGCCGCGTCGCATCTGATCCGGCTGAACAAAACCGATGGCGGGATCATCCTGTCGGCCAGCCACAACCCCGGCGGCCCGGACGAGGATTTCGGGATCAAGTTCAACACCCCGAACGGCGGCCCCGCCCCCGAAGCCGTGACCGAGGCAATTTTCGACGCGACCACCGTTTTGACGGCCTACCGCATTTCGGATGCCCCCGACGTGGATCTGGACGCCATCGGGCGCCACGATCTGGACGGAATGATCGTCGATGTCGTCGACCCGGTGTCGGATTATGCGGCGCTGATGGAAACACTGTTCGATTTCCCCGCGATCCGCGCCATGTTCGCGGATGGCTTCCGCATGCGGTTCGACGCGATGTGCGCGGTCACCGGCCCCTATGCCCGCGACATATTGGAACGCCGCCTTGGCCTGCCCGAAGGCAGCGTAATCAACGCGACACCCCTGCCCGACTTCGGAGGCATGCACCCCGACCCCAATCCGGTCTGGGCAAAGGCGCTGATGGACGAGATGTTCGGCGGCCAGGCCCCCGATTTCGGCGCCGCCTCGGACGGGGACGGCGACCGCAATATGGTGGTCGGTGCCGGTATCTATGTCGGCCCCTCCGACAGTCTGGCGGTGCTGGCGGCCAATGCCACCCTTGCGCCCGGCTATGCCAAAGGTCTGGCCGGTGTCGCGCGGTCGATGCCGACAGGGGCTGCAGTGGACCGCGTGGCAGACGCGCTGGGGCTGCGCTGTTTCGAAACCCCCACCGGATGGAAGTTCTTCGGAACCCTGCTGGATGCGGGGCTGGCGACGCTGTGCGGTGAGGAAAGCTTTGGCACGGGATCGGACCATATCCGCGAGAAGGACGGGCTGTGGGCGGTGCTGTTCTGGCTGAATATCCTGGCCGTCCGCAAACAGACCGTGGCCGAAATTCTGACCGATCACTGGGCGCGCTACGGGCGCAACTATTTCTCGCGCCACGACTTCGAGGCGATAGACAACACCGCCGCCGATGGCATGATGACCGCCCTGCGCGCGCAATTGCCTACCCTACCCGGCACGCTGGTCGAGGGCATGACAGTGGCAAGCGCCGACGACTTTTCCTATGTCGATCCGGTGGATGGCGCGACCTCTGTCAATCAGGGCATCCGCATCCGGTTCGACGACGGATCGCGCATTGTGATGCGGCTGTCGGGCACCGGCACGGCAGGGGCGACATTGCGTGTGTATCTGGAGCGGTTCGAGGACGATCCCGCGCAACTGGCCCTTGACGTGCAGGCGGCACTTGCCCCGATCATCCGCGCCGCAGACGCCATCGCGGGTATCGCCGCACACACGGGCCGCACCGCGCCGGATGTCATCACCTGAGCCGCGCCGCAGGTCACCCCGCCAACGACTGCGCCCCGGCCCAGATCAGGCGCACCGACAACAGCAGCAGGATCGCATCCAGCGCCCGGCGAAAGCGTTGATCGGTGATCCGCGTCAGAACCAGACGACCCAGAAGCGTGCCCAAAAGGCCCGCGATGATCATGGCTGCGATGAAGGGTATCCAAGGGCCGAACGGAAAGCCCAACAGGCCGAAGGCGATGGTTTTCAACCCGTGCTGAACCGTCATCAAGGTCGCATGGGTGGCAACATGGGCGCGGCGTTCCAGCTTTAGCGATTTGGTGAACGAAGCGACAAAAAGACCGGTCGCACCGAAGAACATCGTCAGAAAGCTGGAAATGGCCCCCGTCAGGCCGCCCCAGTCCCGCAAAAAGGCGGGCGGTTTCGACAGCACGGAATAGATGATAAAACCGCCGATGCCGATCTGCACCCAGGCAGGGTTCAGGTTGACGACCAGCGCACCACCCGCCCCCGCCCCCAGGATCGAGCCTAGGGTGAACGCCCCGATCGCGGGCCAGTGGACATGGCGGATCATCAGCGCGAACCGTCCGGCATTGGACCCGATCTGCACGATGCCGTGCACCGGGATCAGCACCAGCGGCGGCAGCAGCGTCGCGAAAGCCGTCAGCAGGATCGACCCGCCACCGATACCGAAGGCAACCGTGATGAACGACGCGGCAAAGCTGATCGCCAGAAGGACAACCAGAACCGCCACGCTCATGCTTTCGGGCAGGAACAGGTCCAGCATCAGCGGTGAACGGGCGGATGCGCACGGGCAATGACCGGGCTGAACACCTTGTCCGAGATGTGGAAATCCCAAATCGCGGCCCCTTTGGTCTTGTCGAACCCGGCCACAAGGCGCGGCAGGTCCGCAAGATCATCCACCTGCACGCCCGCAGCCCCGAAGCCGCGCGCGATCCGGCCAAGATCGGGGCGGCCAAAGACAGCCCCTTCGTCCGATACCCCTTCGGCCCGCAATTTGTGGATTTCAGAGCCATAGGCGCCGTCATTCAGAACGCAGATCAGGATGTTCATGCGGTGCCGCAGGATGGTTTCCAGTTCCTGCACATGCATCAACAGGCTGCCGTCGCCATCGAACAGGACAACCGTGCGATCGGGCCGCGCGGCGGCGACCCCCATCGCATAGGATATACCATTGCCGATTGCGCCGAATTCACGGATCGTATGGAACTGCGCGACCGGACGACCCGGCATCTGGGCGAAATAATAGGAACAATGGCCCGACGAATTGACCATCTCCCAGTCAAGCGGCAAGGCGGCGTCAAGGGCGCTGACCACGTCGCGCGGATCCAGCAGGCCCGGCTCTTGCGGGAACGGGGTGCTGTCGGCGGGGGTGGTGCGAATTCTGTCGGCCAGCGCATCGGTGCGCCAGGGCGATGATCCGTCACGCGGGCCAAGGGCCGCAGTCAGCGCCTCGACCCCGAGCCGCGCGTCGGCCCGCACATGAACCTGCGCCGCGACGCGCCCCTGACTGACGGCGGCAGGGGCGGTGTCGATCTGCACGACGCGGGCCTTCGCAAACAGCTTTCCCGCATCGGTGGTGTGGCTGGCAAGGCTGGCCCCGACGGCAATCACCAGATCGGCCTCGGCAAGGCAGCTGCGCGTGATATCGGACGAAAACCCACCCGCAATGCTAAGGTTGAAGGGATCGTCATGGAACAGCCCGCGCGCGGGCAATGTGGTGGCAAGCAGCGCGTCACAGCCTTCGGCCAAGGCGCGGCAGGCTGGCCCCGCCCCCGCGCGCACCGCCCCAAGCCCCGCGATGACGACAATGCGGCGGGCCTCGCCAACCAGTCTGGCAAGGCCCGCGATGTCACCCGGGTGCGGCGGCACCGGCGAAAGGTCCGGCATCAGCGACTGCGACGGCGCAGGCAGCGTTTGCGCCCCGGTCCACGGCATCGCTTGCAGGTCAAAGGGCACGCCAAGGACCACGGGCCGCCGTTCGGTGCGGGCCTGAAGAAAGGCGTCGCGCACCTGAACCGCCATCCGGTCGGGATGGTGCAGCGCGTGGTAGGCCGCACCGCAAGCAGTGACAAAGGGGGCCTGATCGATCGCCTGATTATACCAGTTGGCCTTCAGCGGGGCCTCTCCGGCGAAGATCACCAGCGGGATATGGGCGCGCACGGCGGCGGGCAAGGCGGTCATGATCTGCGTGACGCCGGGGCCGCAGGTCACCGTGGCGACACCGACATCGCCCGTTGCGCGGGCATAGGACATGGCGGCAGATACGGCGCAATGCTCGTGCCGGACATAGACCATGCCGCATCCGGCCCCGGCCAGCGCGGTGGCCCAGTTCATATTCGCGTCCCCCAGAAGGGCAAAGCACTGCGCGACGCCCTCCTGAAGGAAGGCATCGGCAAGGATTTCGTATGTTTTACGATCGGTCATTTCGGGGAACATCCATTCTATGCGACGGCGTCACGCGCCGCCTTACCGCAAGGGCCAGGGCAAGTTGCTATAGCTTTGCAGCAGGCCCGGCGGAAAATCACGGCCCAGAACCCAAGCCAGAAAGATCATGAACGCCAGCCCGCCCGCCATGAACAACGCCGAGGCCAGCCAGCCCCGACCGGCGCGGATGCGGAAGAACCCCAGCAGGAACAGCGACAGCGCGATGATAAAGCCGAACAACCCGGACATCACCAGCAGCGACAGGAACCACGACAGCGTGCGCCACAATCCATGCGGTGCGTCGCGTTCCTCGCCGGCGGCCTCAAGGTCAATGAACACATCATCGGTCTCTGGCTTGCGGATCATCCGGACCAGCAGCATCGTGCAGCCGATCAGCGTCACCGTCCCCACTGTCAGCGGGAAGATCTTGTCATTGAGGCGGATGATCGAAAACGCGTCGATCCAGGCGACGGTCAGATAGGCGGTCACGCACATCAGGAACACCATCGGCGCGCGCTTGGCCCCTGTGGGGGCGTCAAGGTTCTCGCGGATATTCTTGGCCTGACGGATGCCGATGACCACCGAGACAACCGTCAGGATCAGCAGGACAATCGTCAGCGGCGTGGCGATATAGTCCAGCCCAACATCGAACCCGCGCCGGAACCGCGCGGTAGCGATCTGGTTCGCCATATTGGCAAATCCCTCGGCCTGGTTCGACAGAACAAAGCCGATCAGGAAGGCGGGGCGGGAATAATCGAAGCGGCGCAGCAAGATACCGAACAGGCCGATCGCGACAAGGGCGGCCAGATCACCCAGCGACTGGCGCGACTGGAAGGCGGCAAAGGCGATCATGATGAACAGATAGGGCGCCAGAAGGGTGAAGCGGATCGTCGTCAGGCGGGCGATCTGTTTCGACAGCACGATGCACAGACCCGCCCCGATCACATTGGCCAGCGCAAGCGACCAGACGATGGTGTAGGTGATGTTCAGGTCCTGCCGGATCATCTGCGGTCCGGGCGACAGGCCAAGCAGCGCAAGCCCGCCAAGGAAAACCGCCATGCTGCCCGACCCGGGAATGCCGAAGATCAGCGTCGGGATCAGCCCGCCGCCCTCTTTCGCGTTGTTCGAGGATTCGGGTGCGACAATGCCGCGCACGTCGCCCTTGCCGAACATGCTGCGGTCCTTGCTGGACTGCACCGCATAGCCATAGGCGATCCAGTCGACGACAGACCCACCCAGACCGGGGATCACCCCGATCACCACACCGATTGCCGCGCACTTGGTCGACAGCCACTTGTTCTGCCACCAGTCGCGCACGCCCTGCGCCCAGCCAAGCCCCAGCGTTCCGCCGGATGAAATCGGCTGGTCCTGCCGCAAAAGCGAGATGATTTCCGGGATAGCATAGATCCCCAGACCCACGATCACCAGTTGCAGACCATCGACCAGATAAGGAATGTCATAGGTCGCCATGCGAAGGCTACCCCCCGCGCCCGCCGCGCCAATGGTGCCCGCCATCAGGCCCATGCCCGCGGCAACAACACCCTTCAGCGGAACCCGCCCCGCAAGGATCGCCACCATCGACAGGCCAAGAACCGTGATCATCAGCATTTCGGGCAGACCGAAGGCCAGGATCAAAGGGCGGGCGATAAAGATAAAGCCGGTCAGCACCACTGCCCCCAGCAAACCGCCATAAAGCGACGAGGCGAAGGCCGCAGAGAGCGCCCGCGCGGCCTCGCCCTTTTTCGCCATCGGAAAGCCGTCCAGCACCGTCGCCTGAGAGGCGGACGACCCCGGAATACCCAAAAGAACCGACGAGAATGTGTCAGATGTCGGGACCACCGCGATCAGGCCGACCATCAGCGCCAGACCGGACACAGGCTCCATCCCGAACATGAACGGCAGCACCAGAGACAGCCCCGCAATGCCGCCCAGGCCGGGAAGCACTCCGATGGAAAGGCCAAGCAGAACGCCAGCAATCAGATACATCAATTGCTGCGGCTGGAACACCAATGCAAAGGCCTCGCCCAGAGCGGGCATTGCGGTTAAGAACAGATCCATTCCGGGGTCTCCTAGCGACCAAAATAGCAAATCCCCTGCCCGGTTGCCCGCGCAGGGGAAGTCGACACATCAGTGCATTACTGCATCGTTACGCCGTAGGCCTCTTTCAGCCAGTCCAGCACATAGGCCTTTGCCTCTGGCGACACTGCGGTCGCCTGCTCGTTCGCGCTTTGCGCGGCGGCCCCAGTCAACTGGGGGTAAACGCCAAGCTCGTCGGCGGCAATCGCAGCAAAGTCAGGGCGCGCGATCGCGGCTTGCAGTGCTGCGGTGTAGGTGTCGACGACAGCCGGGCTGGCCGACCCCGGCAGATAAACCATCTTTTGCGCAGCAAAGCCCGAGATGAAGAACGCCTTGAACGCATCCCAAGCCACACCGCTGGTCTCGCAACCGGCTGTCGCCTCGCAGACCTCCTTGAAGCTTGGCAGTTCGGGGAAGGTCGGATCGCGGACAATCGCGCCGCTTTCATCCAGCGCGCCCCAGCTGAAAATCGGCACGGCCAGACCCTGCTCGACCAGCGGAACAACGCTTTTCAGATAGGCAGAGGATGTCTGATAGTCGATATTCGCCTCGCCGCGCTCGAACATCAGACGGCCATCGCCCCGCCCCTTGATGCCGAAAACCGGATCAACCGTCAGGCCAAGCATTTTGAACGCCAGCAGCGGCACAAGGTCCAGCGTGGTGGCGCCTTGCGATCCGTAAAGGAAATTCTCGCCCTGAAGACCCTCGGCGCTGCCGTTGAACTTTGCGCCCAGATCCGGTGGCAAAAAGACGACCCCGCCCGTGCCAGAGGCCAGAACGACCTGCCAGTCCTTGTATTCGTAGCGAACGCGCGGATCCCCCAGAAGATAGGGGAATTGCGTGGACCCGGACGTGCCGAAAATCAGCGTGCCATCATCGGTGGTCTGCTGTTGGAACCAGTTCGCGCCTTCGGTCGATCCCGCGCCGGGACGATACCGCACAACCACGGTCGGGTTCCCCGGCAATGCCTCTGTCAGCAGTGGCGCAAAAAAGTTCGCCCAGCGGGCAGACCCGCCGGATTCCGAAAACGGAATCACAAAATCAACAGTTTTTCCCGCCAGATCAACGCTGTGGCTTTCAGCCTGCGCAGCCCCGCCTAGCCCGAAAGCCGCAACACCTGCGACAGCAAGCGCACCAACCGTGCGTTTCAGTAGGTTAAGTTTCATCATTGTCATCCTCCCATGGATTTCTTTTTTGGCGTCCTGTCCGGTCGCGGCACTTTGCGACATCTTCGACCGCATGCAGGGACAGCCTGCACCGGAATACCATCCCGGATCAACGTCGCAGATACGCAGCCTTCATCAATTTCAAAAGACGTACGACTTCATAACAAAAAGCTATAGCGATCCCGTCAAAAATGAAACTTTTTTAGTGAACCTGCCTCTGCGGGCCGCGCCGGATGATTGACTTAAGCTATAAATTCCATGACGGCCGCGCCTGCCTGGACTGGGCTGCTGTGACCGACTTCGTCCAGAAACGCCCGTTGCGCAGGCGTGGGAAACCAGTATGTCCGCGTCGTGACCCCGATCGCACGAGAGCTGTCGGGCAACGTGAATTTCAACGGCGTGATAAGCCCGTAGGATATGTCCGCAGCCGCCTGAATACGGGAAATGCACCCGACATGGTCGCTTTGGCGGACCAGTTGGCGCATGAAAATCAACGATCCGGTTTCGACGATCTGGTCCGGTGGCCCGTTCGGCTGCCCCTTGAACAGGTTGTCGAACAGGCTGCGCGTCGGTGCGCCGGGGCGGGCCACGATCCACGGAAAAGCCGCCAGATCCGCAAGCGTGATGCCATCCCGCGCGGCCAGCGGATGATCCGGCCCGACGACAAGCACCAGATCGTCATCGAACAGGCGGTGCTGTTGAACATCGGCAATCGGCAAGGGATCACGCAGCGCACCGATCAGAAAGTCGATTTCTCCGCGCCGCAACCCGCTGAGAAGATCGTCATAAGACCCTTCGTCGATGCGGATTGGCACCTTGGGCCGTGACCGTCTGAACCGGGTGATCGCGCCGGGCAGAATATAGGACCGGGCAAGCGGCATGGCCCCGACGACAATCCGCCCGACCTCGCGCCCGCACCGCTCTGCCAGCTCCATCGCGGCCTGGTCCAGTTCCGCAAAGGCAAGCTGTGCGGAATCGGCAAGCGCGCGGCAAATGCGGGTCGGTCGCATGCCCGAAGGGGTGCGTTCGAACAGCGGTTTGCCCACTTCGGATTCAAGCTGCGTGACCGCGCGGTGCACCGTCGGCTGCGCAATCCCGAGATGCCGCGCCGCAAGGGTAAAGTTCTCCATCTCGCGCACGGCGACCAGCGCGTTCAACTGGGCGGTGGTCGCGGTCAGGCTAAGGCGCGGCGAACAGGTGGCCATCGCATGATCCAGAAACGACAGCGCCCGTTCGACGCGCCGCCCCAGCATCTCGCCCGCCTCGTTCACGAACAACCCCTGCACCCCGTGGTGGAACAGCGGCTGTCCGGCAAGGCATTCCAGCTTGGCAATCGCCTGCGTCACGGCGGGTTGCGACAGGTTGCACATCTCTGCGGCGCGGGTCACGGACGATTCCCGCACGACGTTCACAAAAACCCGAAGATGGCGCAGGTTTTGCTTCATGTTTTACCCAAAGCCGCAAGAACCGCATCGGCCCGTTCCAGCAGTCCGGCACCCGACATCGGCGGCTGTGCCGCGCCGATCTGATCCTGCCATTCCGCCGTCGCCGCCGCCATACGCGCGGGCAGATCAAGGTCGCGCAGGGTCTGGACAACCTCGCGCATTTCCGCCGCGCGGCGCTGGCCGTGCACCGCCATCCGTTCCAGATTATAGGCCGACCGCGCGGTCCAGTCCGTGGCCGGATCGGACGCCTGAAGCGAACCGATGACGGCCTCTTGGACGCCCGCCTTTCGGGCCGCCAGCACGCATTCCGCAGTCAGCGCCTCCATGCCCTTTATCATCACCGAGCGCAGCATCTTGATGGTCGACGCCTGCCCCACCTCAAGGCCCGCAACGGTCGGGGTCATGCCAAGGGCGGCCAGACGCAGGGCCGCCGCCTGTGCTTCTGGCCCCGCCAGCAGCAATGGCACACGGTGTTTTTTGGGGTGGACGGGGGCCATGACCGCCACATCCACATAGATGCCGCCATAGCTTTCGATCACCGCTGCGGCCTGTCGTTTCGCCCCCGGCGCGCAGGAATTGCAGTCAAGCCACATCGCCCCTTGCGGCAGATGCGGGGCCGCCGCCCTGGCCGCCGCCACCGCCTGGTCTGCGGTCACAACGCAAAACACCAGATCCGCGCCGCGCATCGCGTCCTCCGGTGATCGCCCCTCGCGCACGCCAAGGGCCTGCATGGCTGCCCGCACCGGACCTGCGGCCTCGGTATTGCCAAGCTTGATGTCATAGGCGGATGAAACGGGTGCAACGCTCTCGGCGAACCCGGACACAAAGGCGCTGCCCGCCTCCCCGAAGCCGATAAAAGCCAGTGTTCCGGCGGATCGTGTCGTTTCGCTCATTGACGTCACTCCTTGGGTTTGCTTCGCCTGAAACCTGACACAGGACCCTATCGGGTTGCTACTCGTTATAGCCTATACTTATGCTTTGGGCAGCCCTTCGAATTTGGCAAGTCAACGATTTCCCCGCACATTCCACGCAACCGGCCAAAAGGAGTGTTCCATGCCCGCATCCAAAACCGCATTGGTGATCAGCGCCCATGCCGCCGACTTTGTCTGGCGTTGTGGCGGGGCAATCGCAGCCCATGCCGCCAAAGGTTACAATGTCACCGTTCTGTGCCTGTCCTTTGGCGAGCGCGGCGAAAGTGCAAAGCTGTGGAAGCAGGACGGCATGACGCTGGACCGCGTCAAGGACAACCGCCGCAAAGAGGCCGAGACGGCCGCCGAGGCGCTGGGGGTGCACGATCTGGTCTGCCTTGATCTGGGGGATTATCCGCTGGAACTGACCCGCGACGACAAGAACAGGGTCGTTGATGTGATCCGCAAGGTTCAACCGGCCTTCATGCTGTCCCATTCGCAATACGACCCCTACAACACCGACCACATGTATACGACGCAGGTTGCGCTGGAATGCCGGATGATCGCGCAGGCCTGGGGGCATAATCCGGGGGAAAAGGTGCTGGGTGCGCCACAGCTTTACCTGTTCGAGCCGCACCAGACCGAGCAGATGGGCTGGAAGCCGGATACGTTTCTGGACATCACCCACGTCTGGGACAAAAAGCGCGCCGCGATCGAATGTATGCAGGGGCAAGAGCACCTGTGGGAGTATTACACCCGCGTCGCCCAACAGCGCGCCAACCATTTCAAACGCAATTCCGGCGGTCAGTCGGGCGGGCGGGATTGTAAATATGCCGAAGGGTTCCAGTCGATCTTTCCGCGCACGGTGGACGAGCTATGAACGACATCGCGCATCTTGGCCATGTCGAGATCTACACAGACCGCTACGACGAAAGCCTGGATTTCTTTACGCGGGTCTACGGCCTGACCCTGTCCGCCGAGGACGCAACATCGGCTTATCTGCGGGCCTGGGATGACTACGAATTCCACAGCCTGAAACTGACCCGCCACACGACAACGGGCGTCGGGCACATCGCCTACCGCGCCGCATCGCAAACTGCGTTGATGGCCCGCGTCGCCGTGATCGAGGCGTCGGGCTACAAGGTGCACGGCTGGACCACGGGCGACGCGGGCCACGGGCGCGCCTTCCGGTTCGAGGACCCCTTCGGGCATATCTTCGAGGTCTACTGGGACACGGTGAAATACGCCGCCCCCGACGCCGAGAAACCCGCGCTGAAAAACATGGCGCAGCGCTATCATGGCCGGGGCGCCTGCCCGCGCCGCATCGACCACCTGAACCTGTTGGCAACAGATGTGGCCGAATTCCGGCGGTTCATGGAAACCTGTCTTGGGTCCCGCGTGACCGAGTTGATCCAGATGGACAATGGCCGGATCGGCGGATGCTGGTTCACGGTGAACAACAAGACCTACGATCTGGCCTGCACCGAGGAACACGGCGGCGGCAACGGGCGGCTGCATCATGTCACCTATGCCACCGACACGCGCGAAGACATCCTGCGCGCCGCTGACATCTTTCTTGAAAACGGGGTCCATATCGAAACCGGACCGCACAAGCACGCCATTCAAGGCACGTTTTTCCTTTATGTCTGGGAACCGGCGGGCAATCGGGTGGAACTGGCCAATTCCGGCGCCCGCCTGATCCTTGCCCCCGATTGGCAGCCGGTCGTCTGGACCGAGGCGGACCGCAGGAAAGGTCAGGCCTGGGGGCTGAAAACCATAGAGACCTTCCACACCCATGGCACCCCGCCAGCAAGAAAGGAGCTCTGACATGGGCATCGTCGTTCAGAATATCCCGCGCGCCGATCAATCGGTGATCGACGGCCTTGCCGCCGCCGGCGTCGCAACCGTGCACGAGGCACAGGGGCGCACCGGGATGCTGGCCAGCCATATGCGGCCGATTTATGCGGGGGCACAGGTGGCCGGGTCCGCAGTGACGATCAGCGCGCCCCCCGGTGACAACTGGATGCTTCACGTCGCCATCGAACAACTGCAACGGGGCGACCTGCTGGTCCTTGCCCCCACCTCGCCCTGCGACACCGGCTATTTCGGTGATCTTCTGGCGACATCGGCCATCGCGCGGGGATGCTGCGGGTTGATCATCGACGCCGGTGTGCGCGACATCCGCGACCTGACCGCGATGGGCTTTCCGGTCTGGTCAAAGGCGATCTCGGCGCAGGGAACGGTCAAGGAGACCGTCGGCTCGGTGAATGTGCCGATCGTCTGTGCCGGTGCCTTGATCGAGGCGGGCGATGTGATTGTTGCCGATGACGACGGGGTCTGCGTGGTCAAATGCGCCGATGCCGCGACCGTGCTGGCGGCGGCCAACACCCGCCTCGCCGCTGAAGAGGCAAAGCGCATCAGGCTGGCCAGCGGTGAACTGGGGTTGGATATTTACGGCATGCGCCCAAGGCTGGCCGAAAAGGGACTGAAATATGTCTGAGGGCATCCCCTGCCTCTGGATGCGGGGCGGCACATCGAAGGGCGCCTGCTTTCTTGCCTCGGACTTGCCGACAGACCCGGCCATGCGCGACGCGCTGCTGCTGCGGATCATGGGCTCGCCCGATCCGCGCCAGATCGACGGGATCGGCGGGGCGGACCCGCTGACCTCGAAGGTTGCGATCCTGTCGCCGCCCTCTCGGCCCGATGCCGATGTCGATTATCTGTTCCTGCAAGTCTATGTCGATCAGCCCCTTGTCAGCGACGCACAGGGCTGCGGCAATATCCTGGCCGCCGCAGGTCCCGCCGCGATCGAGCGCGGGCTGGTGCCTGTCGCCGGTCCCGTCACCCCTGTTCGCATCCATATGCTGAACACAGGCGAGGTCGCGACCGCGCACATTCAAACACCCGATGGCCGCGTGCGGTATGACGGGGATGCGGCAATCGACGGCGTGCCCGGCACCCATGCCCCCGTGCCGCTGCTGTTCCAGAACATAGCAGGCTCGATGTGCGGGGCGCTTTTGCCCTCGGGCAATGCTGTGGATGTGATCGAGGGCGTGGACTGCACCCTGATCGACAACGGTATGCCGATTGTGGTGATGCGGGCCGCTGATTTCGGCCTGACGGGGCAGGAAAGCCGCGACGCGCTGGATGCAGACACCGCCCTGAAGGCGCGGATCGAGGCGATCCGGCTGATCGCGGGTCCGTTGATGAACCTCGGGGATGTGGCCGATAAAACCGTGCCGAAGATGACGCTGGTGTCGCGGGCCACGCAGGGTGGCGCGATCAACACGCGCAGCTTCATTCCGCACCGCTGCCACGCCACCATCGGGGTGTTCGCCGCTGTCAGCGTGGCCACGGCCTGCCTTTTGCCCGACAGCCCCGCCGCCGGTCTGGCAGATCTGCCCACCGATGGCCGCTTCGGGATCGAACATCCGGGCGGTGCGGCCGAGGTGCTGATCGTGACCGACGCCTCTGGCCGGATCACCGGCGCAGGAACATTGCGCACCGCGCGCAAGCTGTTCGACGGGCGGGTCTTTGACACCCTGACCTGATCCCCCGGTCTGCCCGGTCAGGTTGCCCAGCCAGAATACCCGGCCCGGCAGTCCCAAAAGGCCATGTTTCCGAAAAAGCCTATCCAAAGCCGCGGATCGCTCCGATGGCCCCGTTTCCCGCACGGGCCGCAGCGCAGCCCCTTTGCCACGGGACGGATCGGTCTGCTGGCCAAAGCATCACGCGTGATGATCGCCCCCCCTTGACGCTGCCCCCAACACCAGAAACAACGGTCCGGAACACCGTCGCAAAATGACCCGCGGCCAAAGGCGGAACCCATCCAGCATGCTATGCGTTTCCCATCCGTAGTTCCCCGAGGAGAGATCCATGAAGTTCCGCTTTCCCATCGTCATCATCGACGAAGATTTCCGTTCCGAAAACTCGTCGGGTCTTGGCATCCGTGCCATGGCCGAAGCGATCGAAAAGGAAGGGTTCGAGGTGCTGGGGGTTACCAGCTATGGCGACCTGTCGAAATTCGCGCAGCAGCAGTCGCGCGCCAGCGCATTTGTCCTGTCGATCGACGATGAGGAATTCAGCCCCGGCCCCGATCTTGACCCGGCGGTCGTGAACCTGCGCAGCTTCATCGAGGAAGTGCGCTGGAAAAACGAGGACGTGCCGATCTACGTCTACGGCGAGACCAAGACCAGCCGCCACCTGCCCAACGACATCCTGCGCGAGTTGCACGGCTTCATCCACATGTTCGAGGACACGCCGGAATTCGTGGCCCGCCACATCATCCGCGAGGCCAAGGCCTATCTGGAGGGCATTCAGCCGCCGTTCTTCAAGGCGCTGCTGGATTATGCCGAGGACGGATCGTATTCTTGGCACTGCCCCGGACATTCCGGCGGCGTCGCCTTCCTCAAAAGCCCGATCGGGCAGATGTATCACCAGTTTTACGGCGAGAACATGCTGCGTGCCGATGTTTGCAACTCGGTCGAGGAACTGGGCCAGCTTCTCGATCATAACGGCGCCATCGGCGCGTCCGAGCGCAACGCGGCGCGTATCTTCAACGCCGATCACTGCTTCTTCGTGACCAACGGAACCTCGACCTCGAACAAGATGGTCTGGCATCACACGGTTGCGCCCGATGACGTTGTGGTGGTGGACCGCAATTGTCACAAGTCGATCCTGCACAGCATCATCATGACGGGCGCGGTGCCGGTGTTTCTGAAACCCACGCGCAACCACTGGGGCATCATCGGCCCGATCCAGCAAAGCGCCTTCGAGGTGGAGGCGATCAAGGCCAAGATCCGGGCGAATCCGCTGCTTGCAGGGGTCGATGCCGACACCGTGAAGCCGCGGATCATGACCCTGACCCAATCGACCTATGACGGCGTGCTATACAACACCGAGACGATCAAGGGCCTGCTGGACGGCTATATCGACAACCTCCACTTTGACGAGGCATGGCTGCCGCACGCAGCCTTCCACCCGTTCTACGGCAACTTTCATGCGATGGGGCGCAAGCGCGAGCGGCCAAAGCATTCGGTCACCTACGCCACGCAATCGATCCACAAGCTGCTTGCCGGCATCAGTCAGGCAAGCCACGTTCTGGTTCAGGACAGCCAGGACACGCCGCTGGATCGTCACCTGTTCAACGAGGCGTATCTGATGCACACCTCGACCAGCCCGCAGTATAGCATCATCGCAAGTTGCGATGTGGCGGCCGCGATGATGGAGCCGCCGGGCGGCACCGCCCTCGTCGAGGAAAGCATCGAGGAGTCGCTGGATTTCCGCCGTGCCATGCGCAAGGTCGACGAAGAGTATGGCGACGACGACTGGTGGTTCAAGGTCTGGGGGCCGGACAATCTGACCGAAGAGGGGATCGGGCGCACCAAGGACTGGGTTCTCAAACGCACCGATGCCGATGGGGTTCAACCGTCGGACGGCACCGACAGCTGGCACGGGTTCGGGGATATGGCGCCCGGCTTCAACATGCTGGACCCGATCAAGGCGACGATCATCACGCCGGGGCTTAATCTTGATGGCCGGTTCGACGAGACGGGCATTCCCGCCTCGATCGTGACCAAATACCTTGCCGAACACGGCGTGGTGGTGGAAAAAACCGGGCTTTACAGTTTCTTCATCATGTTCACCATCGGCATCACCAAGGGCCGCTGGAACACGCTGTTGACCGCGCTGCAACAGTTCAAGGACGATCACGCCAAGAACCAGCCGATGTGGCGCGCCATGCCGAAATTCTGCGCCAAACATCCGCGTTACGAAAACATGGGGCTGCGCGACCTGTGCCAGCATGTGCATACGCAATACGCCAAGTATGACGTGGCGATCCTGTCGACCGAGATCTACCTGAGCGACCTGACCCCGGCGATGAAACCAAGCGATGCCTATTCCCACATCGCCCGCCGCACCACGCAACGGGTGCCGATTGACCAGATCGAAGGGCGCATCACCACCAGCCTTGTCACACCCTATCCGCCGGGCATCCCCCTGCTGATCCCGGGCGAGGTGTTCAACCGCAAGATCGTTGACTATCTCAAGTTCAACCGCGAATTCGCGCGCGAATGTCCGGGCTTCGAGACCGACATTCACGGTCTTGTGCAGGAAAAGGATGAGAACGGCGCAATGCAATATTTTGCCGATTGCGTGGCCGAATAGACGCGCGACACAGGCCAGCAGTATAGCCGGCAATGCCGCGCGGGGCGCATGGTGGCCATGGCTAAGGTCGCCCCGCACCCCGGCGACACCTTTATCGAAAAGGTTGCGATCCATCAAAGGCGCGGCGTTTGCCGGACCTATCCGCCGTAAGAAAAACTGGCATTTTATCCCGACGGGGCGCGTTCAAGCCACCCTGTTATGCAGGTTTCCGCGACGGATGATCTGCCGCCGTTCAAAGGCGGTCGGTGCCGTGTCAGGTGGCAGGCCCGGACAGCGTCACATCGACAGCACCAATTCCCTCTATCAAAACGCTGATCTGATCGCCGGCTTTCACAGGCCGCACGCCCAGTGACGTGCCCACCGCAATCACATCTCCGGGTTCAAGTGTCATATCGAATGAAAGTCTGCGCACGATCTCGGCCGGACTGAAAATCATATCCGACGCTGGATAGGCCTGACGTTCACGCCCGTTGACCAGAGTGCGGATTGACAAAACGCGCCAGTCAAGACCTGTCGCAATCACCGGTCCGATCACGCCGAAGCCGTCAAATCCCTTCGCGCGGGCCCATTGCGCAAAGGCAGGGTTTGCATTCAGCACGTCAAGTGACGTCAGATCGTTGATGCAGGTATAGCCAAAGATCGCCGCCCCGGCTTCGTCTTCGCTTGCCATGTGGCAGCGTTGGCCAATGACGATGCCCAATTCGCCCTCGAATATGACCCGACCGGCAGCCGTTGGCAGAACCACGTCTGCGCCATGCCCTGACACCGACGATAGCGGTTTCAGAAACCAAAGCGGGTGGTCAGGAATGGTATGGCCGTTCTTTTCCGCCGCCGCGTGGTAATTGTTCCAAAGGCCAATGAATTTGCCCGGAGCACAGGGAGCAAGCCATGTTGCCCCCTCTAGCGGAATGGCGACGGCATCGGGCGCGACGTCCCCCAAAGCACCGCCGACCCTGATAAATCCGTCGCGGATTTCGCCTGAAAGGATGTCACCCTTGGCGGTTTTGATGCGTCCCCAAATCATGTGACTTTTCCTTTTGTCTGACAGTCCAAGACGCTTTGAGGCGCATGAAATGGGATCAATAAAGCCCATCCACACGCGCCCGCAACGCAACGAGGGCCAGCACGGTGTCTATCGTGGGTGTCGGCAGGCCGACAATTTTGCCCAGCTCTTGCACCGATCCAATCAGTGCGTCGATCTCCATCGGGCGTCGGGCATCGAGATCTTGCAGCATCGAGGTCCGGTGCGCGCCGACGGCGGCGCCACCGTCGATGCGACGCTCTACATCAATGGGAAAGACCACACCCAGGGACTCGGCTATAGCCTGCGCCTCAAGCATCATGCGCCGGGCGACATCCCGTGCTCCGGGATCGGTGCACAGCACATCCAATGTTGCATGGGTCAGTGCCGAGATCGGATTGAACGACAGGTTGCCCCAAAGTTTGACCCAGATCTCGTCGCGCAACCGCGGGCGCACAGGCGCCTTAAGTCCGGCCGCCTGCAAGGCCTGTGACAAGGCCACGGCCCTGTCGGACTTTGTCCCGTCAGGTTCACCCAAAGAAAACCGATTGCCTTCGACATGACGGATCGTGCCGGGGGTTGAAACCTCTGCCGCCGGATAGACGACACAGCCCAGAACACGGTCCGGCCCAAGCCCATCCCATTGCACATTGCCCGGATCAACAGAGCGAAGCCGCGTCCCTTCCAGAGGGCCGCCGATCTTGTGGAAATACCACCACGGCACACCGTTCACGCCGCTGACGATGGTGGTGTTATTGCGGATCAGCGGCTGCATTGCCCCCACAACCGCAGGCACCGAATGGGCTTTCAGCGTGACAATGACATAGTCTTGTGGTCCCAGATCAGCAGGATTTGCGCTTGCCCGCACCGGAACAGTCACCGCGTCGCCAGACCCTTCGATCAGGCTGAGGCCCTTGCTTTGGATCGCTTCAAGATGCGGCCCGCGGGCGACAAGGCTGACATCCGCGCCCGCAAGCGCCAGCTTGGCCCCCATGTAGCCGCCAATTGCCCCCGCACCAAAAATGCAGATCTTCATCTTATATCCTTTGCTGCACCCTTAGTCGGCGGTGCCGAGGCCAAGTTTCTCTGCCAGCCCGATGCGCTGCATCTTGCCGGTGGCTCCTTTCGGGATCTCGGACAGAATGACTACACGCCGCGGCACCTTGAAATCAGCCATCCGGCTGGCTGCAAAGTCGCGGATCTCGCGTTCAGTGGCACTGTGCCCTTCGCGCAGAACCACGGCCGCCGCAACCTCTTCGCCAAGTTTCGGATGAGGCGTGGAAAACGTGACAACCTGAACCACCGCAGGATGATCCATGAGCACCCCGTCCACCTCGAGAGGGCTTATCTTTTCGCCGCCCCGGTTAATGATCTCCTTCAGGCGTCCGGTCAGCGACAAATACCCTTCGCCATCCAATGCCCCCTGATCGCCGGTGCGGAACCAGCGCTGCCCGTCCTGAATAAAGAAGTTCTTGGCGTTGGCGTCGGGATTGTTTTCATAGCCGGGCGTCACATTGGGCCCGCAAATGACAACCTCTCCGACCCCGTCAATCAGGTGGTTTTCGATTTCATGCGCGATGCGCAAAAGCGGGCCTGCGGCGACCCCGACCGATCCGGGCTTTTGCGCGCGTGGCGGCAAAGGGTTGCTGGCCATCTGATGTGCGGCCTCGGTCATGCCGTATGCTTCTATGACGGGGGCTTTGAACGTGGCCTCAAGCGCGCGCATGACCTGTGCCGGAAGAGAGGCAGATGAGGAGCGCAAAAACCTGAGCGGCCGCGCCGCGATCACGTCTGCATTGCGGTCGGTCCGGGAAAGGATCGCCTGATGCATGGTTGGCACCGCAGTGTACCATGTGGGGCTGGAGTCCTTCATCCAGCCAAAGAATTTCAAGGCATCAAAGCCCGGCGCGCACCAGACCGACCCGCCCGCGGCCAAGGACGCGGTGACAGCGGCAATCAGGCCGTGGATGTGAAACAGTGGCATAACATTGAGGCAGCGATCCGTCTCAGACAACGCCAGAGAGGCGCCTATATGCCGGGCCGAGGCCGCAATGTTCGATTGCAGCAACGGCACGATCTTGGGCCGCGACGTTGTGCCAGATGTATGCAGGATCAGGGCGATCTGGTCGGGGGACGGACCCGCCGGCCCGACGACAGGCTGCGCCGCAAACGTCCCCGTCAGACCAAACTGGCCCGCGGGACGCTGATCAAACGCTTGCAGGCGCAAAACTGCAACGCCGCAGTCATGTGCCGCCGCAAGTGCGGGCCCTTCATACCCGTCGGCAATAACAAGTGCCTTTGCATTCAGATCACCCAGATAGAATACGTATTCCTCTTGCTGGTAAGACGGGTTCAGCGGCGCGGCGACAGCGGCTTGGGCGATGGTGATAAAGGCTGTCGCCATCTCGGGCCCGTTTGGCAAAACGATCGCCACCCGGTCCCCTGCACCAATGCCAAAACTGCGCAGTTGCGTTGCCACATCCGCCGAAAGGCTTCGCAATTCACCGTAACTGAGCCACGCACGCCCCGGCGCCCCGATTGCGGGTAAATCTGCGCTGTGACCCGCCAAAAGTGCAGAAATCGTTGTCATTTTATTTTAACCTTCCCAGCTGAACCCGAACCGTCATCAGCGTGCCGATGCGTAGAATGCGACTTTACGTTCCAGATAGCCCAGAAACTCGGAAATCGAGAAGGCAAGACCGAAGAGAACGATCAGAACCGCCCAGAATTCCTTCATCAGGAAGTTGCTGGAATAAAGCTCGAACAAGGCGCCAAATCCGACAATCGACACCAGAAGCTGACCGATGATCACGCCCTTGACCGCCCGGATGATCCCGATACGCACACCGCCCAGAATTTCAGGCAAGGCCGCCCAAAGATAAATCTTGAAGAACGAGTCCAGCGGTGACGCACCGAAACTTCGGCCCATTTCCACCACCGACCGATTGATCTGCATCACCCCGGCCCGCGCGTTCAGGATTATGATCCAGATCGCAAACAGCGTGGTCGTGATGACGATGGTTTTTGTGCCAAAACCGAACAGCACCATAAGAACCGGCACCAAAGCCGTGAGCGGCGCGCTGAGAAAGATGTTCACCCATGGCAACAACAGCTCATCCAGAAAGCGGGTTTTGCCCATCAGGATGCCAACAGGAATGCCGATCACAATGGCAAACCCGACCCCAAGGAAAAAGGCGTAGGCGGTTGTGCCCAATGCATTTTGGAACGCCGTGGTTTGTACTAACCCGAAAAGGGTGACAAAAACCGACGAGATCGGCGGGACGAAGAAGGTGAGGTCCAATTGACCAATCACCTCCCACAACGCGGCCCAAACCAGAAGAGAGGACATCGCAGGCAGTTTGCGTCCGAAAAGTTTCATGTCACGATCACTCCACGTAGCTGCGCAAGGAGGCCCAGATTTCATCCACAATATCAAGGTATTCCGGGTCACGCCGAATGTTCTCGACGCCCTTGCCGCGGAAGCTTGCCGGGCGAATGATTTCAGACACCCGGCTGGGACGCGGCAAAAGAATGGCAATCTGATCAGAGACGTAGACCGCTTCTTCGATCGAGTGGGTGACGAAAATAAAGGTCTTTTTTTCATTGGCGACCAGCGCAAGCATATCTTCCTGGAACTTTCGGCGGGTCTGTTCATCGACAGCCGAAAACGGCTCGTCGAGCAGCAAAACCTGCGCATTCACAGAAAGCGCGCGCGCCAGACCGACCCGCTGCCGCATCCCACCCGAAAGCTGATGCGGGAACTTCATCTCAAACCCGGCCAGACCAACCTCGCGGATATATTTCTCTGCAATCGCTTCGCGTTCGGATTTCGCCACGCCACGCAATTCCAACCCGAAAGCCACATTGCGCAAGACGTTTGCCCAAGGCAGCAATGCGAAATCTTGAAACACGAAGGCACGGTCGGCGCCAGGGCCGGTGACGGTTTTTCCTTCGACCTCGATCGTGCCCGCAGATTGCGGCAGCAGCCCCGCGATAATCTTGAGCAAGGTGGTTTTGCCACAGCCCGACGGACCCAAAAGCGATGTCAGCTCGCCGCGTGGAAAGTCCAGTGACAGGTCCTTCAGAGCTTGAACATCACCATAGTTCTTGGAAACGTTGCGAACGGAAACGGCATTGTCCGTTACAGGACGGGCCTCTTTCAATGAGGCGGGATTAATCTGAGACATAGCCACGGTTGTTCCCTTCGAACATATAGTTTTCAAGTACTTCCAGCAGGTTCAAGAACACGACCGCCAGAAGGATGATAGAGAAGATAGCCGCATACATGGTGGGATAATCCGCAATGGATCGGCTGAAAGAGATGATGTCACCAACACCGGTCGGCGTTATCTTCAATTCGGAAAGAATGGCCCCGATGAAGCCCGCAGACACCCCAAGCCGAAGGCCGGAAAAGATGACCGGTGAGGCCGCAGGGACGATGATTTTCGTAAGGATCTCGCGGTCACTGGCAAGAAACGATTTTGCCATGTCCTTGATCGAGTCCGGGGTGTTGCGGACCGCACTTGCGGTGTTCAAGACGATTACGGGCATCGCCATGATACACACCACGAACACTTTTGACGTCAGGCCGATGCCATAGACCATGACCAAAATCGGGATCAGTGCAGCAAGCGGCGCCGCCTGCATGACAATGAATATGGGGCCGAAAAGCCATTCAAAACGGGCGCTTAACCCGATCCATAGCCCAACCGCTATTCCGAAGAAGGCCGAGATTGCGACGCCCAGAACAAGTGGCTTCAGCGTTTCCGCATAGGCCACGAAAATCGACCCGTCAAAAACCATCCGCAAAAGCGACGACATTGATTCCAAAAAGGTCGGGAAAGCGTAGCTTACAGGCACACGGCCCGCGATTTCCCAGGCGCTGAACACTATTGCCGCCGACAATAGCTTTAGAAGTAGGGAGCGATTTATCATTGGGTCGTTCCACAAGATTATCAGGATGAAAGGGGGCGCTGCCTGATACATTACAGGCAGCGCACTGGTATCAGATTACTTCGCCACTGCATCCAACGGCTTGAAATACCAGAAGTCTTCTGGGTTCAGGGTTGCCGGATCGCCCTCCAGTTGGCCTGCACCGGCGTACCATTCAAGGTCAGCCTGCGCTGCGGCGCGCCCGCCGCCGTTCGGATCATAAAGGCCGCCCGCGACAGCATCGGTGTAGAAACCATCCAACTCGGCCAGAACTTCGGCAGGCAGCTGTCCAATCGGGCCGTCCGGGTTGGTTTCGCGGCGAATGATCGTCGGATCTTTGGCCATATCCTGCCAAACGCTGGCAAGCGACTGCACGAACAGATCCACATCGTCCTCGTTGGCCTTGATCCAGTCGAGATTGGCGAACAACGCCTCGTCGCTGGCCTTGACCTCAAACATTGGCAAAGAGTGGAAACGGTCCCCTGCTTCAGCTACGATCTTGTTCTTGTTGGAAAGATCAAGAATGGTCGCATCGGCCTGCCCCGCCAGCAACGCAACAACGCGGTTCGACGAGCCCGGGACATAAGACCGCTCACCCAACTTTATGCCTTCACGCTCTTCGATCACATTGGCGATCGAATCTGTGCCGCCCCCGCGCGAATGCAGCAAGATAGGCTTGCCATCGAGGTCTTTCAGCTCTTTTTACTCCATCGTGGTGACGGGAAAGAACACCAGCTTGGACAGCTGATAGATGATGCGAAGGGGGGCCTTTGACCGCTGCATCGCAGCGTATGGCGTGCCGAAACCAATATCCATCTGGCCGCTCAGGACGGCCTGAATGGCAAGCTCTTCGTCGGCGAATGCGGTCCATTCGTAATCCAGACCATTTGCCTTGGCGCGATCAAGTGCGACAAAAAAGGCTGCAAGCTCATCCGATGGTGTTTCCGCCAACGCGATACGGATCGTATCGGCGTAAGCGCCCGACGCCATCAACGTGGCCGCAACAGTCAGACCAGTCAGTTTTTTCAACAGGCTATTCATGGCTCTCCTCCCTGAGAATCATATTTGGACTTCAAAAACGGGACGACGCCTTTATGGCTTTCATCCCAGGTGCTTAACCCTGCTTACGCCTCCCCGAAAAGCCGCGCAGATACGGACCTCAGATGGGCCCGCATTTCGTCATAGGCACGCTGCGGATCACGACTGGAAATCGCCGCGGCAATCGCATCATGCTGTTCAAAACTGGTATGATCGGGCGACGGATGAACGGTCCTGCGTTCAACATTCCCCCAGGCCACCGCGCGCCGAACCTCGTTCAACTGATCAAATAGCGACAAAAGCAGCAGGTTGTCGCTGGCTTCGGCCACGGTCCGGTGGAACACGTCATCCTCGACCTCGTAAGCCTGCCACGTCGAGGCGGCGCGGGACCGGCTTAACGCCTGCGTCATGCGCAGCAACGACTCGCCGGTGGCGTTTATTGCGGCCTCGCGGGCAATCGCAGGCTCGATCGCCATCCGCGCCCGCATCATCCGAAAGGGCGTCAACTGCCGACCCAACCGCACGCTTGCATCATCCGACTGGGGCGGCACGCCGTCCGAAATAAAGGTGCCCTTACCAACATGGCGCCATATGACGCCATCCCGCTCCAACACATCAAACGCCTTGCGCAGAGCGGCCCGCGTCAAACCAAGCGTGTCGATCAAAAGCCTTTCTGGCGGCAACTTTACACCTGAATCAAAGCCGCCCTCGGCAATATAAGTGCGAACGCGTGCAACTGGATCAACGTTAATCGCAGATGGATCGGTCATGTTCGCCTCCTGTATTGGTCAACCAATTCAACCTTAATAATCACCATACACCATAAAATAAGCAGATCAATTCAAAATTGATCGAAATTTACGGGGAAATTTTTGATTAATGTGGATTGATCAGATCAATTTGGTGTAATATGACTTTCGTCACGAGACGCCCCTTAGAAAGCCAATGAAAAGGTAAATTATGACAGAGCTTGTTATTCCCGCACCCGCAATACCAACGATTCCAACAAGCACCGGAGGCGCCTTTCCGGTGCGTCGCGTTTATTGTATTGGTCGCAATTACGCGGCGCATGTGGTCGAAATGGGCGGGGATCCGAATCGCGAGGCGCCGTTCTTCTTCCAGAAGAACCCCAACAATCTTGATGCGTCGGGCGAGTTCCCCTATCCGCCACACTCTTCGGACGTGCACCATGAGGTCGAGCTTGTCGTGGCGCTTAAATCCGGCGGCAGCAATATCAGCGTGGAAGACGCGCTTGATCACGTTTGGGGCTATGCGGTGTCTCTCGACATGACCCGTCGTGATTTGCAAGGCGAGGCCAAGAAGGCCGGGCGTCCGTGGGAAACGGGCAAAGCGTTCGAGCGTTCGGGGCCGATTGGTCCTTTGCAGCCAGCCGCTGACCTGGGTGAAATGAACAACGGGCGCATCGAGCTTAGGGTCAACGGTCAGGTGCGTCAGGAAGGCGACCTGAACCAGATGATCTGGAAAGTGCCGGAAATGATCGCTTTCCTGTCCGAGTATTTCGAATTGCAGGCTGGCGATGTGATCATGTCAGGCACACCCTCGGGCGTTGGGGCTGTTGTGAAGGGCGACCAGATGGATGCGATGATCGAGGGTCTGGGCACGCTTAGCGTCAAGGTTGTCTGATTGTAGTTTGGCGGGCTGACAGTCCAGCCGGCCTGGGGGCGATAAGGTTCCGGGCCGGCTGTTTTTTTTTGAGCCCCTCATTGCTTTTTCAGAAAGTTTGAGGCACGGCAGAGCCACTCTCTGACTTGACGTAACAAAGATGAAAGATAGGCCCGACCCATGACCGACAAAGCATCTCCAGATATCATTTACACCAAGGTTGACGAAGCACCCCAGCTTGCCTCGGCGTCGTTGCTGCCGATTATTCAATCTTTCGCGGCTGCCGCCGGTGTGTCGGTCGGGGTAAAGGATATCTCGCTGGCCGGTCGTATCATCGCCGCCTTCCCCGAAAACCTGACCGCAGAGCAGCGTCAGCCGGACGATCTGGCCGAACTGGGTGAGTTGGTGAAACAACCCACAGCCAACGTGATCAAGCTGCCGAACGTGTCGGCCTCGGTGCCGCAGCTTGTGGCGGCAGTCAAGGAATTGCAGGCGCAGGGCTATGCCATTCCGAATTATCCGGAAGATCCGGCAACGGATGATGAAAAAGCAATTCGCGCCCGCTTTGACGCACTCAAAGGCTCTGCCGTGAACCCGATTCTGCGCGAAGGCAACTCTGACCGCCGCGCTGCGGTTGCGGTTAAGAACTATGCCAAGGCAAACCCGCATTCGATGGGTAAGTGGGCGCCAGACAGCAAAACTGTTGTGTCTACCATGTCGGCCAATGATTTCTTTTCCAACGAAAAATCTGCCACGCTGACGGCCGAACAGGCAGGGTCTGCGCGTATTGAACTGGTCGCCCAAGACGGCAGCATTACCGTTTTGAAAGACAGCGTGACCTACACAGCCGGCACCGTGGTTGACGCGACATTCATGTCGGCCCGCGCGCTGGATGCGTTCTTGGCCGAACAAATCGCGGCAACCAAAGCCGCAGGCATCTTGTTCTCGATTCACTTGAAAGCCACGATGATGAAGGTCTCGGACCCGATCATCTTTGGCCATGCCGTCAAAGTGTTTTTGCAGCCGGTTTTTGACAGATATGGCGAGAAACTGGCCGCGGCTGGCGTGAACCCGAATTCGGGCATGGGGGCGCTTCTGGACCAAGTGGCCGCCATGGAAGACGGTGCCGAAATTCTGGCCGCAATCGACGCCGTCATTGCCGAGCGCCCGCCGCTTTACATGGTGAACTCCGACAAGGGCATCACCAACCTGCATGTGCCTTCGGATGTCATCATTGATGCGTCGATCCCGGCGCTGATCCGTGCCGGTGGCAAGGGCTGGGGCCCGGATGGCAAGGCTGCCGATACCAATTGCATTATCCCTGACAGCGCATATGCGACCATCTATGATGAATCGGTGAAGTATTTCAAAGAAACGGGCGCGCTTGATCCGCGCACCGCTGGCACCGTTCAAAACGTGGGCCTGATGGCGCAAAAGGCCGAAGAATACGGCTCTCACCCAACCACGTTTGAAATCCCGCATGCGGGGACGGTGCGCATTGTGTTGGCCAATGGCGACATTCTGCATGAACTGGCGGTTGAGGCAGGCGATATCTGGCGTTCGGCATCGGTCAAGCAAGCACCGATCGAAGATTGGGTGCAATTGGCCATCAGCCGCCAAAAGGCCGAAGGGTGCCAGGCGATTTTCTGGCTGGACGAGTCGCGCGCACATGATGCCGAGCTGTTGAAATATGTGCGCCCGATGCTTGCCAAGGCAGGCGTAACCGGCAAATTCCAGATTATGACCCCACGCGCAGCAACGCGGCTGTCGCTGGAAACCATCCGCAAGGGCAAAGACTCGATCGCGGTGTCAGGCAATGTCTTGCGTGACTATCTGACCGACCTGTTCCCCATTCTGGAATTGGGCACCTCGGCCAAAATGCTGTCTATCGTCAAGCTGATGAATGGCGGTGGGATGTTTGAAACGGGTGCTGGTGGCTCTGCTCCGAAACATGTGCAGCAATTGACCCAAGAGAACCATCTGCGTTGGGACTCGTTGGGAGAGTTCTGTGCGCTTGGTGAAAGCCTGAAGTTCCTGGCCGAAACCAAGGCAAATGACAAAGCCCGCATTCTGGGGAATGCTGTTGATCGCGCGACGCAGGGTGTGTTGGATAACAACAAGTCGCCAGAACCAAAGGTCGGACAAACCGACAACCGCAGCAGCCACTATTTCTTTGCGCTCTATTGGGCCAAGGCTTTGGCCAGCCAGAATGAAGACCCAGAACTGATCGAACATTTTGCGCCCATCGCCAAAGCGTTGGAAGAAAATGAAGCGGCGATTCTTGCGGAATTGACGGCGGCAGAGGGCAAGCCAGCGGATTTGGGCGGCTACTACCACACGGATCCGAAGAAAACCGACAGCGTGATGCGCCCATCGCCCACAATGTTGAGCATTCTCGGCTAATCTATGCCTAAAGGCGTGTCGTCGTATGACGATGCGCCTTCAGGCGCCTTTTTCCCGAATCACGCGGCATTCGCGTTTGGAAAACAGGTTTGTCGTGGGGTTACGATTGCGCAGGCCAAACGGGGCCGTTCGGCATTGTAATCAGCGAGGCCACTTTCCGCTGCCTTTGAGGGACGTTGACCCGGTTTTGAACGCCTGCAAGTGGGCGCAGTCATATTCCCGCATGGCGCCACCAGCATTCGGCTCTGCCACATTGCGCCCCGTGCGACGTCCCGTCTGCATGTCCCGTCAGCAATTGGCCTGTCAGCACATGAAATGACGACCCTCAATAAATGACGACCATCAATGCCACGCCCCATCGCCACTGTCTCACTGCGCGCAGTTCCCCTTGAAAGGAGTTTGCCATGTTTGGGAAACCTCTTGTATCGGCCCGCGCGGCAAAGGCTTTGGCTATTGCCCTTGTTGTCGAGTCTCTGGGCGTGGCGCGGCGCGGCCTGCCGTGGCACAGATGGCACCGATGCCCGTCCCAATGATGGAACATGGCGATTTGCCCAGTCTTGCGCCCATGTTGGAGACGGTGATTCCGGGGGTGGTCAGCATCGCGGTGCAAGGCACTGTGGCCCTGCCGCAAAACCCGCTCTTTTCCGATCCGTTCTTTCGCCAGTTCTTTGGCGCCCCCGATGCGCTTCCCCCGACGAAACAGGTGTTTCAGGCGGCGGGCTCGGGGGTGATTATCGACGCTGCAGCGGGCCGCGTGCTGACCAACGCACATGTCATTGCCAACGCAGACCGGATTACGGTGCGGCTCGGCGACGGGCGCGAACTGCCCGCGCGCGTTCTTGGCACGGACACGGAAACCGATATTGCGGCGCTTGAGATCGAGGCCGATACGCTGACCGCATTGCGGATCGGGCGCTCTGACAGGCTGCGGGTGGGCGATTATGTGGTCGCCGTCGGCAACCCCTTCGGGCTGGAACAGACGGTGATATCCGGCATCATCAGCGCCCTTGGCCGCGCCAATCTCGGAATTGAGGGCTACGAGAATTTCATCCAGATAGACGCCTCTATCAACCCCGGAAATTCGGGGGGGCACTGGTCAATTTGCGCGGTGAACTGGTGGGGATCAACACGGCCATATTCGGCCCGTCGGGGGGCAGTGCCGGGATCGGCTTTGCCATTCCGATAGATATGGCGATGAACGTCGCGGATCAGCTGGTCGAGTTCGGCACCATGAGGCGCGGTCAGATCGAGGTTCTGGTGCAGGATCTGACGCCAGCGCTTGCGAAGGCGCTGGGGGTGCCAGGCCGCGGCGGGGCGGTGATTTCGGACGTCATCGCAGGCTCTCCGGCGCAGGCGGCGGGGTTGCAACTGGGCGATGTCATCGTTGCGGTGGATGGCATTGCGGTGACATCATCAGCCAACCTGCGTAACCGGCTGGGCCTCCTTCCCGCCGGAATGCAAGTCGTGCTGTCCCTTGTGCGGGCGGGCGAAACGCTGGAGATCGCCGTGACCCTGTCGGGCGAGGACGGGCCATCGGGCGCGACACCTGACGCACCGGATACCGGTGCCGCGCTTCAGGGGGTCACGCTGCGGGCGACGGACACAGGCGCGGGCCGCGACGGGCAAGCCATCGGTGTGTTGGTTGTGTCTGTCGCGCCGAACAGCGCGTCCGATCTGGCCGGGCTTCGGGAGGGCGACGTTATCGCGGCGGTCAACCGGTCCAATGTGCGCACCCCCGAAGTTGTCGCGCGGATCGCGGGCTCCAGCGAGGGGCCGGTGTTGTTACGGGTGTTTCCTCAGGGTGCTGCGCTGTTTCTGGTCATCGGCTAGGTGGGGTCAAGCGTGGCGCAGGGCTTCTATCGGGTCAAGACGCGCCGCACTTTTGGCGGGGAAATAGCCAAAGACGATGCCAACCACCGCCGAAAACGCGAACGCACCCGCAATGACCAGCGGGTCGGGGGTGAACGGAATGGACAGCATCCGCGCGCCGACATAGCCCAGCCCAAGCCCCAGAAGAATACCGATCAGCCCCCCGATCAGCGAAAGCACGATGGATTCCACCAGAAATTGCAGAAGGATCTGCCGCTCTGTCGCCCCCACTGCCAGCCTGATCCCGATTTCGCGGGTGCGTTCATTCACAGACACCAGCATGATGTTCATGATGCCGATGCCGCCAACCAGCAGGCTGATCCCGGCAACCGCAGACAAAAGCCCCGTCAGAACAGAGGTGACCCCCGTCAGCATCGCAGAGATCTGCTTCATATCGAAGACGTTGAAATCGTCGTCCTCTCCCGGTCGGATACGGCGGCGTTCGCGCATCAGGCGTTCGATATCGGCCTTGGCCTTGTCTGTTGTCACCCCGTTGCGGACCGCGGCGTAGATCATCGCAATGTCGGGGTTTCCTGACACACGGCGCAGAAAGGCGCGGATCGGGATCAGGATCAGATCGTCCTGATCGCTGCCGAAGCTTGACGCGCCTTTCGGTTCCAGCAAGCCGATGACGCGGCAGGCCACATTGCCAAGCCTGATAGAGGCGCCAAGCGGATCGCCTGCCCCGAACAAGTCTCGCCGCACCGTATCCCCCAGAATACAGACCATGGACCCCGCATTCAGCTCGCTGTCCTGAAAGCCGCGTCCGCTGGCCAGATTCCAGTCCCGAACAGTCAGAAAGCGGGAATCGGTGCCGGTCACCGCGGTATCAAGATTGGCGTTGCCGATCACCACGGTCATCATCCGGCTGTTCGACGGCGCAGCCGCGGCGATGCTGTTCAACTCGGTTCCTATGGCCTCGACATCCTGTAACGTCAGACTGGCCGCCGCACCACTGGCCCCGCCCGGACCCTGCGCGGGACGTCCGGGCCGGATCATTAACAGGTTGCTGCCCAACGATGCCACATCCGCCTGAACCTGCCGGGTAGAGCCCTGCCCAACCGTCACCAGCGCGATGACCGACCCGACCCCGATCACCACCCCAAGCACCGTCAAAAACGACCGCAGCGCATTGCGCCACACGGTAAACAGCGCCAGCCTGATCGCCTCAAACAGCATGATGCTGCACCCTGTCAGAGACCAGACCGCCATCCAGAAAATGCACGACCCGACCGGCATAGGCGGCCATGTCAGGTTCATGCGTGACCATCAGGATCGTCACGCCCCCATCGCGGTTCAGGTCGGTCAGAACCTGCATGACTTCCTGCCCGCGCCGGGTGTCCAGATTGCCCGTCGGCTCGTCCGCGAGGATCAGATCGGGGCGGGTGACGATGGCCCGTGCAATGGCCACGCGCTGTTGCTGACCGCCCGATAGTTCCGACGGGCGATGCGCTTCGCGGTCCTTCAGACCGACCCGGTCCAAAGCCTCCAGCGCGCGGCGGCGGCGCTCGGTCAACGCAACACCCTGATAGATCAGCGGCATCTCGACATTTTCCAGCGCAGAGGTGCGCGGCAGCAAGTTGTAGCCCTGAAAGACGAACCCGATAAAGTGCCGCCGCAACAGGGCCCGCTGGTTGCGGTTCAGGGCGCCAACCTCTGCCCCGAGCAACCGCAGGCTGCCTTCGGTCGGTTGGTCAAGGCAGCCGATGATGTTCATCGCGGTGGATTTTCCGGACCCTGACGGCCCCATCACCGCCAGAAACTCGCCCGCGCGCACGCTAAGATCAATCCCGCGCAGGGCGTGTACCGCGCCCGCGCCCGATCCGTAAACCTTGGTCACGCCGGTCATCCGCAGCAACGGCTGCGGGTCCCGCCCAGTCATGTGCCCGCGTCCATATCAGTGATCACGCGGTCGCCTGCCGCGAGTTCTCCCTCGCGGAATTCGGTGAACGACCCGTCCGATGCGCCCGTTCGCACCGGCGTTTTTACCGCTGTGCCGTCGCGCAAGACCCAGATAGAGCGCCACCCGTCGACGCTTGCCGCGTTGGGGGCGATCGGTGCCGTGGACGGCGGCCGCCGGAACAGCATACCCAGCAAACCCGTGCCGCCCGCATCCCCGCCCACGTCCTGCGGGGCAAATCGAAGGGCCGCGTTGGGGATCAGCAGCGCATCGGTCACTTGGCCCACGGTAATGACCGCCACCGCCGTCATGCCGGGACGCAGCAACAGGTCGGCATTGTCGATCTCCAGCACCGCCTGATAGGTCACCACCCCGTCCACGGTTTTGGGAAAGTAGCGCAGGGTGCTGACCGTGGCAGGGAAATCCCGGTCCTGGAATGCCTCGACCGAGAACTCCGCCGAATTCCCGACGGCCACCCGCCCGATATCGGCCTCGTCCACATCGACCCGAAGTTCCATCCGGCGCAGATCCTCGGCCAAGGTGAACAACACCGGCGCCGACAGCGACGCGGCAACGATCTGCCCCGCATCGACATTGCGGTCCAGAACAAGACCGTCGATCGGGGCGCAGATACAGGCCTTTGCCAGATTGGCCTCGTTCAGTTGCACATCGGCCTCGGCCACAGCCACATCCGCCTCGGCGCTGGCCAATGCCGCCTCGGCACGACGCAACGCCGCCTCGGACCCGATATAGACCTCCAGTGTTGTGACGCCGCGCTGAAACAGGCTGTCGGCGCGCAAATAAGCCGCCTGCATTTCTGTCCGGGTCGCCTCGGCCTCTGTTACGCGGGCCTTGCGCGCGGCAAGGGTCGCGCGGCTGTGGGCAAGGCCTGCTTCCAGCGCAGTGGTGTCCAGTCGAGCCAGCACCTGCCCGCGCGTGACCTGGTCGTTGTCGTTCACCTCGACGGTGCGGATGGTGCCAGACAGCTCGCTTGACACCTCGACTTTGCTGGTGGGTTCCACCGTGCCCACGGCCGTTACCGTGGTGGTCAGCGTCCCGCGCTGAAGGACTTGGGTGGTGTATCGCGCGGCACCGCCGCTGTCCGTGCGAGTCATAAGATACCAACCGGCAAGGCTTGCCACCACAAGCGCCAGAACCGCGGCAATCCGCAAGGGATGCCATGTGCGTTCGGCGCCCTCGGCAAGAAGGCGGTCGATGTCGATCTTCTCGTCGCCCACGATGGCCCCTTTCCTGCGCCCTTCATCAGGCAACGTCAGCGCCCTGCCCCGTAATATGCGGCGCACTCGGCCTCGCGCCCCCGCACGACGCGCTTGCCCTCCAGGGGGCCATGCGGCTCTGTCACCACGGTGCACCGCCCCTGCGCGCCCTTGTCGTTGTGATAGTCGATCACAACCCAGTCGCGGGTCCGGTCAAGCCGGTGTGCAAGCGCCGTGTTGGAATAAAGCGCGGTCATTTCCCACCCGCCGTCGGTCCGGTGCTGGATCGGCAGCCACGACAGACCCTCGGGATTAAAGCGGCGCGGGGCGATCATGCGCAGCTTTCCCGCCTCTGCCGCCGCGCGATAGGCGTTGTCCATCCGCAGCAACAGCCCCACGTCGGGCCGCTCGCCGGCTGTGGCGCGGGGCGCGCCTGCGTTGATCCGCGCCAACCTGTCGGACAGCCCGGCAAGGATCATCGCACGACGTCGCGGCCCCAACCCCGGAACCTTGGTCCCGGGCTGCAAAAGCGCCATCTCCAGCGCCTCCAGCGTCTCGGCATCGGTTGCCTCGGCCAGACTTGCGGCAAGGATCGGACCTATTCCCGGCAGCGTGCGGAACAGGCGGTCGGGCGCCGCAGCACCGCTCATCAGGTCAAGCCGCGCCCAATGCCCGGTGCGCAACATCTCGGCGATGGCCGACGCAATGCCCGCGCCGATGGTTGGCAAGTCGATCAGCCCGTCCAACCCCTGTTCCGCCAGAACTTCGACCAGGGGGCGGTCCATCCGCTGCACTGTCCCCGCCGCCGCACGGTAGGCCCGTTCCCGAAAGCCGTCCCCGCCCTGCTGCGCCAACAGATCCGCATAAGCCACAAGCTGATCTGCGATGTGGCGGTTCTGCAAAAGGCCGTCGCGCAAGGCACGCCTGGTCATGGCGTCGTCTTCGGTGCCATCTGTCCCGTTTTTCATCTGCCTGCCGTCCCTTTGGCATCCCTTTCGGGGTCAGGGCAAGAATGGCAGGTGCTCGCTGCGCCGCATTGACCCCCGTCAATGCCCCCCGTCTGCCGCCGTCCTGAAACCGGACAGGGCCAAGGTCGCATCAGGAGGGTCAATTCATCCCATCATCCGCAACCACCGGATCAGAACGGGCGTGATGGTCAGCATCAAAAGGACCGGCATCATGATCCCGGCCATCACGGCGGACATTTTCACGGGCAGTTTATTCGCCTGCTCCTGCGCATTCAGCTCGCGGGTCAGGCGCATTTCATTGGAGAACGCCGACAGGGCCTCGGATATGCTGGTGCCGAAATGGGAGGACTGGATGATGACGTTCACAAAGGCCAGAACCGCCTCGACATCACAGCGCTCGGCCATGTCGAGAAGTGCACGCTCCCGGTCTTTTCCAGCCTGGATTTCCAGTTGCAGGATGGTGAATTCAGCCGAAAGTTCGGGTGCGACGCGCGCCATCTCATGGGCCACGCGGGTCAGCGCCGCATCCATACCAAGGCCCGCTTCGATCGAGACTTGCAGCAAGTCCAGCGCGTTCGGAAAGCTGTAGCGCACCCGCTCGCGTCGCTCTGCCATGCGGGAGTTCAGCCACAAAAGCGGGCCGTAGTACCCGGCCACGATGCAGACGGTCATGATGTAAAATGTCTGAAGATAGGTGACGCCGGTCAGAAACGCCTTCAGCTTCAGCGGCAGGTCCACATAGCCGGGCAGATATGTCGCCGCGACAAACAGCAGCGGCAAAACCAACGACAGAAGGGTTCGGACCAGATAGAAATTGCGCACAGCATAGCGGCCATGGACGCCCGCCTGCCGCAACTGTTTGGCGATCTTTGTCCGTTCGTGCTGCGATCTGGGCAAAAGCGCCTGCAGAATACCGCTTGGGTCATTGTCCTGCGCGCGGATCAGGGTCTCTCGCGGACGACGCCCCGCCCCCAAAGCGGGGGTCCGCATTCTCAGGGCTTCCGGGGATGTGTTGCTGACAAGCGCCCCTGACATCCCGAAAACAATGATCAAAACCCCCAGACCGATGCCTGCAAAGGCCAGAACTTCAGGGCCAAGCCCTGTCGACTGGATAAGGGTCTGCATGAGTGTTTCCATGGCACATCTCCCGGTTCAGAATTTGAAATTGACCATGCGGATCAGGATGAACCCCTGAAGCACGATAAGGCTGATGATCGAGGCCATGATCGGCATGAACAGCGGATCGGATTTCACATCGCCATAAAACCCCGGCGAGGTGATCGTGATCGTCGCAAAAATGATCAGCGGCATGCAGGTCAGGATGACCGCGCTCAGTCGCCCCTCGGACGAGATCGCGTGGATCTTCTTGTGCATGACCGCGCGGTCGCGGATGACTTTTGACAGCACCTTCAGAATGCGGGCCATATTGCCGCCTGTTCCGTGCTGGATGCCGACGCTGACCGCAAGATAGCGCGCGTCTTCTATATCGACACGCTCGGCAAAGTCGTTGAACGCGGTAACGATGTCGTCGCCATAGCTGACCTGATCCTGAATGATACCGAACTCGCTGCCGATCGGGTCCGGCATATCCGACGCGACGCTGGCCACCGTCACGCTAAGCGGATGGCCGACCTGAAGCCCCCGCGCCATCAGATCCAGCGCGTCGGGCAGTTGGGCGGTCAGTTTGGCCATCCGGGCACGCCGCCGATTGCCGATCACCAGAACCGGACCGCCTATCGCAGCCGAAACCGCAACAAGTGCCGCGACCGGCACGGGGAACCTGACGCAAAGCCCGACGAACAGAACGGCACCAAGCAGGCCAAAGCCAAGGATAAACCAACGGGCACTGATATGGAGTCCCGCCTGCCGCATCTGCGCGGGAAATGACGTTGCATAGGCCATCACCCCGCCGGTGCCCTGCCCTTCGCGTTTGTCCAGAAAGACGTTCAGGCTTTGCTCGGTTACGACACCTTTCTTGCGCATCCGCATCCGGCGGTTCAACGCCTGATCCCGATCCTCGGTCCGCGACAGAAATTGCCGCAGCCCGTCAAAGGCAAGCAGCACACCGATAAAGACCGCCACATAGATCAGAAACCGAAGTTCGGCTGATTGCGGACCAGTCATGACATCACCTCGTCGCGCTGGAACAGCTTGGGATCAAGCAAGATGCCCGCGTCTTGCAGCATCTCGAAACACTTGGGCCGGATGCCCGTGGTCATGAAATCGCCCAGCACATCGCCCGCCTCGGATTTGCCCCGGCGGCGGAACACGAACAGATCCTGCATGGTGATCACCTCGCCCTCCATTCCGGTGATTTCGGAAATGCTGATCACGCGGCGGCGCCCGTCGCTCATGCGGGCGACCTGCACGACGATGTGAATAGAGGTGGCGATCTGGGCGCGTATCGTGCGGATCGGCAGGTCCGCCCCCAGCATCGTCACCATCTGTTCCAGCCGGCTGAGAGCGTCGCGGGCCGAATTGGCGTGAACCGTGGTCATCGACCCGTCGTGGCCGGTGTTCATCGCCTGCAACATGTCGAAACACTCAGAGCCGCGCACCTCGCCGACGATGATCCGGTCGGGCCGCATCCGCAGCGCGTTGCGCACCAGATCGCGCTGCGAGATCGTGCCCTGCCCTTCGGAATTGGCGGGGCGCGTTTCAAGCCGCACCACATGCTCCTGCTGCAATTGCAGCTCTGCCGCGTCCTCTATCGTCACAATGCGCTGGTTGTGGTCTATGAACGATGACATCGCGTTCAGCATGGTTGTCTTGCCCGACCCCGTGCCACCCGAAATCAGCACGTTCAAACGCGCCTCGACCAAGGCTTGCAACAGCGTGGCCGCGGCAGTGCTAAGCGCGCCGTTCTCGATCATCCGGCTCAATGTCAAAGGCTTGCGCGAGAATTTGCGGATCGACAGCGCAGGGCCATCAACCGAACATGGCCGGATGATCGCGTTGACGCGGCTGCCGTCCGGCAATCTGGCATCGACCCAGGGCTGGGATTCGTCGATGCGCCGCCCGACCTTCGACACGATCTTGTCGATGATCCGCAGAAGATGCCGTTCATCGCGGAACCGCACCGGGCTTTTCTCCAGAATCCCGAAGCGCTCGACGTAAATCTGCGAATGAGAGTTCACCAGAATATCGTTGATCGTCGGATCGGCAAGCAGTGGCTCCAGCGGGCCAAGGCCCATGACCTCGAAGATCAGTTCGTCCACCAGTTTCGAGAACGCCTCGGACCGCATCGGCATGCCTTCGGATTCCAGCCGTTGTCCGACAAGATCGGCGATCTGGCGGCGCAATTCGGGCTTTTCGATCTTGTCGATCACCGACAGGTTCAGCCGGTCCAGCAGTTCTTCATGAAGGCGGCTTTTCAGTTCCAGATGGGCCATGAGATCCACATCGACCTCACGCTCGTATTGTTTTTTCGCGAAAGAAATCTCGGGCACCGCATCAAGCCGCACGACGTTATCGGCAGCCTTGTGGGTCCGTTTATTGAAATCTTTGAACATGGCTTGGCTCACTTCTTAATTGGCGATTGCAATCTGTCTTGGCAGTGAATTCTGTGTGGCATCGGCAAACTTGCGGAACGCCTTACCGATGTCCGAACCGGCATGGCCCAGCATAAAGGGCTGGCCCTGATCGGTGGCTTTGCGCACGATTCTGGGACGGTCGGGCAACCAGTGGGAGAACGACGCGCCCAGAACGTCTTCGGCCTCTTTCTGGGCGGCGGTTCTGATCATCGGGCGGCTTTCGCGGTTCACGACCAGACCGACAGACAACCCGATCTGCACCTCGCGGTAAAAATCCATCAGGCGTTTGGCATGGCGGACAGAGGGAACAGAGGTGTCCATGACAATTGTCATCCGGTCCGTCCGCAGCAACACCGGTTCCAGCCACTCGGTCAGAACGCGCGGCAGATCGACGACTACATAATCATATTCGGCCCGCAATGCGTCCAGCAGGGCGGCCACCAGATCGGGGCGCAAGGCGGTCAGCGGAACGATGGACGGCGGGGCATTCAGAATATCCAGACCGCTGGAATGGCTTTGCATCATGGATCTGACATAGGCGCGGTCCGGCAACTGGCCGCTCGTAATCAGGGTGCTGAAGGCACCGTTGTCTTCGAGATCGAGCAGCACATTGGCGTTGCCGAATTGCAGATCCAGATCAAGAAGCGCCACGCGCGCCTTGGTGGCCCTTTTGAACAGGCTGTTGTGGCCAAGCAACGCGCAGGCAAGGTTCACGGCAACCGTTGTTCCGCCCGCCCCGCCCCGCGCCTGTGCCACCGAAAGAATGAAACCTTCGTTTTGATCGGGCGCCATATGGTGGGCTGCGGGCGTCCGGCGGGCGTTCAGCGATTTATCTATCACCCCCGACAGCCCCTCGAACGAGATGCCCGAGGGCAGAACCTCGTCGATGCCAGCGTCCAGAAACCACCGCGCCTTGGACAACGACACATCGCCATCGGTCAGGGCCAGAAACAACGTATCCTCCTGCCCCTTTGTCAACAATTCACGGATCGCGGCCATCTCGCGCTCGTCCTCGGGGTCGGCCTCGAAGATCACGACATTGCTTTCAAAGGTCAGTTCGGCGGCGTGGCCGTTCATCGCCGCAAGACTGGAATGGGCGACCTTGACCCGCGTGTCCCGGCTTTCGCGGAACCCTGCGGTAATCCTGTCGGCCAGTTCCTGGCTTCGGGTGACGACAAGAATTGATCTGGTGTTATGATCCATTGATCTCTCCATTGCGCTATCCTGCCTCGCCTGCTGCAAGATCTTCGGCGGGCATCGAGACGCTGAAGGTCGGGCGAATGATGTCTGCGCCCATGCCTGCGGTGTCCGCCGCCCCCGCCGCCCCCGCCAAACCGCCCAAAGGCGAGACGAATTCGAAATCCGGCAGATGCAGATCGACCGTCACCATCGGTGTGTATGGCCCGCCAAGGAACCCCAGGTTTGCATCGAAACTGTAGGAAAACTGCATATTCCCGATGGCACTGCCCGCAGGCAGGCTGGACGCGATGCGTGCCCATATCTCGGTGGCCGTCGCATTGGTTGCAGCCCCCGCGCAGGTCACCGTCGCGACCGTGGCACAGGTGCCGGGAAATGCGCGGCACGAAGTCCCGAAACGCGGTTGCGGGTCTGCGGTGCCTCTGGTGTAGCGGACCGGCACACCGGCACAGGCGGGCGGACGCACCGCCGCGATCCGCGCCGCAATCGAGGCGGATTTCTCGGCCAGCACATTGGAAAACGCCAGCCGCCCGAAATCCAGCAGGGCAAACAGTAAAAGAAAGAAAACGGCGCAGACGATGGCGAATTCCACCATCACCCCGCCCCGCTCTGACCGTGCAAACCCTGCAGAACGCATGCTCATATGATGCAGGCGGTTCATTGGCCGAAGATCCGTGATTGGTCGACGACATCGGTGGTGACCGAGGTCAAGCCGGACCCGAACAGGGTGAACAGATTGCCGAACGGAAACACGATGGTCATATTCGCGCTGACCGTGGCCATTGGCGCAGGGTCGGTGCGGTAGCCGCCATTGATGCAGGACACCGTCGGGGTCACCGAATTGATCGTCACCAGCGTCGGTAACACCGGGTTGCCGCCAATATCGGATTCCACGATGGTCTTAAGCTGCGCTGCATAACTATCCAACCCGCCCGAGGTCAGGCAGATATCGACCGGCGCCACCCGCGCCAGATACCGGCTGGCGTCGCGGACACCGGCAATCGCGCTTTGATAGCTCCAGAACATGCGGGCGGATTCAATGGTGATCGCGAAGAACAGCAGCATCAGCGGCAGGACAATCGCGAACTCGACCAGAACGGCGCCATGTTCGGCCTTGGCAAAGCTGCGGAATGGGGGGATGCCGATGCCCATGCCCGTCACCTGTATAACTGCACGACATCGCGGAAAATTCCGCCGTCGCCAGCCGAGGTATAGCCCGCCAGTCCGGCAGACCCGATCACCTCGACATAAAGATCGAATGTTCCGGGCGATCCTGTGCCCGTGCCCACCGGATCGGTCAGGAACAACTCGAAAAACTCGGCAACGGGAACATTTTTCGCCGCGCCGCTGATGCTGTTGGCAGCGCAATCAATCCCGGCCGCGATCACGACACGACGGTTCGCAGTCGCGGTTTTCGGTCCGGTATAACACTGCGTGACACCCGTTTCGTCGCGCCCCATCAACAAGGGGCTGCCAGAGGCCAGGCTTTTCAGATAGGCGATTTCCCTCAGATATGTCTCGTAGCGGGAGCCGGCGGCGGCATCCACGGTGAAGGCGGTCAGGTGGTCATCCCAGGATGCGTCATAGGCCGTCGTTCCCGTGGCATAGCCGGGGGTGCCGTAATTCCAACCGATGTATTTCTGATAGTCCCATGTGCCATGCCCGAACCGCGTGCAGGTTCCGGCGGAAAAGCAGCTGTCATGCGGCAGGCCGATCGAATTTGTCGAGCTGGACACGCCGGTATTCCCACACCCGCCGGTCTGACCTGAGATGATCGTCGGGGCCGGCTGGTAATCGGGGTCGGACTTCAGCTTGTTCAGCGAACTGCTGTACCGGTCGAACCGCATGTTGAACGCATCGTTCCAGACGCCAACCGCCTGCCCCGGCTGAATATCGACGCCGCGCTGCGAATAGCATGACGTGATGTTCTGGGCCGCGCCGATCAGGCAGATGACGATGTTGTTCAGACCGTTTTCCCCGGCACAGGTCGCCCCCAGATTGGCCGATGACGGGTCAAGGAACCCGAAATCCCCCGGCCCCCAGGCCGCCCCGTTGCCGCCTGTGCGCAACAAGATCTGGTCGCCGCGATGGTTTTCCGCCTTATAGCTGGTTTCAGGTGCGACCGGCGGGGGCAGGCAAAACATCAGCGGGGTGATGTCGCATGCCTCTTGCGTGAAACCCGCAACGGCCTCGGCGCTGAGATCGGCGGTGACAGGGTCCGACCCCGCACCCAGAATGGAATTGATCGCCCGCAAAAACGGAAGCGTCAGCGAAACCGGCGTCACGACGACCTGAACAAATGCCGCCTTGCTGGCCACCGTCGTGGCATTCGCGCCAAGTGGCGTCAGATCAGAGGCGGGAAGTTTGGTGTGGAATGTCAGGGTGTAATCGGAGGGGCCCGACAGGATGCCGTCGCCTGATCCAAACGTCTGGCTGTCCGTCACCAGATTGGCCGCAGCGCTTGTCGCGCGGGTGATGGCATCGCCTTGTCCGTCCAGTTCGGCGGCGGCGGCCAGCGCCACGTTATCGGCAAAGGACTGAAGTTCGGAATGCGTGGCGTTCATCCGCCCGATGTCGAACGACAAGGACACAAGCCCGATCACCGCCACAATGGCAGAGACCCACAAAAGCGCAATTGTGCCGGTCTCGTCGGTGCGAAAGGCGGAAAGATGGTGTCGGATTGACATTGTGTTCCCCTTTCCGCCCGATCACTTCAACTGGACGACTTCAGATGTCGTGCCCCGGCGCACCGTGATCGACGGGCGGCGGACAACAGCCACGGGCGCAATTTCCTGCGCGGCCTCGGGCGCTGTGACCTCGACCACCTTGACGGGTTCGTTGAACAGATCGCCCATTTCGACCAGCGCAAGCGTTTCGTCCGTGCTGTCATCCAGCCCGCGCAAAGTCAGGCTTAGCAGACCGACACGTTGCGCAAGGGCAAGGCGCTGGCCCTGATCAGGTGTCACCTCGACCGTGATGGTGCGGGCGACGGCGGGCTGATCGGCGCTGTCCTCGGATTGCTGATCGACGCCGATCACGCGGATCGCTTGCAGGATGGTCCCTGCGCGCTGCTGGTCGCCACCGCCCTGGGTCATGACGATATCGACAAAATCGCCGGGCGTCACAAAGCCGCCGACGGCGGTGGACGCGTTGACGCTGATCGCCATGGCGCGGTTGTTTGCGCCCAGCTTTTGCACGATCGTCACCCGTTCGCCGGGTTGCGACAGTTTGGAGTCCAACAGGATTTCGCCGGCATAGATGCGGGTCAGTGCACGACGGGGTGTCACACCGGACCCCAGAACAGCGCCCAGCGATGTATAAGCCCCGACCGGTACTGCCTCGCGCGGCCACGAGTGAGTTTTGACGGCCAGACCGTCAATAGGCTGGCCGAACTCAATCGTGGATTGCGCGACGATAACATCGACCATATCCGCACTGGGGGCGGCAATGGCGGCGCCGTCGGTCGGGCCTTGTAAAAATTCCTTGGCCATAAATACGGAGCCCCCAGCGAGTGCTACTCCGAAAACGGTAATGAGGAGCGACTTGATACGCATGAGAGCCTCCAAGTTTTGAAATGGGTAAGTCTGTAAATGTATAATGAATTTGGCCGGTGACCGGGCCGTTCCCGCGCCTCCCGAAAATATCGGGAAGCGCGGAGTTCGCGATCAACCGGGGGCAACGGGAGCCGTACACGCGGCTCCACCGTTTAGGCCCGTGCACGCATCTTGAACCTTAACACCGGCAGTCGTGCCGAGAGTGGTCATCACCCCGATACCGATACCGGTCACCACAAGCAGGGCTACGGCGTACTCGACCATGGCCGCGCCGCACTCGTCTTTCTTGAACCGCAGTGCGGCTTTCATGAACGTCTTAAACATGGGTATCCCCCTTTGGAAAAATTGATTTCGTTGTTATCCACCCCGGCGGCAGACCAAGGCAGGAGCCCGAAAGCCTTGCTCTCGAATTCCCGATCATCATAACAAGCCACCGCAGCACAACGCATCCATCAGGCAGTTGAACTTCACACGTCATGGGTGTTTTTCCCCTGCACCACAGCTGTCGTGGCTTGTAGAAACAAGGGATTAGACGATGGGTCGAATCAATTTCGAATCGTTTATCCACAAGGAAAAAAAGTCAGAAGTGGCAACAATAAGGCGGAATTTCGATCAATCGTGTTCCCACTGTAATCAAATAGGGCATTGCCTGCCGCATGATGAAAAATCGACCTATTTTAAAATATTTATATTCAAAATCATAAACTTACCGGCTTTTTCTCAATCAAGAACAGACGATCCATCTCCCTCCGCCAAAAGATATAACTTGCCTAATTGCGGCAAAAATGGGGAACATAATCCATTAGCGTGGTTAACGATTTCTCATTTTAGAAAAATTTATCCACAAGGTGATAGGGATGGGCAGTCGTGAAAAGCCGTTAAAGGGACATGATACCTTTGTGTCATCGCCCGTAAGTTTTGGTGTCATTGCAGAATGGGTTGAAACGCTTCACGGTCTCGGGGACTGCGAACAGGCGATAGAGCGTCTGTTGAAGCTGGTGAAGGGCGACGCCGCCTTTCTTGTCCGGTTCTCGAAGGAAACCAACCACGCCAAAACAATCAGCTTTGTCGACCCCGAGGCCCGGAACCTTTTCGCCATAGAGCGGCAATGTTTCGCAAAGCAGGTGTTCGGCGCGGATCTGATGCAATCCAGATCAGGCAGTCTGTGGGTCATGCGCAGCACGAATGATGAGGACTGGGCCGATATGTCCGGCGAATTGCGCGAACAGATCAGGGCGCAGCAGATCCATTCGGTCGCCGTCATTTGCCTTGTGAACGCGGCGCTTGGCATGGACATCCTTGAAATCCAGTTCGGAACGGCCATCCCGGATCATGACCGCGTCTTTTTAACGATGATTTCGGACACCCTTGCGAAAACATGGCAACAACGCGCGCCGGGCACCGCACATCGCCAACTTGCGCGGAACCGGCAGATGCGCACGCAAGACACATTGCGCGCCGCCGCTCATTCGATTGTGCGGATTGATAACCCCTATGGACTAAGCAGGTCAGAGTTCAGGATCTGTCTTATGATTCAGGACGGATTGCTTCTAAAGGATGTCATAAAAGAGTTGGGGATACAGCAATCCACCGCAAGGTCACATTTGCATTCCATCTATGAAAAAACCGGAAGCGTTAGCCTGCTGGACCTGTCGAACAAGCTGCATCTGGGATATTCGGGTGGCAGGCCGCCTGCGCCGCCGGTGGATGAAACCCTGGCAGGTCTGGGTATTGCAAAACAGGGACGCTGACCCGGCATTGAAAGGTTCAGCCGTCTGATCGGATCATCCCTGTCGTCAGGCGATCCACCATGCCAAAGGGTCCGAAACCCCGCGCCCGCCGGTCCTCAATACAGCCCGATCGGATTGCCCTGCGCTGTCCGCGCCACCGCGACCGTGTCATAGATCCAGTCCGCATCGCCCAGATCATCATCGTCGGTATAGGCCGAGGGCGTGACCAGCACCCGCAGCCCCGCGCCCCTGGCCGAAAGGATGCCGTTGCGGCTGTCCTCGAAGGCCAGACAGTCCGGCGCCGCCAGCCCCAAACGCGCCAAAGCCAACAGGAACACGTCTGGGGCGGGCTTTTTCAAAGCGACCTGATCCCCGGCGGCGATCACGTCAAAGACCTGCGTCGCCGGCAGACCCCAGCAACACTGGCTCAGCGCCTCTACGTTGGGCAGGTTCGTGGTGGTCGCAACCGCAATCGCCATGCCAGCGGCGCGGGCATCGGTGACAAGATCGGCAATACCGGGGCGCAGCGCCAATTCGCCGTTTGCAAGCATCCGCGTATAAATTGCGGTTTTATGGGCGTGCAGTCGGGCGATCTCATCCGTATCCAGCCGCCGTGCGTCCTTTGGCAAAGCCGATTGATGAACCGCCATGCGCTCCTTGCCGCCGGTGGTTTTCAACAGCGCGCGATACCGGTCCGCAGTCCAGTGCCAGTCAAGCTGCCAATCGGCAAACGCCGCGTTAAAGGCCGCGCGATGCGCCTCCTCGGTTTCAGCAAGCGTACCGTCCACGTCGAAAATCAGGGCCTTGGGTGGGGTCATTGCAGCCTCTCGAAGGTTTGGACGATGTCAGGAAGAGCCGCGAAATTGCTAAAAAGCGCATCATGCGGCAGACCGGCCACCGGCACCTTGCGATAGCCTTCGGTGAACAGGATGAAACGCACATCTGCCCGCGCGGCGGTTTCGGCGTCCACCTCGCTGTCGCCCACATAAAGGCCGGGCTGACAGGCCAGAAGCGGCGCGGGGTCGGGTTTACGTTCGGGCAGGCTGTCGCCGCCGATCACCTGATCGAACAGCGGGTAAATCCCCATTCGGCCAAGGATATCACAGGCGGGGCGCGCGGGCTTGTTGGTGCATAGCGCAAGGCTGTGACCATCGGCCTTCAGGCGATGCAGCGCCGCCTCGACGCCCGGATAAAGCACCGTCAGGTGGCCATTCACAGCGTCATAGTGGCGGCCAACCAAGGGCGCGATGTCTGCGTGACGGTGTTTGTCCATGCCCCGTGCAGCCATCGCCAGTTTGACCAGATGCGGCAGGCCGTTTCCGATAAACGACGTGACCGCCGCCAGATCAAGCGGCTCCAGCCCCTCGTCGTCCAGCATACGGTTCACCGCCGCCTGAATATCGGGGGCGCTGTCGATCAGGGTGCCGTCAAGGTCAAAGACGATACGGGGCATAAGGAGCCTTTCTAAACGGGGTTAAACGCCGGTCGCAGCGGACCGGATCGCGCGGATATTTTCGCCGTAGGGCGCAGGGTTGGCAACAGAGCCGCCCTTGAACACCGCCGATCCCGCGACAAGAACATCGGCCCCAGCCCGCGCCACCAACGGCGCGGTTTCGGGCGTCACACCGCCGTCGATCTGGATATGGATCTCGCGGTCGCCGATCATGGTGCGCAGGCGGGCCACTTTTTGCACCTGCGAATGGATGAATTTTTGACCGCCAAAACCGGGGTTCACCGTCATCACGCAGACCAGATCAATCATATCCAGAAGATATTCGACCGCCTCGGGGGGCGTGGCGGGGTTTAGCGCCAGACCGGCCTTGGCCCCGCTGGCGCGGATCGCCTGCATGGTGCGGTGGGTGTGGGGGCCGGCCTCGGCGTGGGCGGTGATGACATCGGCACCGGCGGCGGCATAGGCCTCGATATACTGGTCCACCGGCGAGATCATCAGATGCACGTCCATTACCGTTTTGATATGCGGGCGGATCGCGGCGCAAAGCGGCGGGCCGAAGGTCAGGTTGGGCACAAAATGCCCGTCCATCACATCCACATGGACCCAGTCGCAGCCCTGCGCCTCGATCGCGGCGATCTCCTGTCCGAAGTTGGCGAAATCCGCCGAAAGGATCGACGGGGCGATCTTGATGCTGCGGTCAAAAGTCATGATGTTCTCCGGTGTGGTGTGGACCGGACGCAAGGAGGCCCCGCGCCCGGTTTATGGATCAAGCTGCGGAATTGATCCGCAGGGCTTGGCGCCAGTTCGGGAAAAGCTGGTCAGCGTCGCCGGGGAAGCTTTCAAAGGCGCGGGCGAATTCATTGTGCTCTTTCGCAAAGTCCAGCGGATCGGCCCCTTGTTTCCAGCATTGTTCCGCCTGCCGGAGCGATATAGCCCCCGCCGCCGCCCCGTCGATATGCCCGAAGGCCCCGCCACCTGCGGTCAGGATCAGGTTCGAATTGCCAAGGTTTTCAAAGAACCCCGGCATCCGCAGCGCGTTCATCCCGCCCGAAATGATAGGGGTCGTCACCCCCATGCCTTCCCATTCCTGATGGAAATACGGCCCCGTGGCACTGTCCTGGGTGATCATATAGGCCATCAGCTTGTCTGCGGCTTCGCCTTCCATCTTGCCATAGCCCATGGTGCCGGTGTGGATGCCCGACGCGCCCTGCATCCGGGCCATTTTCGACAGCACAAAGGCGGTATAGCCGCGCATGGTCTGGGGCGAGGTCACCGCGCCGTGACCTGCACGGTGGTAGTGCAGATACTGCTTGGGAAAGCACCGGCGGGCCGTGGTGATCGCGGCGGGACCGGTCACATAGCCATCCACAAGAAAGGCCACATGGTCGGCATTTTCCTTGAAGGTCTCAAGGATGAATTCGCCCCGCGCGATCATCTCGTAGTGGTCGTCGGCGGTGATATTTGCCGAAAACAGCTTGGCCTCGCCGGTCTTGTCCTGCGCGCGGCGCATGGCGTCGGCGACCAGCGTGATGGTCTCTTTCAGCGGCGCAAAAAGCTGGTTGCCCTGTGGTTCGTCGTTCTTGATGAAATCGCCACCCAGCCAGAAGTCATAACAGGCGTTGGCAAAGGGCTGCGGGCGCAGGCCCAGTTTTGGCTTGATGATTGTGCCGACGATGAAACCGCCGTTCACAACGGGGCGGCGCAGCACGCGCCACAGGTCGCTGATTGTCGTCGAGGGGCCATCGAACAGGCGCAGGAAATTCGGCGGCACATAGAAGTCGTGCATCTTGGCATATTCGACATCGCCCATGCCCTGATTGTTGCCGATCGCCAGCGTCAGGAAGGAACAGATCATCGCCCGCCCGTCCGTGATGTTCCGGTCGAACAGCTCGACCGGATAGGCGATCTTCATCAGCTCTTTCGCCTCGTCGATTTCATAGACGATCGCGTCGACACCGCGGGTAAAATCATCGGTTGTGGACACGTCCACATTGGTTCCGGTCGAGCTTTCGGCAGCGAAATGGGCTGCTGTCTGCAGGTAGTTGCCGTAACCGGCCTTCGGTTTCATGATATAGGCGACAAGGATGTGGCCACCGGCCTTGATCAGGTCCTCTTCGCGAAGGGAAAGGTTTGCGTAACGATCGGATTGGTCCATTTTTTCTCTCCAGTTGCAAGGTTTCAGGCGGCTTTTGCGGCCGCGTTAACAGGGCTTAGCGCGCCGCCAAGATACCGGGCGGCCATCTCGTCCATCGAAATCACCTTGATCGCGGCGGCATGGCCCGCAGTCCCGAAACGCTGGAACCGGTCAAGGCACAGCGCCTCCAGTTCCTGCATTGCCGGAACAAGGAATTTGCGCGGATCGAACTGCGCGGGATCGTCCTGCGCGACTTTGCGGAACTGGCCGGTCATGGCCATCCGGCAATCGGTGTCGATGTTGACCTTGCGCACGCCCATCCGGATGCCGCGTTCGATTTCCTCGACGGGCACGCCATAGGTTTGCGGCATGGCCCCGCCCGATGCGTTGATCAGATCCTGCAAATACTGCGGCACCGAAGACGAGCCATGCATCACCAGATGCGTATCGGGCAGCTTTTCGTGGATCGCGGCGATGGTGGACATGGCAAGGATTTCGCCGTCGGGTTTGCGGGTGAACTTATAGGCGCCGTGGCTGGTGCCGCAGGCGATTGCCAGCGCATCGCAGCCGGTCCGGCTGACAAAATCCACCGCCTGATCGGGGTCGGTCAATAGCTGGTCATGGCTGAGTTTGCCCACCGCGCCCGACCCGTCCTCTTCGCCTGCCTCGCCTGTTTCAAGGCTGCCCAGAATACCCAGTTCTCCCTCGACAGAGGCGCCGACCGCATGGGCGGCTTCGGTCACACGGCGGGTGATATCGACGTTGTAGTCATAGGACGCAGGCGTTTTCATATCGGCCAGAAGAGAGCCGTCCATCATCACGGATGTGAACCCGTGGCGGATCGCCGACAGGCAGGTCGCCTCGTTGTTGCCGTGATCCTGATGCATGCAGATCGGGATGTCGGGGTGCATCTCGACCAGCGCCTGCACCATATGCCGCAGCATGATGTCGCCGGCATAAGACCGCGCGCCGCGGCTGGCCTGCAAGATCACCGGCGCATCGCATTTGCGCGCAGCAGTCATGATCGCAAGCCCCTGTTCCATGTTGTTGATGTTGAACGCAGGCACGCCATAGTCGTTTTCGGCGGCGTGGTCCAAAAGCTGTCTGAGTGTAATAAGTGCCATTTCGTTCTCCTTTTAGGCCGCAATATTCGTGCGCATCAGCGCGGCAATTCCCGGCAATGTCTTGCCTTCAAGCCATTCCAGAAAGGCCCCGCCGGCGGTGGAGACATAGGTGAAGTCATCCGTGACCCCGGCGTGGTTCAGTGCGGCAACCGTATCGCCGCCCCCCGCAACCGTGACGGCCTGCCCCGAACGGGTCAGACTGGCGGCGATGCGGGCCAGATCGACCGTCGCGCGGTCAAAGGGTTCCATCTCGAACGCGCCAAGCGGCCCGTTCCACAGGATGGTGCCGGCTTTGGCCAAGGCATCGCCAAACGCCCCTGTCGCCGCAGGGCCCGCATCAAGGATCATCGCATCCGGCGGGCATTGATCCTGCGCGGTGACGCGGTGGGGCGCGCCGGGTTCGAATGCTTCGGCGCAGACCACATCGATTGGCAACAGGATCTCGCACCCCGAAGCTTTGGCCAGCGCGCGGATCTCGGCGACCATCGCAACCTGATCGACTTCGTGCAGGGATTTGCCCATCGGTGCGCCGTCGGCGTAAAGAAAGGTGTTGGCCATGCCGCCCCCAACGATCACCGCGTCAAGCTTGCCCACCAGATTGCGCAGAACCGCAATCTTGGACGATACCTTGGCCCCCCCGACAATCGCGACCGAAGGGCGGCGCGGCGCATCAAGTACATTCGCCAGCGCCTTGATCTCTTCCAGCATCAGCGGTCCGGCGGTGGCAGGCATCATCCCCGCCACCCCTTCGGTCGAGGCATGCGCCCGATGCGCACAGGAAAAGGCATCGTTGACGTAAATCTCTGCAAGTGCGGCAAATTCTGCGGCCAATCGCGGATCGTTGGTTTCCTCGCCCGGCTCGAACCGGACGTTCTCGCACAGCAGAACCTCGCCATCACCCACCGCAACCGCATAGGCCTGCGCCTCCAGCCCGTGGCAGGTCGGGGAAAAAGTGACCTCGACCCCCAAAGCCGCGGACAGCGGGCAGACCAGCCGCGCGGTGGAAAACGCCGGATCGGCCTTACCACCGGGGCGGCCGAAATGGGTCAGGATCACCAGCCGCGCGCCCTTGGCAAGCAGCGGTTTCATGCCCGCCGCAAACCGGTCGATCCGGCTGGTGTCGCTGACTTTACCGTCCCGCATCGGCACGTTCAGGTCGGCCCGGACCAACAGCCGCTTGCCCGCGACATCCATATCGGTGATGGCGGAAATCCCGATCATCGGATCAGGTTCCCCATCGCCACGGCGGTATCTGCCATTCGGTTGGAAAAGCCCCATTCGTTGTCATACCAGCTAAGGATACGGACCATGTTGCCGCCCATCACCTTGGTCTGATCCATATGGAAGACCGACGAATGTGGGTCATGGTTGAAGTCGATCGAGACATTGGCCGCGTCGGTATATCCCAGAATGCCCTTCAGCGGCCCGTCAGCGGCAGCGCGGATCGCCGCGTTCACCTCGTCGACCGTTGTCGCCCGCGCGGCCTCGAACACAAGGTCCACAACCGAGACATTGGGGGTCGGCACGCGGATCGCCACGCCGTCCAGCTTGCCGTTCAGTTCGGGCAGCACCAGACCGACGGCCTTGGCGGCCCCGGTCGATGTGGAGATCATCGACAGGGCGGCGGCGCGGCCGCGGTAAAGGTCGCTGTGCATGGTATCAAGCGTGGGCTGGTCGCCGGTATAACTGTGGATCGTCGTCATGAATCCGCGCGTGATCCCGATGGTTTTGTTCAGAACGTAAGCAACCGGCGACAGGCAGTTCGTGGTGCAGCTGGCGTTCGATACGATCAGGTCGTCGGCGGTCAGCGCGGTGTGGTTTACGCCGTAAACGATGGTCTTGTCGGCCCCTGCACCGGGCGCTGAAATCAGCACGCGGCGGGACCCGTTTTCCAGATGCATCGCGGCCTTGTCGCGGGCGGTGAACAGGCCTGTGCATTCCATCGCCACATCCACACCGTCCCAGGGCAGATCCTTCGGGTCGCGCAGGGCGGTCACCTCGATCGGCCCCCTGCCGATGTCGATGGTGTTGCCCGCGACCCTGACCTCGCCCGGAAACCGGCCATGCACGCTGTCGAACCGCAGCAGATGCGCGTTGGTTTCCACCGGACCAAGATCGTTGATGCCCACCACTTCGATATCGGTGCGGCCCGATTCCGCGATGGCGCGCAGCACGTTGCGCCCGATCCGCCCAAATCCGTTGATTGCTACTTTGACAGTCATTCTGGCGTCCTTGATTTCAGAAGGGTCATGGCAGCCTTGGCAACGGCGTCTGCCGTTATGCCAAAGTGCGCGTAAAGATCTTCGATCGGGGCCGAGGCACCGAAGCCCGTCATGCCGACGAAGGCGTCATCGCGGTCCAGCATCAGCTCCCAGCTTTGCCGGATCGCAGCCTCGACACCCACACGGGGCGCGCGGCCCCGCACCTGCGCCTGATAGGCCGCGTCCTGTTGCGCGAAAAGTTCGAAACAGGGGGCGGACACGACCGCTGCGTTGATCCCAAGGGCGGCAAGCCTGTCCGCTGCCGCCACCGCGATCTCGACCTCGGACCCGGTGGCGATCAGCGTCACATCCCGCGCAGGCACATCGCGCAGCACATAGGCACCGCGCGCCGACAGGTTTGCATCGGTCGCAGCGGTGCGCAGCACCGGCAGGGCCTGCCGCGACAGGGCAAGCAGGCTGGGCGTCCCGTTGGAAGTTGCGGCAAGTTCCCAGACCTCGGCGGTTTCGATCGCATCGGCAGGGCGAAACACATTGAGGTTCGGGAGCGCCCGCAAGCTTGCGACATGTTCGACCGGCTGGTGGGTCGGGCCATCTTCGCCAAGGCCGATGCTGTCATGGGTCATCACATAGGTGACCGGCAGGTTCATCAGCGCCGACAGCCGGATCGCGGGGCGGCAATAGTCGGCAAAGGCAAGGAAGGTGCCGCCGTAGGTGACGAACCCGCCATGCAGCGCGATCCCGTTCATGATCGCGGCCATCGCATGTTCGCGGATGCCGTAGTGGATATAATCACCGCCATAGTCATCGCGGCTGATCGGGCGCATCGCTTTGGTCCGGGTCAGGTTCGATCCGGTCAGATCGGCAGAGCCGCCGATGGAATTGGGCAAGGTGGCATTGATCACCTCAAGCGCCATTTCCGAGGCTTTGCGCGTCGCGACCTTGGGTGCTGTGGCAAAGAGGTCGGCGCGGTAGCTGCGCATCGCCTCCCCCAACCGGACCGCATCGGGGGCCGCACGCGAGACGGCGAAGGACGCGGCCTTGTCGGAACGGGCCAGCGCGGCCTGCCATTTGGCATGGCGTCCCGCCCCGCGCCGGGCAATCGCGTGCCAGCCATCGTAGACATCCTGCGGAATCTCGAACGGCGGATAGGGCCAGTCCAGTGCAACGCGGGTCGCGGCGATTTCGTCAGCACCCAGCGGCGCGCCATGCACCTTATGGGTGCCCGCAACCGTCGGGGCGCCCTTGCCGATCACCGTACGGCAGGCGATCATCGACGGGCGCGGATCGCTGCGTGCAGCGGAAATCGCGGCGGCAATCGCCGCGTTGTCATGCCCGTCCACCGCCTGCACATGCCAGCCTGACGCGGCAAAGCGGGCCATCTGGTCGGTCGAGGTCGACAGGTCCGTCGCGCCGTCGATGGTGATGCGGTTGTCGTCCCAAAGGACAATCATCCGGCCAAGCCCAAGGTGGCCGGCAAAATCAATCGCCTCCTGACTGATCCCCTCCATCAGGCAGCCGTCGCCGGCGATGACATAGGAGTAATGGCCCACCAGATCGTTGCCGAAGCGGGCATTGTGCAGCCGTTCCGCCAGCGCCATGCCGACAGCGGTGGAAATGCCCTGCCCCAACGGGCCGGTTGTGGTTTCTATTCCCTTCGCGTGGCCATACTCGGGGTGGCCCGCCGTCCGCGCGCCCAGCTGGCGAAAGCGGCGCAGCTGGTCCATACCCATATCATCGTATCCCAGCAGATGGTTGATCGCATAGACCAGCATCGACCCATGCCCCGCCGACATCACGAACCGGTCGCGATCCGGCCATTCATGATCCGCCGGATCGACGGTCATGAACCGGTTGAACAGCACGGTCGCCACATCCGCCATACCCATCGGCGCGCCGGGGTGGCCAGAGTTTGCGGCCTGCACGGCATCCATCGCCAAAGCGCGGATCGCATTGGCCATACGGGTTTCGGTCATGGTGGACATTACGGTTTGCCGGTTCATGGAAAGGCTCCTCTGGCGCGTTTGGATTCAGAAACGAGGCGGATCACCAGCGGCGTAAAGATCAGCTGCATTGCCAGATCCATCTTGCCGCCCGGAATGACGATGGAATTGGCGCGGCTCATCCAGCTTCCGTCGATCATCGAGGTGAGATAGGGAAAGTCGATCCCGCGCGGGGTCTTGAACCGGATCACCACAAGGCTTTCGTCGGCTGTGGGAATCCATCGGGCGATAAAGGGATCGGAGGTGTCGACCACCGGCACCCGCTGGAAATTCACGTCGGTTTCGATGAACTGCGGGCAGATGCAATGCACATAGGCGGGCATCCGGCGCAGGATCGTGTCGGTCACGGCCTCTGTGGAATAGCCGCGCATTTTCTTGTCGCGGTGGATCTTTTGTATCCATTCCAGGTTGATGACGGGCACAACCCCGATCTTAAGGTCGGCCAGCGCCGAAAGATTCACCTCGTCGTTGACCACCGCGCCGTGCAGACCTTCGTAGAACAACAGGTCGGCCCCGTCCTCGAAATCGGCCCAGTCGGTGAAGGTGCCGGGTGGGGTGCCCCATCTCTCGGCCTCTGTCGCGTCGTGGACATAGTGGCGGGTTTTGCCCCGGCCGCTCTCGCCGAACTCGCGGAACACGCGCTCCAGTTCGTCCAGAACATTGGCGTCATAGCTGAAATGGCTGAAGCTGGAGACGCCCCCCGTCTTGCGCCGGTCCAACTCCACTTTCATCGCGGCTCTGTCGTAGCGATGAAAGGCGTCGCCTTCGATCGACACGGTCTTGATGCCTTCGCGGCGGAAGATCTGGTCAAACGTGCTTTTGACCGTCGTGGTCCCCGCGCCAGAAGAGCCGGTGACCGAAATGATGGGGTATTTCTTGCTCATTTTAAATCCTCAAACCCGGAACAGGCCGCGGCTTCCGAACAGGGCGGAAACCTCTTGGTCCGGCATGTCGTGATAGGCCGTCAGCCGATCGACCTTTTCGGTGGTGCCAAAGATAAACGGGGTGCGCATGTGCAGATGTGTGGGTGCGCGGGTCAGGAGCCGCTCGCTGCCATCGGTTGCGCGGCCACCGGCCTGTTCGACCAGCAGGGCAATCGGCGCACATTCGTAAAGCAGGCGCAGCCGCCCCTGCCCGTAGCCTTTCCTGTCGTCGGCGGGATACAGAAAGATGCCGCCCCGCATCAGGATCCGGTGGGTTTCGGCCACCAAAGAGGCCACCCAGCGCATGTTGAAATTCTTGGCGCGCGGCCCGGTATCGCCCGCAAGGCAATCGTCGATATAGGCGCGGACCGGCTTTGACCAATGTCGGTAGTTCGACGCATTGATCGCGAATTCGGTCGAGGCATTCGGGATCATCACGCGGTCGTTCACCAACACGAACGCTCCGCTGTCGGGGTCCAGCACATAGTGCTGCACCCCGTCGCCAAAGGTGACAATCAACGCCGTCTGTGGCCCGTAGACGACATAGCCGCCGCCCAGTTGTTGTGTCCCCGGCTGAAGAAATGTCGCATCGCCATCGTCCTGCGCCGCGACGAAGGAAAAGATCGTGCCGATCGACACGTTCACGTCGATGTTCGATGACCCGTCCAGCGGGTCGGTTGCCAGCCCGATCGTTCCGTCCGCATCAATTGCGATGACGCCTTCGCGTTCCTCTGACGCGAACCAGCGGACACCGGTTCCGCGCAGCGCGTCTGCCATCGCCTCGTCCGCAATGATATCAAGCGCCTTTTGCCCGTCGCCGTCGGTATTACTGCCAACTTCGACACCCAACGCGCCGGAAAGAGGCCCCCGGGCGATGGTTCGCGACAACTGCGCCGCGACACCGCATATGGCGATCATTGGCTTTTGCAGCGCCTCGGGTATTCTGTCACATGCGATGATGTCGACATTGGGTGTCATCGTGGCCTCCCCTCCCCGATTACAATTCCCTTTCATATTCGCATTATTGAATTATAATAAAATTTGAAGTTTTCTAATTCATGTTCAGGAAAATTTAATGAAGCGGCTGAACGCACTTACATTCAAACAGTTACGGACACTGGAGGCGGTCGAAACAACCGGGTCTTTGACCGGCGCCGCCGAGTTGATGGGCCTGACCACCCCTGCCGTCCACAGCCAGATGAAAACGCTCGAGGATAATTTCGGCTGTCCGATGATCCTTCGGGCCGGGTCGCGGCAGTTTTGCCTGACGCCGCAGGGGGTCGCCTTGCTGGCGGCGCACCGCAAATGCGTCGCGGCCCTGCATGGCGCGGTGCGCCAGATCGAGGCGCTGAGCAAGGGGCTGTCGGGCACCATGGTTCTGGGGGTTGTCAGCACCGGCAAATATTTTGCGCCACAACTGGTCGCCACCCTGAACAAGGCCTACCCCAATATCGAAGTCATCCTGAAGATCGGAAACCGGACCGAGATCATCGCCGCCCTGACCGACAACACCATTGATCTGGCGATCATGGGCCGCCCGCCGCGCGAACCTGTCGTCACCGCGACGGTCATCGGGGATCATCCGCATGCGTTGATCGTGTCACCCGGCCACAGGCTGGCAACGGCAGACGGGATCGGCCCGCAGGACATCCTGCAAGAAACCATCATCCTGCGCGAGGAAGGATCGGGAACCCGTATCCTGACCACCCGGTTTCTGGACCGCATCGGCCAGGGTCAGGGCTATTCCAGCATTGTCATGGGGTCGAACGAGACGATCAAACAGGCGGTGATTGCAGGTCTTGGCATCGCGATCATCTCTCGTCACACCGTGACCGAAGAAATCCACAGCGGTCGGCTGGTCGAGGTCCGAACGCCCGAGCTTCCGATTCTGCGGACATGGTTCCTGATCCATCCGGCCGCGACCGAATTGAGCGGCGCGACGCAGGTCATCATGGATTTCATCAATTCCGCCAAAGGGTCGTTTCTGCCGAACTAGCCCACCCATAGGGGTGTCGCCGCGGGGCGGCGGGTGCCGTCTATCTGTTGTCCTCCAGGATCATCGCCGCGGCCTTTTCGGCGATCATCATGGTCGGGGAATTGGTGTTCCCCGAGGTGATCGTCGGCATGACCGAGGCATCGGCAACCCGCAGGCCTTCGATGCCGAACACCCGCAATCGCGCATCGACAACCGCCATCGGGTCGGTCGAAAGCCCCATTCTGGCCGTGCCGACGGGATGGAAAATCGTCGTTCCCAGATCGCCGGCGGCCCGCACAAGCGCCTCTTCGGTATTGTCCACCGCTGCCCCGGGCAGGAATTCCTGTGGCGCGTAGGGCCGCAACGCCGCCGCCCCCGCGATGCGCCGCGCCATTCGGATAGAGCGGGCGGCAATCTCGCGGTCGCGGGCCGCCGACAGATAGTTCGGGGCGATGATCGGGGCGGCGTCTGCCGCGCGTGCCGATATCGCGATATGCCCACGGCTTTCGGGGCGCAGGTTGCACACGCTGGTGGTGATCGCCGGGAACCGGTGCAGCGGTTCGCCGAATTTGCCCAGCGACAAGGGCTGCACGTGGAATTCAAGATCAGCGCGGTCGACATCCTTGCCCGACCGCGTGAACAGCCCCAGTTGCGAGGGGGCCATCGTCAGCGGCCCGCGCCGGTTGATCGCATAGTCCAGCCCCATCATCGCACGGCGCAGCGGATTCGCGTATGTCTCGTTCAGGGTACGGATGCCGCTGACCTTGTAGATCAGGCGCAGTTGCAGGTGGTCCTGAAGGTTCGCGCCGACGCCGGGCCGGTCAAGCACGACGGGAATGCCAAGGTCGGACAGCGCCTTGCCGCCCCCGATGCCGGACCGCTGCAACACCTGAACCGACCCGATCGCGCCCGAGGTCAGAATGATCTCTTTGCGCGCGGTCGCCGTACGCCTTGTGCCGTTCTGGACCCATTCGATCCGGCGCGCGCGGGTGCCGTCCAGCCCGATCCGGTCCACCAGACAGCCGGTTTCCAGCATCAGGTTCTTGCGGTGCAGCACAGGTTTCAGAAACCCCCGCGCCGCCGACCAGCGGGTGCCCCTTTTCTGGTTCACCTGAAAATAGCCCGACCCCTCGTTGTCACCCAGATTGAAATCGTCGATCTTGGCGATACCGCATTCCTCGGCCGCGTCGCGGTAACGGTCCAGCACCTCCCAGTGGATGCGCGGTTCTTCGACCCGCCATTCGCCGCCCCGACCGTGCAGCGCGCTGTCCCCCCCGAAGTGATCCTCGTGCGATTTGAAGACCGGCAGCACATCGTCCCAGCCCCATCCCGTCAGGCCAAGCTGGCGCCAATGGTCATAGTCCTGCGCCTGCCCCCGCATATAGATCATACCGTTGATCGCAGAACAGCCGCCGATCACCTTGCCACGCGGATAGTTCAGGCTGCGACCGTTCAATCCCGCCTCCGGCGCGGTTGTGAAACACCAGTCCGCGCGGGGGTTCCCGATGGCGAACAGATAACCGGCGGGGATATGGAACCAGATCCAGTCGTCCTTTTTTCCCGCCTCCAGCACCAGAACGCGGGTTGCGGGATCGGCGGACAGGCGGTTGGCAAGAACCGATCCGGCAGAGCCCGCGCCGACGATGATGTAGTCATAAGTGGTCTCTGCCGGAAAGTCTGTCACGCGCCTGCCCTTTTGATTTCATTCGCCAATCCATGGCGTTGCGACCCAGAGTGATGGCCCGACCGACTGTTGTCAAAGGATACCGCCCCGATCCGCGCCAGACCCCCGCATGGGCGCACCGGTTATCTCGGCTTGCCCGCACCCCGGCCCCGCTCGATTGGCGTATTTGTGCCCATCACAGGCGCCGAAAGGCGAAGTTTCGCCATAAGGAAATCTAAACCTTTGCGACAACGATCTTTTGCCGTTACCCATGGTCTCAGGAAAACGGTCAACCAAGAGCCGTTGAACAGAGGGCCTGCCGACGCGCAGGCAAACGAAGCAGGGTTAATACCACCCGATATATTTGTGCCACTCGGTTTTCGGGTCGGAAAACCGCAACAAAATCTCGCGCGAGGAATGCAGTCATTTGTCAGGACGTCCACATCCCATCTGCCCCTGCAAGGGCACAGCCTGTTCGGCCATCCCGCCGCTTTTTTCCCTTAATCTTGCCATGCCGCAGGCCAATTCACCTGCGACACTTGCGCGATCAGGCCAATATGAGGTTGGACAAATGACACTTGGAATGACGTTTTGACCGGAGTATTCCGGGCCGCCTGTGGCGCGGCGCTTACCCTTGCATCAATACTGGCCCCTGCCCCTGTGGTTGCCGCGAACAGCACCAATGCATTTCTTGTGGCGCAATACCCCGTCACGGCACCGCCGGGTTCGAAGGGGCTATGCGCCAACTATGCATGGGCCTGCGCATCGGACCGGGCCGCATCACCGTCCGGTCCGGCGGATCTGGCGCTGGCCCGATCGGTCAATTCCAGCGTCAACCGGAAGACCCGCCAGATCGAGGATCAGCAACAATACGGGCAGGCAGAGCGTTGGGCCCTGCCGACCACACGAGGGGGCGACTGCGAGGATATCGTCCTTCTCAAGAAAATGAAGCTGATGCAGGCGGGGGTGGCGTCCTCGAATTTGTTGATCGCGACGGTCCTTGACCGCAAGAACAGCAGTCACGCGGTTCTGGTCATGCGAACGGACCGTGGTGATCTGGTGCTGGACAGCCTGAACAGCCGGATCGTTCACTGGACCGACACAGGATATACCTTTTTGAAAATGCAGAATCCCGCCTCGCTGGGATCATGGTATGCTGTGCTGGCCGGGCATATGCTGAAAGACCGCCCCACCGCCTCGCGGTAAAGGCCCTGTAGCCGGACGCATTCCGGCCCGACACGAAAAGGGCGCCGATCGGCGCCCTTTGTTTTTGTGTTGCAGGTTTCCTGACGGGATCAAGCCGGACGGCCTGCGCGCTAGGATGGCACCTGCTCGTCATCGTCATCCGAGTGATGCCCCCGGTCATCGCCCCTGCGCCCATGGCGACGACCGCCTTCATCATGATCGTCGTCGTCATAGTTCCCGGCATGATGGCCATTGTCGTCGTCGCCATTGCCGCCATGGTGGCCGCCGCCGTTATGGCCGCCTCCGCCGCCGTTTTCACCACCACCGCCGTTATGGCCGCCGCCACCGCCGTTATGGCCGCCGCCGCCGCCGTTATGGCCGCCACCGCCGCCGTTATGGCCGCCGCCGCCGCCGTTATGGCCACCGCCACCGCCGTTATGGCCGCCACCGCCGCCGTTATGGCCGCCGCCACCGCCGTTTTCACCACCGCCGTTTTCACCGCCGCCGTTCTCACCGCCGCCGTTCTCACCGCCGCCATTATCCGTCGGTGGTGGCGTATTCGGATCAGATGTCGCGTCGTCGCCTTCTTCACTTCCGCCGCCCTCGCCGACAGTCTCGGGCACCACAGAGGCTGTTGGCGCCTCGGCCAGAATCAACGCTTGTGCGGGACAGGCTTCCAGCATCTGGTTGATGATGTTTTGAAAATCGGGCCGACGCTGAATACGTCTCAGGACATTTGGCGGAATCGTTTCCGGCAGGCACACGTTATATTGCTCTGCCGATGCCAATGTCGGCACGCCGCCCGCCAAAACCGCGAAACCGGAAACGGCGACGGTCATCTTGAGAAATTTTGAATAGGACATTTCTGTCTCCCTTTGAAAAATTCAGTGTGCCCGGGAATGCCTGTTTCTGCCTCGCGACACTGGAAGGATCTGGAATGCCCCCCTCGTTCTTGTTGGTCTTCAGACTAAATTCCGGGATACCCACAAGGCGATCAGAACAGATCCGCCTCTTGCACTGGTCAACGCAACATCGCCAGATCCCCGCAGCGCGCGGTGTATCTGGCGCTGGCTGCAAAAACGTCCAGAACGCCGTTCCGCTGAAACGCGGACACCTGCTATCCCGGGGCCCCTCGAGATGCCCAAGAAATTGCGGCATCCCGTTTGCATCGGGGCATCGTCGATGTTTTGCAGAAAGGCGGAAATGCCTTTGCCTGCGGCAGCGATAAATTCACTCGACTCGAAAGATCACCAGATCAAATAATCGCTTCATCAATATACCATAATCCTACCACATTTTCGCCACAAATGAAGGCCCAGAGGTCCAATGAAATATTGGACCAAAGGTCTAATAAGACATTTGGGGGTCTAAGCCTTTAGGATCGGAATACCGCCCTATGCGCCCGACCCGGCGGACCGGATCGGCGCGACCGACAACCGCTAGGCGTCGATAAATCCGCGCAGAGTTGCGCGAACGCCTTTGGTCCAAAGGCTGTCCAATTGCCGCGAGAACGCGTCTATCAACTGCGGGTTCCCGCCAAGATCGCCAAACACCGCCTCCAGCCGCAGAAAGGCCTCTGGTTGTGCGCGGGCCGCAAGGGCTGCTGTTGCCAATTCCCCGGCCATGGCATCCTCGACCTTGATCGGCGCGCCCTCTTCGGTTGTGGCGGCGCAATAGCGGCACCACAGCGCCAGTTCCAGCGCCAGCCCCTCGATCGGGCCGCCCGCCTCGAGTGCCGCGCGCAACGTGGCCAGAATAAACTTTGGCTGGCGGTTGGATCCGTCCAGACAAAGGCGCGGAATGGTGTCACCGACCGCCGCGTTCGAGAACCGCGCCGCAGCCGTGTTCAGATATGTGACGAAATCCACGCCCCTGATCGGCGACAGGGTCGGAATCACCTCGCGGTGCTCCAGCGCCATCAACCAGTCGGAAATATCGGTGTCGGCCATTGCGTCATGCACAAAATGGATACCCAAAAGCCCCGCAGGATAGGCGATGGCCGCATGACCGCCGTTCAGGATGCGCAGCTTCATCAGTTCGTAAGGGGTGACGTCCTTGACGAATTCCACCCCCACCCTTTCCAGCGCGGGGCGACCCGTGGGAAAGTCATCTTCCAGCACCCATTGGTGGAAGGGTTCGCAGACCACGGGGGCGGCGTCCTGGATTCCGAACAGGTCAGCAACCTTTTGCCGTTCCAGATCGGTGGTCGCGGGCGTGATACAATCGACCATGCCGTTCGGAAAGGCGACGTTTTGCGTCACCCAAGTGCCCAGATCATCGGACATCAGCCGGGCCAGACCGCGCACCGCCTGCCCGGCCACATGGCCGTTCTCTGGCAGGTTATCGCAGGACATGACCGTGAACGGCGCCACACCCGCCGCGCGACGCTGTTGCAGACCGGCCAGCAGGATGCCGAACACGGTTTGCGGGGCACCTGGATGCGCGGCATCGTAAAGAATATCGGGGTGCTTTGCATCAAAGCCGCCAGTCATGGCGTCGACGAAATAGCCACCCTCGGTGATGGTCAGCGACACGATGCGGATCGCAGGATCGGCAAGCGCCTTTATCAGAGGCTCCGGTCCGATCTCCAGAAAGTCGATCATCGCGCCGGTCACGCGCGCCGTCAGGCCGGTCGGGTCCAGTTCGACCACGGTGTTCAGCCAGTCCTGCGCCTTCAGCTTGTCGCGCATGGCGGCATCGAACGGCTTGATCCCTGCGCCGATGATGGCCCAGTCGTGGTCCGCGCCCGTCTCGAACAGGCGGTCAAGATAGTAGACCTGATGCGCGCGGTGAAAGTTGCCGACACCGATATGGATGATGCCGGCGCTTAGACCGCTGCGGTCATAGGACGGGACGGAAACACCCGCGGGAAGTTTGTCCAGCGTGTCTTTGTTCAGTTCAAGTGCCATCAACTCATCCAGTTTCCGCCGTCGACGTTATACGTCTGGGCCACGATGTAATCGGCTTCGGAGGTGGCCAGAAAGATGGCCATTCCCGCCAGATCCTGCGCGGTGCCCATCCGCCCGAAGGGAACGGCGGCACCGACGGTCTTTTTCTTTTCGCCGGGCTTCAGCCCCTCGTATTTCGCGAACAGCGCATCGACGTGATCCCAGTGATCGCCGTCCACCACGCCGGGGGCGATGGCGTTGACGTTGATCCCGTGGCGGATCAGGTTCAGGCCCGCGCTTTGCGTCAGGCTGATCACGGCGGCCTTTGTGGCGCAGTAAACGCCCACGACCGCCTCGCCCCGGCGCCCTGCCTGACTGGCCATGTTGATGATCTTGCCGCCCTGCCCGCGTGCGATCATCGCCTTGGCCACGGCCTGCATGGTGAACAGCGTGCCTGCCACGTTGACGGCAAACAGCGTGTCATAGCTGGCGCGGGTGATGTCGGTGATCGGGGCCAGATCGAACAGCGCCGCGTTGTTCACCAGAATGTCGATGCCGCCGGTTTCGGCGACACAGGCGGCAACACAGGCGTCGATGCTGGCCTGATCGGTCACGTCGAGTTGCACGGCGTAGGCCGCCGCGCCGATCTGGCACGCGGTTTGCTGCGCCGCGTCAAGGTTGATGTCGGCGATGGCCACGCGCGCGCCCTCGCGCACATAGGCCTCTGCAAAGCCACGCCCGATGCCGCGCGCGGACCCCGTGATCAGGGCCGATTTTCCGGCAAGACGGCTCATGCGATCCGAAGCCCCTGCGCGTCAAAGCGGTGCAGCTTTTCCATATCGGGGCTAAGATAGATCGTATCGCCATGCCGCGCGCTGATCTCGCCGCCTGCGCGAACGGTGATCACATCGTCAAGTCCGGTGTCATGCACATGCAGGAACGTGTCAGAGCCAAGATGTTCAGAGACGCCAACGCGCCCCTTCCACAGACCTTCGGTATGGGACACCAGCAGGTGTTCGGGGCGGATGCCGATGGTGGTGGCATCATGCTTTGCCGCCTCGGGGCCGCTGATCAGGTTCATCTTGGGCGACCCGATAAAGCCCGCGACAAAGACGTTCTTGGGGGCTTTATACAGCTCCAGCGGCGATCCGACCTGCTCGATCCGTCCCGCATGCAGCACGACGATCTTGTCGGCCATGGTCATCGCCTCGACCTGATCGTGCGTCACATAGACCATGGTGGTTTTCAGCGTGTTGTGCAGCTCGCTGATTTCCAGCCGCATGTTCACCCGCAAGGCGGCATCAAGGTTCGACAAGGGTTCGTCGAACAGGAACGCCGCAGGTTCGCGGACAATGGCACGGCCAATGGCCACGCGCTGGCGCTGGCCACCGGACAGTTGCCCGGGGCGCCGGTCCAGATAGTCGGTCAGGTTCAGAACCTTCGCCGCGGCATTGACCTTGGCATCCTGCGCGGCCTTGTCCAGCCCCGCCATCCGCAGCGGAAAGGCGATATTCTTGCGCACGGTCATGTGCGGATACAAAGCGTAGGACTGGAACACCATCGCCAGGCCGCGTTTGGCGGGCGGTACTTCGGTCGCGTTGCGCCCGTCGATCCTTATGTCACCGCTGGTCACGTCCTCAAGCCCGGCAATCAGCCGCAAAAGCGTGGATTTACCGCAGCCCGAGGGGCCGACAAACACCACAAATTCGCCTTCGTTGATTTCCAGATCAAGGGGCGGAATGACCTCGACTTCGCCGAACCGCTTGGTGATCTGATTAAGAGAAATATGTCCCATAAGGTTCGTTCCTATTTCACTGCGCCAAAGGTCAGGCCGCGTACAAGTTGTTTCTGGCTGAACCAGCCAAGGATCAGGATCGGGGCAATCGCCATCGTGCTGGCCGCGCTGAGTTTCGCGTAAAACAGCCCCTCAGGCGAGGAATAGCTGGCGATAAAGGCGGTCAGCGGTGCGGCTTTTGCCGCCGTCAGGTTCAGCGTCCAGAACGCCTCGTTCCAGGCAAGGATGATGTTCAAAAGCATGGTCGATGCGATACCGGGAACCGCCATGGGCGTCAGCACATACAGGATCTCGGCGCGCAGGCTTGCGCCGTCCATCCGGGCCGCCTCGAGGATTTCGCCGGGGATTTCCTTGAAGTAGGTATAAAGCATCCAGACGATGATCGGCAGGTTGATCAGGGTCATCACCATGACCAGACCCGTGCGCGTGTCCAAAAGACCGGTGTCGCGGAACAACAGGTAGATCGGGATCAGAACGCCCACCGGCGGCAGCATCTTGGTCGACAGCATCCACATCAGGATGTCCTTGGTCCGCTTGCCCGGCACAAAGGCCATCGACCATGCGGCAGGCACCGCGATGATCAGACCCAGCACCGTGGAGCCAACAGAAATCACAACCGAATTCCAGAAGTGCAGGAAGTAGTTCGACCGTTCAAGCACCTCGGTGTAGTTCTCGGTCGTCCAGTTGAACCAGACAAAGGACGGGGGAGAGGCGATTGCCTCTGCCTCGGATTTGAAGCTGGTCAACACGGTCCAGAGGATCGGAAAGAAGATCAGGAAACCGATGGACCATGCCGCGACGGTCACGACCGATTTGCGGGTGGTGGATACAGCGCGTGCCATGTCAGTTCTCCAGGTTCTTGCCGATCATCCGCATCAGGAAGATCGCAACAATATTGGCTAGGATGATCGCCACGACACCGCCCGCAGACCCGCCGCCCACGTCGTATTGCAGCAAGGACTGCGCGTAGATCAGGTAGGTCAGGTTGGTCGAGGCCGTGCCGGGGCCGCCGTTCGTCGTCACCAGAATTTCCGCGAACACAGACAGCAGGAAAATGGTCTGGATCAGGATCACCACGGTGATGGCGCGGCTGAGATGCGGCAGCATGATGTGGATAAAGCGGTTGATCGGCCCCGCCCCGTCCATCTCTGCCGCGTCCAGTTGCTCGCGGTCCAGCGATTGCAGCGCGGTCAGCAGGATCAGCGTGGCAAAGGGCAGCCACTGCCATGCGACGATCAGGATGATCGAGGCCAGCGGCGCCTGGCTGAGGAATTCGAATGGTTGCAGGCCAAGCGCCTTGGCAATATAGGCGAAAAGCCCGTTCACCGGATTCATGAACATGTTCTTCCAGACCAGCGCCGACACGGTCGGCATGACAAAGAACGGTGCAATCACCAGAACACGGACAATCCCCTGCCCCCAGAACGGCTGATCCAGCAAAAGACCCAGCAATATGCCCCCGGTGATGGTGATCACCAGAACACCGCCCACAAGGGCAAGCGTGTTCCAGAGCGCATCAAAGAAGGCGGGATCGGTCAGGAAGTATTTGTAGTTGGAAAACCCAGCAAAGGTTTCCATTCCCGGCATCAACAGGTTGTAGCGCAGGAACGAGAAATACAGTGTCATCGCCAGAGGAACAATCATCCATGCCAAAAGCAACAGAACGGCGGGCGAAATCATAAGACGCGCGGCAGCGCGCGAGTGTTGCGTGGCCATCGGACGGATCCTTAGCTGGGGCGGGTGAATAAAAAGAAGGGATGCGGGGCTGACTGTTCACACCAGCCCCGCAAGGGAGGACCGTTTACTTGATGTAACCGGCCTTTGTCATCTCGCGAACGGCCAGAGCCTGAGCATTCGCAAGTGCGTCATCGACGCTTGTCGTGCCTGCCAGCGCGGCAGAGAACTGCTGGCCGACCGAGGTTGCAATGCCCTGGAATTCCGGGATCGCCACGAACTGCACGCCAACATAGGGCACAGGGTTGACCGTCGGGTTCGTCGGGTCAGCCGAGTTGATGCTGTCGAGGGTCATCTTCGCAAAAGGCACCTTCTGGTACTCGGGGTTCTCGTACAGAGAGGTCCGTGTGCCCGGAGGAACGTTTGCCCAGCCTTCATTCGCAGCGACAAGCGCCAGATAGTCTTTCGACGTTGCCCATTCTACGAATTTCTTGGCGGAGTCAGCCTTCTGGGTGCCTGCCGGAATGGCCAGCGACCATGCCCAGAGCCAGTTGCCGCGCTTGCCCAGACCATTGTCGGGCGCCAGTGCGTAACCGACCTGATCGGCGACGGTGCTGTCCTTGGGGTTGCTGACGAAAGACGCCGCAACAGTCGCGTCGATCCACATCCCGCATTTGCCGGTCTGGAACAGCGACAGGTTCTCGTTGAAGCCGTTGTTGGCCGCACCCGGAGGGCCCGCGTCGTTCATCAGGTTGACGTAAAAGTTGAGTGTCTCTTTCCACTCGGGGCCGTCGAACTGAGGCTTCCACTCCATGTCGAACCAGCTTGCGCCGAACGAGTTTGCCGTGGCGGTCAGGAACGCCATGTTCTCGCCCCAGCCAGCCTTGCCGCGCAGGCAGATGCCATACACTTCGTTGGCTTTATCGGTCATCTTGCGGGCTGCGTCCGCAATGAAGGTCCAGGTTGGCGCGTCAGGCATTTCCAACCCGGCTTTTTCCATCAGGTCCTTGCGATACATGACCATCGAGGATTCGCCGTAGAAGGGCGACGCGTACAGCTCTCCGTCGACGGTCAGGCCGCCACGGATCGCGGGCAGCAGATCGTCGACGTCATAGGATGCGGGCAGATCGTTCAGCGAGACCAGCCAGCCCTGCTTGCCCCAGATCGGAACCTCGTAGGTGCCGATGGTCATCACGTCATACTGGCCGCCCTTGGTGGCCACATCCGTGGTGACGCGCTGGCGCAGGACGTTTTCTTCCAGGGTGACCCACTCGACGTCGATGCCGGGGTTCTTTGCCGTGAAGTCATCCGTCAGCTTTTGCATGCGGATCATGTCGCCGTTGTTCACGGTCGCGATTGTCAGGGTCTCTGCGAAGCCACCGGTGGCCAGCAGGGACAACGCTGTAGCGCCCAAAAGGGCGCGCATTGAAGTTTTCATTCGTTCCTCCCATTTTCCCGATGTGAGCATATGCCTATCGGTTGGGCAAATATTCATTCAACTGGAGATTCGAGTCAACCGCGATTCTTTTCCTGCGCAAAAATTCACGAAACGGGCAGGAAAACCGGCTATTCAGAAGGCAATTCAACACGCGGGATCAAAGCAAAGGACGCCCGCTCCACGCGAAACCGATGGCGCGCGTTCCGCGCGACGGCTTTTATCTCGCGCCCTTCGGGCGCTCGGTGTGCCTGCGGCGCGGATATTTGAACCAAAAAGAACGGGTTGGTTTGTTCGTGGCGACGCGGCACACAATCAGCACAGGCCGCAGTTTGCACGCGCCGCAGTAAGCAAGGGCGCAGCGTCAGGAGGCGAGAACCAGTTCCGCTGTTGCCTCGTTGGTGATCAGGGCGTTGATCAGCCCGCCCCGCAACGCACCGAGCATGGCGGGGGCCTTGTCGGCGCCGGAAGCGACCCCCACGACGGGTTTTTGCCCGCCCAGAATCAGGGGCGCACTGGCCACAAGCCGGTTGACACCACCGACGAGCACATGGCCTTCGCGGTCGAAAACCCAACTGGTGATCTCGCCTATTGCGCCGGTCTCTTTCAGGGCGACAGCCTCTTGCGCGCTCATGAAACCGTCCACAACCAGCGGTGCGGTCTGGTTGATCTGCCCGATCCCGACAAAGGTGACATCGGCCTGCCGGCAGAGTTCCAATGTGTTGTGCACCGGTTCCTGGCTGTGCAGGATCTGCAGTTCTTCCTCGGAGCGGGCAAGAACCGGCAGCGGCATCGGATAGTGCCGCGCGTTCACCCGCTCGGCCATGCGGATCACAACGTTATAGGGGGTCGCCGACCCATCCGACATCATGTTGCCCAAGAGCGAGACAATCCGGTGTTGCGGACAGTTCATCTGCGGCAATTGCTCGACGCAGGTCCGCAGGGCGCGACCGGTGCCAAGGGCGATGATCACCGGATCGGGGGATTTCAGGTATCGTTCCATCTCGGCGGCGGCGGCGATGGCCACGCCGGTCAGCAGGCTGGGGGCGGCCGGGTCGCTGGGGACAATCTCGCAGAATTTCAGGTCAAAGCGCTGTTTCAGCTCGGCGCCCAGTTCCATGCAGCGCGCGATGGGATGGTCAAGGCGCACCTTTATCAGGCGTTCGCTGACCGCAAGTGAGACCAGTCGCTGCGCGGACTGGCGGGACACACCCAGCTTGCGCGCGATCTCGTCCTGGGTGTTTCCGGCCACATAATACAGCCAACCGGCCCGGGCCGCATCATCCAGCCTTGCGTCGGCGCTGCTTAGCTTGCCATTCATTCGGTCGCCCCCGGCCCTACTGTGATCTGATGTTTGCTATCACCTGTTCGAAATCTTCCCAACCCGAAAAAACCGGTGCCGGGGTATCGCGCGCCAATACGTCCGGATCGACGGCACATAAATGCGCCCCCCCGACGTAGCGCAGAACCGGCATTCCCGCCGCCAGTCCTGCTGTGACGCCGATCAGGCTGTCCTCGATCACCAGACACCGATGCGGGGCGCAGCCCATCCGGTCGGCGGCGTGCAGGAACAGGTCGGGGGCGGGTTTTCCACGGGCAACTTCGGATGCGGTGAACACATGTGGTCCGAAATAGGTGGCCAGACCGGTGATCGCAAGGGACCGGGCCGCGCGGGGGGGGCTGCTGCTGGTGGCGACGCATTTCGGCGTGTCGAGCGCGGCCAGAACCTGCGCCACCCCGCGGGTCGGGCGCAACCGGGTCGAGAACGCGTCCAGCAGTTCGGCCCGGTAGTTCAATTCGAAATCCGGTGGCAGCGTCGCCTTCAACTGGTCGCGGATAATCTGGGCCACGACCGGAAAGCTGCGGCCGACAAAGTTGCTGGTGAAATAGGCAAAATCGACGATGATCCCCAGCCGTTCCAACGCGCCGATCAGCACGGTGGCGCTGATGACCTCGCTGTCGATCAGCACGCCGTCACAGTCGAAAATGATAAGGTCGATGTCTTTCAAGGTGGGGCCTCTTGTCGGGATGTTCCGATCGCATAACAGCTTTGATCGGCACTAGCCTCTGAAAAATCCTGCCTTGAAGGGCAAGGTCACCTGCGCGCCGGCGTCCGATGTCAGGATCAACCGGCGGTCCCGGATCGAGATATCCGCAACATGCGCCCAGTTGGCAGGGCGCGGAATGCATCCGGTGGCGTGGTGCACGATATGGGTGGTCAGGCTGCCCAGACGCAGGGCGCTGCGAACGCCGGACTTTGCGACGCTGTTGGGGCCTTGCGCGGCGCGGTGGCCTTCGGCGCCTGCCGTGCAGCCGTCCTCGATGCCCAGAACGCCGATGTGCCGCCCGTTCCACGGCGCGAATTGGCGCCCGCCGTTCGAATACCAAAGCATGGTCACCGGCAGGACGGCGGGGTCCTTCAGGACAAAGACGATGTCATCTTCGGCCTCACGCACGACGGCGGTCCAGCCCAGCGGGGCCGAGCCAGCCTCGACCAGAGTGATGAAGTCATCGTTTCCCTTGCCCACCGGGTAATCATGCAGGTCCACGGGGCCACCCGGGCCGGGAAAGGACGATAAATCAGTGGATTGCGCGGGATACTTCAACCAGTTTCGCCCCGCGACCGGCATCTCTCCCGTGGTCAGCGCAAGCCGCTTGGCCGAGAACGACAACCGTCCCGCCCCCGCCATTTGAACCATCGGATGATGCGCCACGGTCAGCCCGTCGGCGCCGTCGCTGATGGTGTGGGTCTGATAAAGGATCGGCACGCCCGCCTCGACGCGGACCTCCTTGGTGACGCGGGCCCCCATCACGGGGCGGCCCAGCGTCATTCGAGCCATGGCAAAATGGCTATTCTGCACGATCTCGTCCACCTCCCACGGGCCATTCGCCGTCCAGCCATGGATCGGGTTGGTTTCCACATCGCTATGGGCGAAGGGGGCGCAAAAGAAATCGCCGGACAGCCTGCGTTCGACAATCGGGATCGTTTCATCCGCCAGAATCGCAGGGTCATCCACCCAGGGGGCGGTGTGCAATGGGCTTAAGTCCCTGTCGCCCGCCCGAAAGATCAGGCTGCGGATGTTGCCGATCTTTGGATCAAGGTGCACCCGTGCACCGGTCACCGAAAGGGTCAGGAATTCGGACACATGCGGGCTCCGTCTTATGCCAAAGGGACGCAGATCGCGCCGCCGTCCCTTTGGTATGATCGGTTTCGGAAGGTTATGGAAAATAAACGTTGGAAATTAAGTGTTTCCCAAAAACGCTATTCTTCCTCGTCGCCAAGGCGGTCATCGCCGGTTTCGGCTCCGTCACGGCCACGGAACCCGCGGGCCACCACGAATTTTTCAGAACTGTCGGACCGGCTTGCCGGGGGTTTCACATGGGCGACGGTTTTGAAGTTCTGCTTCAGCAGCTTTTGCAGATCCCCCTCTGCCCCGCCTGCCAGAACCTTGGCCACAAAGGTGCCGCCCGGTTCCAGAACATCGAACGCGAACAGCGCCGCCGCCTCGCACAGCGCCATGATGCGGTTGTGGTCGGTCTGCTTGTGCCCCGAGGCAGAGGCCGCCATGTCGGACAGCACCACATGGGCGGTGCCGTTCAGCCAGGCCTTGACCTTCAGGTCGGCGTCATCCTCCAGAAAGTCCAGAACGTGGATCTCGCAGCCCGCGATCGGATCGACCTCTTGCAGGTCGACCCCCAGTATGCGGCCGATCTTCTTGCCTTGCTTCTCGCCAAGGGCGTTCACCCGCTTGGCCGCCACCTGACACCAGCCCCCCGGCGCACAGCCAAGGTCAACCACCCGCGCACCCGGCACAAGAAAGCGATATTTATCGTCCAGTTCCAGTATCTTATAGGCTGCACGCCCGCGATACCCGTCCTTTTGGGCCTTCACCACATAGGGGTCGTTCAACTGGCGTTCCAGCCAAAGGGTCGAGGACAGCTTGCGCCCGCGGGCGGTTTTCACCTTGACCCGCAGCTCTCGCTGGCCACGTCCGCTGTTTTTCTTTTCCGTCATCAGTAAGGTCCGTCTTTCAATACGCCATCCGCGCTCATTTGCGCGTATAGCAGGCCTTCGCGCAAACCGCGATCCGCAACCGACAATCTGTCGGTCGGCCAGCTGCGTAACAGGGCCTGCAGGATTGCAGCCCCCGACATGATCAGCGCCTGACGGTCCCGCCCGATGCGTGGATCGGCGCGGCGGCCTTCGGGGCCAAGGTTCAGATACTCGCGGATCACAAGGTCGATCTCGTCGCTTGTCATCCGCAATCCGTCCACTTTGGTCCGGTCATAGCGCTTTAGCCCAAGGAACGAGGCCGCAACGGTGGTCACCGTGCCGCTGGTCCCGATGATCTGGAACCCCTCGCGCACCTGATCCGCGCCATAGGGCGAAAAATTCACCAGATTTTCCTCGAAGAACCAGCTCATCAGGGCGAACCGGGCACCGTCATCGTCCACATCGTCGAACTGGTCGCGCAGAGTGGCCACGCCCAGGGGCACGGAAATCCAGTCGACCACGCGGGCCACGGGGTATGTCGCGCCCTCGTTCTTGAAACCGGTGTGCAGGCGCATGATCGCCTTGGAGCGGTCAGCGGGTGGCACATCGGACAGGTCGATCCAGACCAGTTCGGTTGATCCGCCGCCGATATCCACCACCAGCAATTGCTCTGTCTTGGCGCTGACAAGCGGGGCGCAGCTGATCACGGCCAGACGGGCCTCTTCCTCGGTCTTGATGATTTCCAGCGCCAGCCCGGTCTCGCGCTTGACCAGGCGGATGAAATCGCGGGCGTTGACCGCACGGCGGCACGCCTCTGTGGCGACCAGCCGCATCCGCTGGACCTTGTGTTTCTGCAACTTGCGCTGACAGATCCGCAACGCCTGAACCGTGCGGTTCATCGACGACCGGCTTAGCCTGCCGGACGCCTCCAGCCCCATGCCCAATTGCACGGATTTAGAGAAACTGTCGATCACGCTGATCTGATTGCCACGGGGTTCGGCAATCAGCATGCGACAGCTATTTGTACCCAGATCCAGCGCGGCATATAGCTGCGGCAAATCCGGGGTCGACGGCGCGGATGGCTCGACCTTGATCGGGAACGCGTCCGCACCATTCGGACGCTTGGGCGTCATCGTTACGCCCTCCAACTTGAGTTACCCCCAAGGTAGTCGCGAACCACGCCCCGCGCAAGGCGCAGACACAGCATCATCCCCTCTGCCCGCCGATTTCATAACAGTGATGAATACTTTTCAACCCAGCCGGACTGGCCCCTTTGCCCGCTTCAAAATAAAAGGACCCCACCACAGGTCGCGGAATGCGTCCCCGATGTCGAAAAACGACCCAGCGTCGCGAAACGCACCCATTACACAGGGTCAACAACAGATAGGAATCACCCGATGCCCGAGGTCACCATCGTCTACTGGCGGGATATCCCGGCGCAGGTCATCGTCGGCAAGGGCCGTCGCGCATCGAAGGTGCAACTCTCAGAGCGTTTTGAACAAGCCATCGACCGTTGCGCCATGAAAACCGGCGCGGCTGGCACCGACGCGTATCTTGCCGACTGGCGCAAGGCAGAGCCGTTCACGGTCGAGGGCGAGCAGGACGACGTAGCCGCATCCGAGGCCGCGCGCCTCGAGGCGGAATTCGACAAGGACCGCATCATCGCGCTGATCGCCAGCGACGGATGGGTCAAGGCTTAACCGGCATGACGCCCAGATCTGTATTGGAGGCCACCATGGCACTGCTGAATTTCCGCAAGAAGCAAGAAACCTTCGGCTCCTCCGCTCAGGTCGAGGCGTTTCTGGATGGCTATTCCATAGAGGTGATGCCGCGCACCGCCGAAAAGGTCGAGGATTTCCGCGCCCTTTTGCCTGCGGGCACCCGCGTCTACATCGCCCATATCGACGGCACCCCGATCGAGGACATGGTCGCCACCGCCGCGCGTCTGGCGGCAGATGGCTATAACGTCATGCCACATTTTCCCGCCCGCATCATCAAGGACAAGACGATGCTGGCCGACTGGATCGCCCGCTATCAGGGCGAGGCGAACGTGCGTCAGGCGCTGTTGCTGGCCGGTGGCGTATCGCAGCCGCACGGCGATTTCCATTCGTCGATGCAACTGATGGAAACGGGGCTGTTCGACAAGGCCGGTTTCACCCGTCTGCACGTCGCGGGCCACCCCGAGGGCAACCGCGACATCGACACCGATGGCACGGACAGGAATGTCATGGACGCCCTGCGCTGGAAGCAGAAGTTCAACGAGACAACCGGCGCCGAAATGGCGCTGGCCACGCAGTTCGCCTTCGAGGCGAAGCCGATCATCGCCTGGGCCAACGCGCTGAAGGATGCGGGGATCACCATTCCGATCCACATCGGCATCGCGGGTCCGGCCAAGCTGCAAACGCTGATCAAATTCGCCATTGCCTGCGGTGTCGGCCCCTCGCTGAAGGTGCTGCAAAAACGCGCGATGGATGTGACCAAGCTGCTGCTGCCCTACGAGCCGACGGATATCATCAACGAACTGGCCGCCTACAAGGCCGCCCATCCCGACTTCAACATCGAGCGGGTGCATTTCTTCCCGCTTGGCGGTATCAAGACCAACGCCCAATGGGCGATCGACCACGGCGGGGCCACTGCCGCGCCTGCTGACCAGTCCTGAAGGAACACCCATGACCCGCACTGTTATCGAATCCAAGACCAAGACCGTTGTCATCGGCTTTGACGAACCATTCTGCGTGATCGGAGAGCGTATCAACCCCACCGGCCGCAAGGCGCTGGCGCGCGAGCTGGAGGCGGGCGATTTTTCCACCGTTGAAAAGGACGCGCTGGAGCAGGTCGCATGCGGCGCGATGATCCTCGATGTGAATGCGGGCGTGGTTTACAATTCGAACCCGAACCCGAACCTGACCGAACCACCGCTGATGACCAGCATGATCCGGCTGATTCAGGCGCTGGTCGATGTGCCACTGTGCATCGACAGCTCTGTTCCCGCCGCCCTGGAGGCGGGCCTTGCCGCCGCCGAAGGCCGCCCGCTGCTGAACTCTGTCACCGGCGAGGAGGACCGGCTGGAACTGATCCTGCCGCTGGTCAAGAAATACAACGTGCCGGTCGTGGCGATTTCCAACGACGACACCGGCATTTCGATGGACCCAGACGTGCGTTTTGCCGTCGCCAAAAAGATCGTTCAGCGCGCCGCCGATTTCGGCATTCCCGCCCATGACATCGTGGTTGACCCGTTGGTCATGCCCGTGGGCGCCTTGGGCGATGCAGGCCGTCAGGTCTTTACCCTTGTGCACCGCCTGCGCACAGAGCTGGGCGTGAATACCACCTGCGGCGCATCCAACATCTCGTTCGGCCTGCCCCAGCGGCACGGTATCAACTCTGCCTTCCTGCCGATGGCGATTGCCGCCGGTATGACCAGCGCCATCATGAACCCCGTCCGCCCCGTCGAGATGGAAGCGATCCGCGCCGCCAACTTTTTGATGAACCACGACGCGAACGGGTCTGAATGGATCAAGTTCAGCCGCGTTCTGGATGCCGTCGCCGAAGGCATGCCCTTCCCCGAGGCGTCCAAGGCGCAGGCGTCCAGTTCTGGCCGCGCCGGTGGCCGGACCGGCGGACGCCGCGCACGCGGCTAGGCATGTTCCACAGACATCATAAAAGGGCCGGGCGTTCGCGTTCGGCCCTTTTGCCGTTCCGATGCCCGCAGACTTACGGATCGGCCTCGCCGAACGCAATCGTGCCCTCGACAATCCGTTCCACCATCGCGCACCCGTTTTCCGACTGCGCAAAATGGCGCCAGGCGGTCACACCGAACCGGATCGGTGCCAAGGACAGCATGGCCGCGTTCAGCTCTGACAGGAGTACGGGGTCCGGTCTGGGGTAATGGTCCAGCAATTGCCGGCGAACGTCGGGCTGCATCGAGGCAATCTGGAACGACGACGCGATATATTCCTGGGCGACAACCGTTTCCACGGTTCGGGGGCCAGCGGGTGAAAACACCGCATGGGTCATTTCATGCACGATCAGACTGTCGTAAAGCGCATCAAGAGGCAAAAGCGAATAGGCGCTGTGCGGTGTCAGGCTGGCGGCGGTTGCCTCCGGTCTCAGCACCTCGATGGTCAACTGCGCCGCATTGAAACAGGCCAGCGGATTGCCGTTCATGCCGATGATCCGCGGCACGACTTTGATCTGGATATCCCGTTCCAATCCGTAACCGCAAACTGCGGCCTGCGCGGTCGCCCGACGGGTCACAGCGCAAATGCGGGTTGCCAGCGCCTTGGTGTCGGCCTCGACGGTGATCCGCTCCGGCGGGCAGGGCCACACCTCTGCCCCCGCGACCGTTGGCGACAGACAGATCAACCCCGCCAGAATCGCCCCGCGCATCATGCCGCATCCCCCCCTGCTCTTTTGCCATCGCCAGCCCAGTCTAGCATCCATCGCTGCCCTGCCCCTTGTCCGCGCTCAAGACCGGAACAGATCACCGTGCGGTAATGCTTTGCCATTGCCCCCGATTGCGCCGCAGCGCAAAGTGCCGCCATGTCGCTGACCCCGCCCCCGCTTCGCTCCTCGCTTCGTCGCACGCTGATCCGGATCGGCGTCGTTCTGGCGCTTGGCTATGGCGCGCACCTGTTGATCGACTACGTGCAACAACACGAGTCCGCCCTCAGCCCCGATGCACAAGGACGCCTGATGCTGGGCCTGCTGGTCGCGACCCTGCTGGCCTATGCGCTATTGATCGCGATCCCGTTCGTGCCCGGAATCGAAATCGGGCTGACCCTGATCGTGATGCAGGGTGCCGCAGTGGTGCCGTATGTCTATATCGCCACGGTCACCGGGCTGTCGCTGGCGTTTCTGGCGGGGCGGTTCATCCCCTATGACTGGCTGCACCGCGTGTTTCTGGACCTGCGCATGACCCGCGCCTGCGCGATGATAGAGCGGATAAAACCGCTGTCCGGTCGCCGACGCCTTGCCCTCTTGCGCCAAAAGCTGCCGCGCCGTCTGGGGCATCTGGCGGTGCGGTTCCGCTATGTCGCCCTTGCCCTGCTGATCAACCTGCCCGGCTCTGCCCTGATCGGCGGAGGCGGCGGGATTGTGATGATGGCGGGGCTAAGCCGCCTGTTTACGATCCCCGCGACGCTTCTGACCATCGTGATCGCGGTCTCTCCGGTGCCGCTGATCGTGTGGATGTTCGGGATGGGGCCGATCAGCAGCTATATCGGCAAATGAATGGCGCTGATGCACAAGAATATGCCGTGCTGCGGCTTTCCCTTTCCCCTTGCATCGTTATGTTACCCCTTGTGAATTTCCGTTAAAGGCCTGCCGCACATGACCACCGATCCTCTTGTCGTCTTCACCCCCTCTGGCAAACGCGGGCATTTCCCCGTGGGCACGCCGATCCTGACCGCAGCGCGGCAATTGGGGGTCGATCTGGATTCGGTCTGTGGCGGGCGCGGCATCTGTTCCAAGTGCCAGATCTCGCCATCCTATGGCGAGTTCGCAAAGCACGGTGTGACGGTCCATGCCGATGCGCTGACCGAATGGAACAGTGTCGAAGAGCGCTACAAATCAAAACGCGGCATGCTGGACGGGCGGCGTCTGGGCTGCCAGGCCTGCGTGCAGGGCGATGTGGTGATCGACGTGCCACCTGAAAGCCAGGTGCACAAGCAGGTCGTGCGCAAACGCGCCGAGGCGCGCGAGATCACGATGAACCCCTCGACCAAGCTGTTTTATGTCGAGGTGCAGGAACCCGACATGCACGAACCCTCGGGCGATCTGGAACGGCTGTGCACCGCGCTGGACCAGCAGTGGGAACTGAAGAACGTCCATTCTGATCTGCATATCCTTAGCATCCTGCAACCCGCGCTGCGCAAGGGCGAATGGAAGGTGACCGTCGCCGTGAACCTGGGCGACAAGAACACCGCGCCCCGCATCATGCACATCTGGCCGGGCTATTACGACGGCACGATCTACGGCCTTGCCGTAGATCTGGGTTCGACCACCATCGCCGCCCACCTGTGCGACCTGCAATCGGGCGAGGTCGTGGCCTCCAGCGGGATCATGAACCCGCAGATCCGCTATGGCGAAGACCTGATGAGCCGCGTCAGCTATTCCATGATGAACAAGGGTGGGGCTGCGGAAATGACCCGCGCGGTGCGCGAGGGGATGAACGCGCTGTTCACCCAGATCACCGACGACGCAGGCATCGACAAGGGCCTGATCGTGGACGCGGTGTTCGTCTGCAACCCCGTCATGCACCATTTGTTCCTTGGCATTGACCCGTTCGAGCTGGGCCAGGCCCCCTTTGCGCTGGCCACGTCGAACGCGCTGTCGCTGCGCGCCGTGGATCTGGATCTGACAATCCACCCCGCCGCCCGCGTCTACCTGTTGCCCTGCATCGCGGGCCATGTGGGGGCCGATGCCGCCGCCGTCGCCCTGTCAGAGGCGCCGGACAAATCAAAAGAACTGCTGTTGGTCGTCGATGTCGGCACCAACGCCGAAATCCTGCTGGGCAATACCGAAAAGGTGCTTGCCTGCTCCTCGCCCACCGGCCCCGCCTTTGAAGGCGCGCAAATCTCCAGCGGGCAACGCGCCGCCCCCGGCGCCATCGAACACGTCACGATCGACCCCGTCACCAAAGACCCGCGTTTTCAGGTGATCGGCAGCGATCTGTGGTCGGACGAGGCAGGCTTTGACGCGGCCATCGCCACCACCGGCATCACTGGCATCTGTGGCTCTGGCATCATCGAAATGGTTGCGGAAATGCGCATGGCGGGGCTGCTGGACGGTCCCGGACTGATCGGCTCGGCAGCGCAGACGGGAACCGAACGGTGCTTTCTTGACGGGCGCACCTATTCCTACATGGTCTGGGATGGGTCCGCCGATGGCGGGCCAAAGATCACCGTCACCAACCGCGACATTCGCGAAATCCAGATGGCCAAAGCCGCGCTTTATTCCGGCGCGCGGCTGCTGATGGACAAATTCGGTGTGGACAAGGTGGACAGGATCGTTCTGGCCGGTGCCTTTGGCGCCCATATCAGCCCGAAACACGCGATGGTGCTGGGGATGATCCCGGATGCACCACTGGACAAAGTGACCTCTGCGGGCAACGCCGCAGGCACCGGCGCACGGATCGCCCTGCTGAACACCGACGCGCGGGCCGAGATCGAGGAGACCGTGCGCAACATCCACAAGATCGAAACCGCGATCGAGCCGCGCTTTCAAGAGCATTTTGTCAATGCTTCGAACATCCCGAACGCGGTGGAGCCCTTTCCCATCCTGCGTTCGATTGTCACCCTGCCGGAAATCAACTTCAATTCCGGCGAGGGCGGTGCCGCAGGATCAGGTCGCCGCACCCGCCGTAGGGGATAGACGGCACGCGCCGGATTCGAGTATTTGGACCGAGAAGAATGACAAGGTTCTTCTTGGTTCAAATATCCCCGCGCGGAGCACAAAACGGCACGAAGTGCCAGAAGGAATGGCGCAGGATGCGCCTCCGTTAAAATAAACCGCACAGGATGAAACTATCTTGCGGCGCGTTGCGTAAGTTCCTGTATCCGGCCCCGAGAAACGGGGTCATTCACAAGGAACAGATCGATGACACCCTTTATCAAAGCTGCCGTTTCCGCACTTGCCCTTGCCATTGCAACGCCCGCTCTTGCCGCGAACCCGATGGTCGGCGGTGCCGATATGTTCGAAAGCAAGAATATCGTCGAAAACGCGGTGAACTCTGCCGACCACACAACGCTGGTAGCAGCAGTAAAGGCCGCCGGTCTGGTTGAGACCCTGATGACCGCGGGCCCCTTCACCGTTTTCGCCCCGACCAACGACGCCTTTGCCGCCCTGCCCGCCGGCACCGTCGAAACCCTGCTGAAACCCGAGAACAAGCCGCTTTTGACCAAGATCCTGACGGCGCATGTGGTTGCGGGCAACTGGTCCACCGCCGAGATCGCCGCGAAAGCGCGCGCCAGCAAGGACGGGTTCTATCACTTCAACACCGTTTCCGGTGATGCCCTGTCCGCGCAGGCCAAAGGTAAAAACCTGTATATCTTCGACGAAAGCAGCCAAGTCGCCCGCGTCACCATCTCTGACGTGAAGCAGTCGAACGGCGTGATCCACGTTGTGAACGCGGTTCTCGTCCCGAAGTAAGCCTTTCCCCTACCCTGATCGGTCGTCCCCCGACGGTCAGGGGTCCAGAGGCCGCGCCACATCGCTGGCGCGGCCGATTTGATTCCGGCTTGACGCAAGACAAGCCATGTCTTACCTGAGGCGCAATGCGGGTGTAGCTCAATGGTAGAGCAGCAGCTTCCCAAGCTGAATACGAGGGTTCGATTCCCTTCACCCGCTCCAGCATCCTGTCATCACGGTTTTTCACAACGCTGGCCTTTGCCGCGGAATTTGCCTAGAGCATTGGGGTAATCAACGCTGAAAGGACCATCCATGTCTGACATTACCCGCATCGAAACCGGCGCCCGCATGAGCCAGGCCGTAATCCACAACGGTCTGGTCTATCTTGCCGGTCAGGTGGGAAACCCCGGCGCATCGGTCACCGACCAGACGACGGAAATTCTGGCGAATATCGACCGGCTGCTGAAACTCGCGGACTCTGACAAGACCCGCATCCTGTCGACGCAGATCTGGATGGCCAGCATGGCAGATTTCGCCGAGATGAACGCCGTTTGGGATACTTGGGTGCCCGCAGGTCATACCCCTGCCCGCGCAACCGGCGAAAGCGCGCTGGCAACGCCCGACTATCTGGTCGAGATCATCGTGGTTGCCGCGCAGAACTGATCTGCCGCAGTCTTGAAGGCCCCTCTCCGCCGCAGCCTGAATGCCGGCGGGGAGGGTGTGGTTAATGCCCCCGGATATACTCCACCAGCATTTGCGTCGATCCGTCCTTGTCCCCAGCCCCCGCCTGACCCGACACGACGGGTTCCAGCGCCACGGCCAGTTCCTTGCCCAGTTCGACGCCCCATTGGTCGTAGGGGTTCAGGCCAAGGATCACGCCCTCGACGAACACGCGGTGCTCATACAGCGCGATAATCTGGCCCAGAACATAGGGCGTCAGCATCGGGTAGATCAGCGTCGTGGACGGGCGATTTCCCGGAAACACGCGGTGGCGCGCCTGACGGTCCAGTTCCGCGCCCGACAGCCCCTTTGCCGCCAAGATCGCCGTTGCCTCGGCCAATGATCGCCCGCGCAACAGCGCCTCTGACTGGGCAAGGCAGTTGGCCAGCAGCAACCGGTGCTGATGCGCCAGATCGGGCTCGTGGCCCTTGGCGGCGATCATGAATTCGCAGGGCACAACGCGGGTGCCCTGATGGATCAACTGGTAGAAGGCATGCTGCCCGTTGGTTCCAGGCTCGCCCCAGACCACGGGCCCGGAATGGCGTGGCAGATCAGACCCGTTCATCGCCACCGATTTGCCGTTGCTTTCCATTTCCAGCTGCTGGAAATAGGCGGCAAGCCGGCTAAGGCGTTGATCGTAGGGCAAAACGGCGCGGGTGGCATGTCCGCAGATCTGGTTGTGCCAGATGCCGACCAGCGCCAGAAGCACGGGCAGATTGTCCGCAAACCCTGCCTGTTTGAAATGCACATCCATCGCCTGACCACCGCGCAGCACATCGCGGAACTTGTCCGGCCCCACGGCGATCATGAGGCCAAGACCGATCGGCCCCCAAAGGGAATAGCGCCCGCCGACCCAATCCTCGAACCCGAACACCCGGTCCGGCGCGATACCGTAGGCGGTGGTTTTGTCCGACGCCGTGGACAGTGCCGCGAATTGCGCCGCAGGGTCTTTGACCGAAGCCGCCATCCAGGCCTTTGCCGTGTTCGCGTTGGTCATGGTTTCGATGGTTGTGAAAGTTTTCGAGGCCACAATCACCAGCGTCGTGGTTGCATCCAGCCCCTTCAGCGTATCGGCGATATGCGCACCATCGACGTTCGAGACGAAATGCAGGCGCGGGCCGTCATGATAGGGCGCCAGCGCCAGAACCGCCATCGCAGGCCCAAGATCAGAGCCGCCGATGCCGATGTTCACCACATCGGTGATGCGCCCGCCCTGCCCCTGAAACGCGCCCGAGCGCAACGCAGCGGCAAAGACCGACATCCGGTCCAGCGTGGCCAGAACGCCCGGCATCACATCCATACCGTCCACCATCACCGGACCACCGTCGAGATTGCGCAGGGCGGTGTGCAGCACGGCGCGACCTTCGGTCTCGTTGATCTTTTCGCCGGTGAACATCGCGGTGCGTTTTGCGGCAACGTCCCGGGTTTCGGCAAGCTCCAGCAAAAGCGCCTTCGCGTCCGCGTCGATATTCGTCTTGGAATAGTCGAACAGCATCTCGCCCAGACCGGCAGAAAAATCCTGCGCACGGGTGCGGTCCATCATCGACAGAATCCGGCGGTCTTTGGTGGCCGCGTGATTGGCCGAAAGCCGGTCCCAGATATCCATCATCATTCCGCCCAATGTATCGTTGCATCCCGCAGAACGGCGCAGATCGGCGCCAGAACCGGGTCGTTCAGGGTTGCGGCGCGTTCGATCGCCGCGCGTTTTTCGGCGCCGGTTATGACGATATGCGCCACCATCGCGCCCCGCAGAACCGGGGCCGTCAGGGTTATGCGCGGTTCCGGCGCGCCACCGCCGCGCATCGCCATCAGGGGCGGCGCATCGGCGTCCAGCGCATCCGCCAGCCGGTCTGCCCCCGGAAACAAGGACGCGGTGTGCATATCCACCCCCATACCCAGCAACAGGACAGACAGCGGTAAATGCGGCAGCAAGCCCTCTGACAACTCGTCCAGACGGTCCTCGGGGGTCTCCGCCTCGGCGTAAAGCGGCACAAGCGTGGCGGCGGCGGCGCGGTTCACCAGCAGCCGCTGGCGCAGCAACCGCGTGTTCGACCGATCCGAGGTTTCTGGCACCCAGCGTTCATCCGTCAGCATCACATGCACCCGGTCCCACGACAGGTTCGCGGCACAAAGCACGTCGAAAATCGGCCCCGGCGTGGTGCCGCCCGGCACGGCAAGGCTGGCCCTGTCATTTGCGGCCAATGCCGTGTTCAGATCACCGGCCAGAATATTGGCCAGATCAATCATCATCATCTCGCGGTCGGGGTATTCGGAAATGTTCATTCGCGTATCTCCCGCCAGCGACGCCCATCGCGGTGCAACAGCATCAGCGCATCCTCCGGCCCGGAACTGCCCGCGTCATAGCCCTTGGGCTTGTCGCCCTTGGCCTCCCATGCCGCGATGATCGGGTCGGTCCAGGCCCAGGCCGCCTCGACCTCGTCGCCGCGCATGAACAAGGTCTGGTTGCCACGGATCACGTCCATGATCAGCCGCTCATAAGCGTCGGGAATATCCTCTGCATCCGGCCCCAGCGCCTCGGCAAAGCTCATGTCCAGCGGCACCTCGACCAGACGCATGCCGCCCGGCCCCGGTTCCTTGATCGTCACCCGCAGGTTCATCCCCTCGTTCGGCTGCAACCGGATCACAAGCACGTTGCCGCGCCGGTCCTCCTGCTCTCCGAAGATGTTGTGGGGCGGGTCTTTGAACACCACGGCGATCTCGGAGGCACGGGCCCGCAACCGCTTGCCGGTGCGCACATAAATCGGAGTGCCCTTCCAACGCCAGTTCGAGATATGCATCTTCATCGCAATGAAGCTTTCGGTCTTGCTGGCCGGATCCTCGCAATCCACCAAATAGCCGGGCTGATCCTCGTCCGCCAGATACTGGCCGCGCACGATCTCGTCAGGGGCCAGCGGGTCCAGCGCCCGAATCACCTTGAGCTTTTCGTCGCGCACCGCGTCGGGGTCGAAATGGCTGGGCGGTTCCATCGCGATCAGGCAGATCAACTGCATCAGGTGGTTCTGAACCATATCGCGCATCGCACCCGATTTGTCGTAATAGCTGCCCCGCCCGCCAACGCCCACCGTTTCGGCCACGGTGATCTGGATGTGATCGACGTATTGCGCATTCCACAACGGCTCGAACAGGATGTTGCCGAACCGGACCGCCATCAGGTTCTGGACGGTTTCCTTGCCCAGATAATGGTCGATGCGGTAAATCTGATGTTCGTCGAAATGCTCTGCCAGAACCTTGTTCAGGGCCTTGGCCGTGGCCAGATCGCGGCCAAAGGGTTTTTCCACCACGATCCGGCTGTCGTCATCGGCAATCGCATGCGCGTGCAGGCGCGTCGCCAGATCGCCGAACAGGCCGGGTGCCACCGAAAAATAAAAGGCGCGCACGACACCGTCCCGCATCAGCGCGGCCAGATCGGACCAGCCGCCGGTGCCTTTGGCGTCAATGACGATGAAATGCAGTCGCGACAGGAAACCGTCGATCTGCTCGGCGTTCTGCTCTTTGGGGGGCGAGAATTCGACAATCGCCTCGCGCACGAAGTCGCGGTAGCCTGCATCGTCCATTTCGCCACGGGCCGCGCCGATGATCCGCGCGTCCTCGGGCATCTGCCCCGCGCAATAACGCCGGTACAGGCCCGGCAGGATCTTGCGTCGTGCAAGATCGCCGGTGCCGCCAAAAATCACCAGATCGAAGGGATCGACGGGAATAACACGAGATACCATGTCAGGGGCCTTTTCTATCGCCGTTAGCGCTAACGAAGATTGTCTTAGCGCTGAATTCGGGTCGAGTCTAGCAGGACTAGACACCCGAGGGCCAGAAGTTCCCTGCCCCGGCGCCGAATTCCAATCGGTTTTCGGGCGCGACGTTCTATGCCTCCAGTTCTGCGTCCCAGTACAGAAAATCAAGCCAGCTGTCGTGCAGGAAATTCGGAGGAAAGCGCCGCCCCATATTGCGCAACTCTTCCGATCCGGGCTGGCGCGGCGGCTTTCGCAGGGTCATTCCGGTCTGCCGCAGGGATTTGGACCCTTTGTGCAGGTTGCACCGGGAACAGGCCGCCACGACGTTTTCCCAACTGGTGATTCCACCCCTTGCGCGCGGCACGACATGGTCAAACGTCAGATCGCCCGTGGTGCCACAATACTGGCAGGCAAATTCGTCCCGCAGGAATAAATTAAAGCGCGTGAAGGCCACGCGCTTTTGGGGTTTTACAAAGTCTTTAAGGACGACAACCGAAGGGATTCTGATTTCGGTCGTCGGGCTTCGGACGATCTGGTCATATTCAGCGATGATCGTCACCCTGTCCAGAAACGCCGCCTTGACCGCATCCTGCCACGGCCAAAGGGATAGCGGATAATAGGACAAGGGCCGGTAATCCGCATTCAACACAAGCGCCGGAAAATGTTTCAGCGCCGCCGGTTCCCGCACAAATTCAGTTCTGAAATCGCCGTCCATCTCTACGTCGTCCTCGCCTTGTCTGCCCCACACGCGGCACCAAGGCGGAAGCATTCCGCCCCGGCTATGGTTAAAGACTATATCTTGCCTTTCGACCAAGGCAAGCCCCGCAACATGCGGTGTCTGCCCAAGTCGATCCTAGCCGGCGCATATGACAGATTCGTATCAGAAATGCCTGTATTTGCGGCGTTTAGCGGTCAAAGGCTTAACTTGTCGCGCAAAAACGCCAAAGCCACCGACAGGCCGTCCGGCGCGATACCATGGGCGGTGCCCTTCATGATATGGGCAAAGACATCAACGAATCCAGCCGCCTGCAAGGCTTCCGCCGCCTCTGGCAACGATTGCACCGGCACCACGTCGTCCTGATCGCCATGCACCAGCAGAATCGGCGGTCGCACCATAACCTCGTCGATCAGCGCCTCTGGCGAGATCAGCCGCCCCGAAAAGCCCACCATCCCCGCAATCGCCTCGTCGCGGCGCGGAACCACATGCAGCGCCATCATCGTGCCCTGACTGAACCCGATGATCGCCATCTGCTCGGGCAGCATATCCTCGTCGACCAACAGTGCGTCAAGGAACGCGTTCAGATCCTCGGCGGCGGCGCGCATACCCGCCTCTGCCTCCTGCTCGCTAGAGCCGTCGATCCAGGGAATCGGGAACCACTGGAACCCCATCGGGCTACCGGCGCACTGCTCGGGCGCGTCGGGGGCCACGAACAGCGTGTCGGGCAGATGATCCGCCAAAGGGTCGGCCAGCCCCAACAGATCGGCACCGTTTGCCCCATAGCCGTGCAAAAACACCACGACCGACCGCGCCTCGCCCGACAGCGCCTCTTTGCGTCCTGCATCCAAAACCCGTGTCATCGTATTCCTTCCCGTGACTTTTCAACGTGGTAATACGCCCACAAAAGGCGCGCCGCAACGCTGCGCCACGGCGACCATGCCTCTGCCATGCCGCGCATCGCCTTTTCCGTGGGCCGCGCGTCCAGCTTGAACAGCACCCGCGCCGCCTCCTGCAAGGCCAGATCGCCATGCGCGAACACATCGGCCCGCCCAAGCGAGAACATCGCGTAAATTTCCGCCGTCCAGCGCCCGATGCCCGGCACCGCGACCAGCGTCGCGATCACCTGCTCGCTGGGTTGGTCCCGCAGGGCGGCATAGTCGATCCGCGCCTCGGCCAAGGCACGGGCATAGCGGATTTTCTGACCCGACATGCCCGCCGCGCGCATCTCCTCGTCTGATGCCGCCAGAATCGCCTCTGGCCGGATCAACCCCGCCGCCGTCATCCGCGCCCAGATCGCACGCGCCGCCGCGACGCTGATCTGTTGGCTGGTGATCGCGCTCAGCAGCTCCCCGAACCCGTCAGGCTTGCGCCGCAAGGGCAGATCTCCCGTTAGGGCAAGGGCACCGGCAAACCGCGGATCACGCGCCGCCAGCCAGGCCGCCCCCTCTGCCACGCAATCGGGCGTCTCGATGATCCGCCCGATCACAGGCGCGCCCTGACCCAGTCCAGCGCCGCCTCGACCGATCCGGCCTTGTCGCCCTCGGGTTGTTCGGGCCTGCGGATCATCGCAACGGGGATTTTCAACGCCCGCGCGGCCTCGAGCTTGGTAAAGCTCGCAACCCCGCCTGCGTTTTTGACCACCAGCCAGTCGACCCGCAACCGCCGGAACAGTTCCCGCTCATCCGGTTCGGAAAATGGTGGTTTTCCAATAAGATACTGGCCGTTGTTAAACGGAAAATCCCCCTCTGGCGGATCAATTTGGCGGCAAATCAGGTGCCGCCCCGCAAGGTTCGAAAACTGCGCCAGCGTTTGCCGCCCCGTCGCCAGAAACACTCTGGCCCCGACAGGGATATGCGACGCCGCCTCGGCCTCGTCCCCGATCATCACCCAGTTGTCCGCCGCCGTCGGCACCCATTCGGGCCGCAGCACCTGAAGATAGGGAATATTCAGCCGCGCGCAGATCATCGCCGTGCGCTGCGAGATATGGGCCGCAAACGGATGGGTTGCATCAACAACGGCCTCTATCACTTTGTTCTTTAAATACTCCTCTTGTTCTGCTTCGCCGCCAAAGCCGCCAGTACGGGTCGGAATTTCCAGCCTGGCCGGCGCCCGCGTGGCCCCGGCAAGCGATGCGATCACCTCGACGCCCTGCATCGCGGCCAATTCCCGCGACAACACCCGCGCCTCGCCCGATCCGGCCAGCAACAAAAGCCTCATGCCCCCGCCCTTGCCAGAATCCCGCCCGCGCGGTCGATGATCACGATATCCGCCGCAACCGGCGCGTCCCGCAACAGCTTCCGCACAGCAAAAAGTGCCTGATCCGCAATCAATGCCGCCAATGGTTTTCCTGCAACTTCAATCGCTTCCAAGGCAGTGTTCGCGCAACTAACATCCGGCAATCCAGCCGCTACGGCCATCCGGCCCAAGGCGCCGAAATCCACCTGCGACCGGCCCGAATGCAAATCAACCGCGCCTTGCGCCAGCTTGGTGATCTTGCCGATCCCGCCACCAATGGTGATATGCGCCACGGGGTTCTTCCGCAAATATTTCAGCAACCCGCCCGCAAAATCACCCATGTCCAGCATCGCGTGATCGGGCAGCCCGTACAGCCCTTGCACCACCCGTTCCGACGTGGCCCCCGTGCAGCCTGCAACATGGGTCTGCCCACCCGCCCGCGCCACGTCGATGCCGCGGTGGATAGAGGCGATCCAGGCCGCACAGGAAAATGGCCGCACGACGCCCGTGGTGCCCAGCACCGACAAGCCACCGACAATGCCCAACCTCGGGTTCCAGGTTTTCAACGCGATCGCAGCACCGCCCGGAATACCCACGGTGATCTCGACATCGGGGGATGTGCCGTAAAGATCGGCCATCTCCTCGACCACTGCGGCCATCAATTGCCGCGGCACCGGGTTGATCGCGGGCTCGCCCACCGCGATCGGCAGGCCCGGTTTCGTCACCGTTCCCACGCCCCCGCCTGCACGGAACACAACGCCGCCCTGTGACGCCGTGACACGCACCATGATGGTCGCGCCATGGGTCACATCGGGGTCGTCGCCCGCATCCTTGACGATCCCCGCCTCGGCCCAGCCGTGCCCTCTGGCGGCGTTCACCACCTCGAATTCCGGCGTTTCGCCCTTTGGCAGCACGATCTGCACGCGGTCGGGAAACGCGCCGCCCCACAACGCCATCAGCGCCGCCTTGGTGGCGGCGGTGGCGCAAGCGCCCGTGGTCCAGCCACGTCGCAAATCTTGGTCAGGTTTACGGCTCATGCCGCGACTATAGGCACCACGCCCGGCGACGCCAATCCACCATCTTGCGTCGCTCTTCGTCTTTTCGCAGCCGCGGCTTCGGTCCATAAGGGGGCATGAGCGACTCACTTTCCCTTCCCGTCACAATCAACAGTGGCCAATGGCCCGTCCTGACCCCCGGCTGGGTCTGGCTGTGCGGGGCCGGCCCCGGCGACCCGGGCCTGTTGACCCTGCACGCCCTGAACGCGCTGCAACAGGCGGATGTCATTGTTTATGACGCGCTGGTGCAGACCGATATTCTGGCCTGGGCCAAACCCGGCGCCGAGGCGATCTACGCAGGCAAACGCGGCGGCAAGCCGTCGGCAATCCAGCGCGATATTTCGTTGCAACTGGTCGATCTGGCCCGCGCAGGCAAGCGCGTGTTGCGGCTAAAGGGCGGCGATCCGTTCGTCTTCGGGCGCGGCGGCGAAGAGGCGCAGACCCTTGTGCAGCACGGTATCCCGATCCGCATCATCCCCGGCATTTCGGCGGGCATCGGCGGATTGGCCTATGCGGGCATCCCCGTGACGCACCGCGACGTGAACCAGTCGGTGACCTTTGTCACCGGACACGACCAAAGCGGCAATGCACCATCGTCCCTTGATTGGCCATCAATTTCAAAGGGTTCTCAGGTGATCGTGATCTATATGGGGATAAAACACATCGCCCGTATCGCCGCAGATCTATTGGCCGCAGGCCGCCCCGCGACAGAGCCCTGCGCCGTTGTGACCTCGGCCACCACCCCCGACCAGCATGTGCTGGAAACCACCCTTGGCACCATCGTCGATGACATCGCAGCCAGTCGGGTGGAACCGCCCGCGATCATCTGCGTCGGGCGATCGGTGCTGATGCGGCAGGTGCTGGACTGGCAGGGACAGGCGACCGGACACCCCCCGCGCAACCTTGATCCGCTGGACCGTGGCCGCCCCGCCGAAGCGCGATGAGCACGGGTCTGATCCTTGCCGCCCCGGCCTCGGGCAGCGGCAAGACGACCCTGACCCTTGGCCTGCTGCGCGCCCTGCGCAACCGCGACATCGCAGTGCGCGGCGCGAAATCCGGCCCCGACTATATTGATCCGCGGTTCCATCAGGCGGCCTGCGGACTGCCCTGCCTGAACCTTGACGCCTGGGCAATGTCGCCCGACCGGATCCGGTCGTTGGCAAGGACCGAGGGACTGCTGCTGATCGAGGGCGCGATGGGCCTGTTCGACGGCGCACCGCCCACGGGCAAGGGGGCCACCGCCGATCTGGCCCGCATCCTGTCGCTGCCCGTGGTCCTTGTGGTTGATGCCGCCAGAATGGCGCAGTCGATTGTGCCGCTTGTGGCGGGGTTTGCGCGACACGACCCTTCGGTTCATGTGGCCGCGCTGATCCTGAACAACGTCGGCTCTGCCCGCCACGAGGACATGTTGCGTGCGGCCCTTGCGCCGCTTGGCCTGCCGGTTCTGGGGGCGGTGCACCGCCAGGCGGACCTGTCGCATCCCTCGCGGCATCTGGGTTTGGTTCAGGCACAGGAACGCCCCGACCTGGAGGCGTTTCTGGATCGCGCCGCAACGCTTGTGGCTGCGGCAGTCGATCTGGACGGGCTGTGCCGTCTGGCGCAACCTTTGCCCGCCGCCACCGCGGCCAGAACCGCCCCCCGAACCGCGCCACCGGCACAGCGGATCGCCATCGCCCGCGACGCCGCCTTCGCCTTTGCCTATCCGCATCTGCTGGATGACTGGCACGCCGCAGGGGCCGAGATCACCGCGTTCTCGCCCCTGTCAGACCAACCCGCGCCCGATGCCGACCTGATCTATCTGCCCGGCGGTTATCCGGAACTGCACGCGGGAACGCTGGCCGGTGCGGTGCGGTTCACCGCCTCGGTCCGGTCAGCCGCCGCCAATGGCACGCAGGTCTACGGCGAATGCGGCGGCTACATGACCCTGGGCGAGGTTCTGATCGACGCCGATGGAACCGCCCATGACATGCTGGGCCTGCTGCCGCTTGCCACCAGCTTTGCCCGCCGCAAGCTGCACCTTGGTTACCGCGACCTGACATCACTTGGCGGCCCCTTTGCAGGCGCGTTGAAGGCGCATGAATTCCATTATGCGACGACGCTTCATGCCAAGGGCCAGCCCCTGTTCAAGGCCCGCGACGCAGCCGGAACCGCCCTGCCCGACATGGGGCTGATCCAGGGATCGGCCAGCGGGTCTTTCGCTCATATTATAGAATTTGAATAATTACCCTGATTGCTATTGGCAGTTCCCGATCCCAAGGATACCCATGTGACATCACATTAAAGGACACGGGCCTAGCGCATGACCACTGTTACCGATGATCGCCGCGCAAAGCGCAATGTCGCCGTTCTAGTCGCAGCCCAAGCCATTCTGGGCAGCCAGATCACCATGATTTTCGTGATCGGCGGCCTCGCCGGACAAAGCATGTCGCCCATCGCCTGCCTGGCCACCCTGCCGATCTCGATGATCGTGTTCGGGTCGATGACGACGGCACCCTGGCTGTCGAATGTCATGCAGTCGCGCGGGCGGCGCACGGGGTTCTTCATCGGCGCCACGGGCGGCCTTTGCGGCAGCCTGATCGGGGCTGCGGCGCTTTACTTCGGCAATTTCTGGTTGTTCCTTCTGGGCAGCTTCATGACCGGTATCTACATGTCAGCACAGGGTTTTTACCGCTTTGCCGCCGCTGACACCGCCACCGACGCGTTCCGCCCCAAGGCGATTTCCTATGTCATGGCCGGCGGGCTGATCTCGGCCTTTATCGGGCCGCAACTGGTCAAAGTAACGGTCGATTTCTTTGTGGTTCCGTTTCTGGGCACCTATCTGGTGGCAATGGCGATCAACGTGCTGGGCATGGGCCTGTTCTTGTTGGTCGACATCCCGACCCCGCCGAAACCTGCGGTGGATGCCCCGCGCGGCCGCACCCGGATGGAGCTGCTGCGCACCCCCCGCATCGCGGTCGCGGTGATCTGCGCCATGGTGTCATACGCGCTGATGAACCTTGTGATGACCTCGACGCCGCTTGCCGTCGTCGGCTGCGGCTTTTCAAAGGCAACAGCTGCCGATGTCGTCACCGCCCATGTGCTGGCGATGTTTGCGCCGTCGTTCTTTACCGGACACCTGATCGCGCGGTTCGGGGTAGAGCGGATCGTGGCCACAGGGCTTGCCATTCTGGCGCTGGCGGGAATGGCTGCCCTGATCGGGGTCGACCTGACAGGCACCGCAGACCATCCGGTCAGCCAGTTGAACTTTTTCGCGGCGCTTATCCTTTTGGGCATCGGCTGGAACTTCGGCTTTATCGGCGCGACCTCGATGCTGGCCGGGGCGCACGACCCGCATGAGCGTGGCCGGATGCAGGGCCTGAACGACCTGATCGTCTTTGGCTGCGTGACTGTTGCATCGCTGGCGTCTGGCGGGTTGATGAACTGCTCGGGCGGCGATGTGGTGCATGGCTGGACGGCGGTGAACCTGGCGATGGTGCCGCTTCTGGCGCTGGCAGGCGGTGCGCTGATCTGGCTGACGCTGCGCCCTGCCGAAGCCTAGGGTTCTGGATATCTATAGAACAAAGAAACTACCAGCGGCCTGTCATGCTGCGAACCAGAAGCGCGGCCTTGCGCCGGAACTCGCTTTCGCCCAGCTTGCCCTCGCCCACGCGCCAGGGCACATCGCGCGCCGCTTTCAACGTCGCCGCCGCACGCCAGCCCGCCAATAGCGCAGGCGTTGCCAACAGGGGCACGGCGCCACGGGCCTTGCGGGCGCGGTCCAGTCGCGCCAGCGCGTCTTCGGCCAGATCACGGATCGCCTCGGGGCTGCCATCGACCAGTGCGAAACGCCCGCGCGCCTCAAGCTCGGGGATCGCGCGCAACCAGTTGGCAACGCCCGCCGCATAGGCCAGATCGCGCACAGGTGCCGGATCGCGCGCGCCCAACAATCGCGCCGCCGTCCACATCAACCCGCCAGAGGTCGCGTTGATATACGCGTCGAAATGCGCCGCGCCCTCGAACGGGTCTTTGTAGATGTCCCAGCGCCGCGCCGCGACCAGACCGTCCAGCACGCCGCAGGCCTCCTCGTCCAGAATATCCGCCAGCGGCGTCACCACCTCGTGCTTGCGCGGGGTCTTGCCGGTGCCGATCTCGTCCAGCGCGTCGCGCCACCATTGCAGGCGCATCTCGGCGATCATCGGCTCTGCCGTCACCCAAGGGGCGCGGGCGACCTCGATGTTGAAGGCGTAAAGCGGAAACAGGACCGCGCGCGCGGCGGGCCTTGACGCCATCGCCGACAAGAACCGGTCAGGATCGGCGCGCTCCACCAGCGCTGCGCAGGCGTCAAGGTCCATCGCGCCCTGCCCCATTCTTCTCGGCAAAAATACTCACCTTTACGCCGCCCCCGCATCGCGGATCAGTTTCCAGTTGATCGCATCCAGCAGCGCCTCGAACGAGGCGTCCACGATATTCGGAGAGACCCCGACAGTCGACCAGCGCCGCCCCTTGCTGTCTTCGCTGTCGATGATCACGCGGGTCACGGCATCGGTGCCGCCATTGGTGATCCGCACTTTGAAATCCACCAGCCGCATATCGTCGATGATCGACTGATAGGGGCCCAGATCCTTTGCCAGCGCCTTGGACAGTGCGTTCACCGGACCGCGGTCGCTGCCGTTTTCATCCATGCTTTCGGACACGGACAGCACCTTTTCGCCGCCCACCTTGACCACAACAACCGCCTCGGACAGGCTGACCATCTTGTTGTATTTGTTCTTGCGCCGCTCGATCGTCACGCGGTAGCGCTTGACCTCGAAGAAATTGGGCAATTGCCCCAGTTCGCCCCGCGCGACCAGTTCAAAGCTGGCCTGCGCGGTGTCATAGGAATAGCCCTGCGCCTCGCGCTCTTTCACCACGTCCAGAATGCGGGCAAGGGCCGGATCGCCCGTCGCCACCGAAAGCCCCATATCCGCCAAACGGCTGCGCAGGTTCGACTGCCCCGCCTGATTGGACATCGGAATGATGCGGGCGTTGCCCACCAGCCCCGGATCGACATGTTCGTAGGTGGCAGGGTCTTTCAGGATCGCGCTGGCATGCAGCCCCGCCTTATGGGCAAAGGCGCTGGCCCCGACATAGGCCGCCGTCTTGGTCGGCACGCGGTTCAGGATCTCGTCCAGCAGGCGGCTGGCGCGGGTCAATGTGGCAAGCGCATCCCGCGTAACCCCGGTGGCCAGCGTGCTGGCGTAGGGCTCTTTCAGCAGCAGGGTCGGGATCAGCGCGGTCAGGTTGGCATTGCCACAGCGCTCTCCCAGCCCGTTCAACGTGCCCTGCACCTGCCGCGCGCCCGCGTCGATGGCGGCCAGACTGTTGGCGATGGCGTGTTCGGTATCATTATGGGTGTGGATGCCGATGTGATCCCCCGGAATGCCCGCCGCGATCACGGCGCGGGTGGCGCGGGTCACCTCTGGCGGCAGGCTACCACCGTTGGTGTCGCACAGCACAACCCAGCGCGCGCCTGCGTCAAAGGCGGCTTTGGCGGCCTTGATCGCGTAGTCGGGGTTGGATTTATACCCGTCAAAGAAATGTTCCGCATCGAACAGCGCCTCGCGGCCAGAGGCGACGATATGTCTGACCGAGGCCGCGATATTCTCGATGTTCTCGTCCAGCGTGATCCCAAGCGCCGTGGTCACGTGGAAATCATGGGTCTTGCCGACCAGACAGACCGCAGGCGTGCCCGCGTTCATCACCGCCGCCAGCACATCGTCGTTTTCCGCAGACCGCCCCGACCTCTTGGTCATGCCAAACGCGGTGAAGATCGCATTGTTGAACTGCGGTGCCTCGTTGAAAAACTCTGAATCCGTCGGGTTCGCGCCCGGCCAACCGCCCTCGATATAATCAATGCCAAGACCATCGAGCACCGCCGCGATGGTGTGCTTTTCCGGCGTCGAGAACTGCACGCCCTGCGTCTGCTGGCCATCGCGCAGCGTGGTGTCGTAAAGGTAAAGGCGGTCTTTGGTCATTTGAGGGTCTCGAGTTCCGCCGCATTAAAATTCGGCCCCGGCTCCAACTCTACGCCCGCTTTCGACATTTTGACCAGAACGCCTGCGTTCGACAATTTGTCCTTCATCTCGTCCACGACCGAAAAATCCTTGGTCTCCATCGCCCTTGCCCGCGCTGCCTGCAAAGCGTTGCCAAGCGGGATAAGTAATAATTTTCCGGCTCTGATTTCGTCGATCTTCGCTTCGAGCTGTTCAAAGCTATAAAATCCCAGAAACACCAAATTCGCAGCTAATTTAGTGCCCTGGGCATGGTTGGCCATCCATTCAAGTCCCATGAGCGCACCATGAGTGTTCAGGTCGTCTGAAAGTGCGTCGATGATGCCTTGATCCGGTGCGGCAATGCGCGCGGCATCAAGATCACCATAGAGATCAACCGAGCGTAAATAGTCGTCCAACTTGCTTTCGGCACCCGCCGCCTTTTCATCCGTCCAGTCCATCGGCTTGCGGTAATGGGTGCTCAGGAACACGAACCGGATCACCTCTCCCGGCACGCCCTGATCCAGCAAATCGCGCACGGTAAAGAAGTTGCCCAGGCTTTTGGACATCTTCTTGCCCTCGACCTGCACCATCTCGTTGTGCATCCAGACGTTGGCGAACCGGCCCTCGGGGTGGGCGCAGCAGCTTTGCGCGATCTCGTTCTCGTGGTGCGGAAAGGTCAGGTCGTTGCCGCCGCCGTGAATGTCGAAACTCTCGCCCAGCAGTTCATAGGCCATGGCGGAACATTCGATGTGCCAGCCCGGCCGCCCGCGCCCCCAGGGGCTGTCCCACCCCGGCGTCGCATCGTCGGACGGCTTCCACAGCACGAAATCCATCGGATCGCGCTTGTAGGGCGCCACTTCGACCCGCGCGCCGGCGATCATGTCGTCGATCGATCGCCCCGACAGCTTGCCGTAGGCCGCATAGGACCGCACGTCGAACAGCACATGGCCTTGCGCCTCATAGGCGTGGCCCTTGGTGATCAGGTCTTCGATCATGGTGATCATCTGCGGGATATAGGCGGTGGCGCGGGGCATCAGGTTCGGCTCCAGCGCGCCGACCTCGGCCATATCGTCCAGAAACCATTGCGTGGTCTCGGCGGTGATCTGGGAAATAGAGCGCCCGCTTTGCGCCGCCCGTGCATTGATCTTGTCGTCCACATCGGTGAAATTGCGCACATAGGTGACGTGTTTGGGGCCGTAAACATGGCGCAGCAGGCGGAACAGCACGTCGAACACGATCACCGGGCGCGCGTTGCCGATATGGGCGCGGTCATAGACCGTGGGGCCGCAGACATACATCCGCACGTTTTCGGGATCCAAGGGGGCAAAGACCTCTTTGGAACGGGTGCGGGTGTTGTAAAGCTTGATCTCGGCCATGGTGTCCTCGCGCGCTGTCGCGGCGGGCTTAGCAACTTCGGTTGTTTTTGGAAACAGAAGAACGGCCCGCAGGGGATGTCAGCGGATAATGCAGCAGGGAATGATGCGGGTTACGGTTCTCATACCCGCTTCATAGCAAGGCGCATGCCCCCTGCCAAGCATCCATTCCATCCGGCAATGGACCGTATCACCGATCGCCGTTTGACACGCGCGGCAAATCATGGTCGCGTGCGGCGGAATTGACCGGAGGCACCATGGAAATCTCGCATCGTATCACCAATATCACCGGCGGCGGATCGGACGGATGGGACGTGTTCTACCGCGCCCGCCGGATGATCGCAGATGGCATTGCGGTGCTGGAACTGACGATCGGGGAACATGACATCCGCACCCATCCCGCGATCCTTGACGCGATGCACAAGGCGGCGACATCGGGCCACACGGGCTATGCGATGGTGCCCGGAACGCTGGCCCTGCGCACCGCCGTGGCCGCGCGGGTTCAGGCCCGCACCGGCGTGCCGACAACGCCCGCCAATGTGCTGATCACGCCCGGCGGACAGGCGGCGCTGTTCGCCGCCCATCTGGCGGTCTGCGACGAGGGCGACACCGCGCTGTTCCTCGACCCCTATTATGCCACCTACCCCGGCACGATCCGGGGCATCGGGGCTGTGCCGAAACCGGTGCAAACCCGTGCAGAGGATGATTTCCAGCCCCGCGCGCGCGACATCGCGGCGGCAGCCAGGGGCGCCAGATCGTTGCTGATCAACTCGCCCAACAATCCCACCGGCGTGATCTACACCCGCGACACGCTGGACGGCATCGCGCAGGTCTGCCGCGATCACGACCTCTGGCTGATCTCGGACGAGGTCTATGACACCCAGGTCTGGGCCTCTGACCACATCAGTCCCCGCGCGTTGCCGGGCATGGCCGATCGCACACTTGTCATCGGTTCGATGAGCAAATCCCACGCCATGACCGGCAGCCGCATCGGCTGGATCGTCGCACCGGAGGCGGTGATCACCCATCTGACCAACCTTGCCACCCACACGACCTACGGCGTTCCGGGCTATATTCAGGATGCCGCGCTTTTCGCGCTCGATCAGGGCCCCTGGCTAGAGGACGAGGTCGGCGCGCCCTTCCGCCGCCGCCGCGATCTGGCGCAACGGGTTCTGGCGGGGCAGACCGCCGTGCGGTCCGTGCCCAGCGACGGCGCGATGTATCTGATGCTGGACATCCGCGCCACGGGACTGACCGGAGAGGGCTTTGCCAACGCGCTGCTGGATGCCGAACAGATCGCGGTGATGCCCGGCGAAAGCTTCGGCCGGTCGGCGGCGGGCCATATCCGCGTCGCCATGACCATCGACGACGACCGGTTCGAGGCGGCGCTGACCCGCCTTGTCGCCTTTGCCCAAGGGTTGATCCGGTGACCCCCACCGATGTCGGTCCGCCTGAATAGCGGGCGACACCGCCGATGCGCCCCTGCCTTCTACTTTGTTCCTTAAATACTCTCTGAAAAGGCGCCGCACATGAACCACGACGACCTTCCCTATTGGTCCGCGCGCGCTGCCGACTGGGCCGCAAACTACCACCGGACCCTGCGCCAGCACCCGGTCCGGGCGCAGACGGCCCTTGGCGAAACCGCCGCGAAACTGCCCGCGCATCCCCCCGAAGACCCCGAACCGATGGAGGCCATTTTCGGTGACTTCGAAACCATCGTGCCGCCCGCGCTGACCCATTGGCAGCACCCCCGCTTTTTCGCCTATTTCCCCGCAAATGCCTCGCCCGCGTCGATGCTGGCCGAACAATTGGCGAACGCCATCGCGGCGCAGGCGATGTTGTGGCAGACCGCGCCCGCCGCAACCGAGATCGAACAGGTGATGATCGACTGGCTGCGGCAGGCGCTTGGGTTGCGGGACGGCTTTACCGGCACGATCCACGACAGCGCGACAACCGCCACCCTGTCGGCGGTTCTGACCATGCGAGAGCGGGCGCTGGACTGGCGCGGCAACCTTCAGGGCCTGTCGGACCAGCCCCGCCTGCGCCTTTACGCCAGCGCCGAAACCCACAGCTCTGTCGACAAGGCGGCGCGGATCGCGGGCATCGGGCAGGACAATCTGGTCAAGGTGCAGACGCGCGCCGACCACGCGATGGACCCGGATGCGCTGGCCGCCGCGATTGTCGCCGACCAGGCGGCGGGGTTTGTGCCTGCGGGCGTAATCCTATGCGTCGGCGGCACCTCTATTGGCGCAACCGACGACATCGCCGCCTGTCTGGCCGTCGCCAGAACCCACGGGCTTTACACCCATGTCGACGCCGCCTGGGCGGGAAGTGCGATGATCTGCCCCGAATTCCGCCCGCTTTGGCAGGGGATCGACGGCGCCGACAGCATCGTGTTCAACCCGCATAAATGGCTGGGGGTGCAGTTCGATTGCGCCGTGCAGTTCATTGCCGACCCGCGCCCGCAGATCAAGACCCTTGGCCTGCGTCCGGCCTATCTGGACACCCAAGGTCAGGCAGAGCCGGTCAATTACAACGAATGGACCGTGCCGCTGGGCCGCCGCTTTCGCGCGCTGAAGCTGTGGTTCACCCTGCGCGCCTACGGGTTGTCGGGGCTGCGGGCGCGCATCCGCAACCATGTGGCTTGGGCTGCAGAGGCGGAACAGGCCGTGTCCGCCCTGCCCGGCATCCGGATCACCACGCCCTGCGTCCTGTCCCTGTTCACCTTCCGCTACAACGACAGTGACGCAGACACCGCCGCGTTACTGGAGCGGATCAACAACGACGGGCGGATCTACCTGACCCAGACCCGCCACGCGGGCCAGTTCGTGATCCGGGTGCAGGTCGGACAATTTGACTGCACCCGCGAAGATGTCATGATGATCCCGCAGGTTTTGAAAGATTTAACCGCCAAAGCCACTTAACGAGGTCTTTATGAAATACGTCATCGCCTGTCTGCTGTGGATCATCCCGGCCACGGTTCTGGCGCAGGGCTTTCCGTCCTATTCCAACATCTACGTCAACGACTATGCAGACGTGCTGGATGACGCCGCCGAGGCGCGGATCACGGCGGCGGAACAGGCGCTGGAGGCCAGCCACGGCGTGCAGGTCAGCGTTCTGACCATAGACCGCCGGTCCGATTACGGCGACAGCCCCTCGATCGAGAGCTTCGCCAAGGCGCTGTTCAACGACTGGGGCATCGGCAATGTGGACGCCAACAATGGCATCCTGATCCTTGTGGCCGTGCAGGACCGCGAGATGCGCGTGGCCCTTGGGGCGGCCTATCCGCCGGTTTATGACGGGCTGGCGCAGCGGGTGATCGACACGCAGTTCCTGCCCGCCTTCCGCAAGGACCGCTATCAGGACGGAATAGAGGCCGGTCTGGCGATGATCATCGACCGTCTGGCAATTCCGCTGGCGCAAAAGCAGGCGGTACAGCTGTCTGACATCCCCGACGCACCCGGACAGGACAACACGGAGATCATGTTGGTCGCGGGGGCGTTTTTCGGATTTCTGGCATTGATGTTTCTGGCGGCAAGCGGCGTCCTGGGGAAAATCAGAACGCGGTTGCGGCGCTGCCCGAATTGCGGGCGTCACAGCCTGTCACAGCACGACGAGGTGCTGGAAAACGCCACCCTTGACGCAGAGGGCAAGCGACGGCGCGGCGTGACATGCGACCAATGTGACTACGATGACCGCCGGGTCAGCATCATCCCCGTCAGAACCCGCAGCACGGGCAGTGGCAGCGGCGGCTCATTCGGCGGTGGCCGTTCATCCGGTGGCGGTGCATCGGGCAAGTGGTAGGGAACGCACGCCGATCACAGGACCGGCGTGCGATTTTTTATAGATCTCAGAAGTTGTAGGATACGCGCACTGTGGCTGTGGTTGCGTCTACATCCGTGCCCGTGCTGTTGAAGTTGTCAAACTTGTGGCCAAGGATTTCGCCACCGACAGAGATTGTGTCGGTCATCTTGTAGGTCAGGCCAACACCGCCGAAGTAGCCGTTGTCTGTACCCAACGACGTTTCAGCGCGTGCGCCACCGGCTGTCGCGTAGATCAGCGTGTTGCCCATGTCGTAGCCCAGTTTGGCTTTCAAACGTGCGACACTGTCAACATTCGCGCCGGCGCCCAGATCAATGTCTGTCGCGTCATAGTCGATTTCGCCGCCCAGAACCACTGTGCCGAAATCATAGTTGTAACCGGCGTGAAGACCGCCAAGAACGCCGTCACCCGAGGCTGCGCCGGCTGAAAAATCGCCGTAGCCAAGTTGGGCACCGATGTAACCGCCGGTCCAGTCGCTGCCATAGGTCACAGGTGCGGCGGCTACAGGAACGGGCTGCTCGATGACGGGGGCGGTCATGTTGCCTGCGAATGCGGGAGCGGCCATCAATGCTGCGGCTGCTGTAAGGGTATAGAATTTCATGGTGTATTCCTTTTCATTGCTCGGTCGCGTCGACCAGACCCATTTGCGAGCCTGTGCCGATACAACCAACAAAGGCTAAAAAAGTTCCGAGACAAGGGCCTCTCTTTTTCGTGATGGAAGTTCCGGCAAGTTATTGCTCAAAAACACTTTTTTACTCGGACTATCGGCTGGAACCAGCCGATCACAGAAAGTTCAAATGCGACATTCGGACGTAATCAGACAAGACAGCCTATTTAATCGCCACAATTCTTTGACCATCAGGAGAACGCAGATGGTCGGAACAAACTGGATTATCGCACTTGTCGTCCGCACCATCGGTGCAGAACGGGGTCGGGCCGCGCGGGGCGGCCCGTTGGGACATTAACACAGCTCTCGCCCTGTTCCCACTAATCCAAAGGTTGTGTCCATGAACGCTCCAACGAATAACACCCGTCGTGCTGGAGGCCGCGCCGCGCGCCACGCCCTCAGATCCGCCCCCCTGGCGCAGGATATCCGCCCCGTGCGCCCCGGCATGGTCGGCGGCACCTATCGCCCCCTGTCCGACGCCGATGTCGCCCGCATCCACGAGGCCGCCCTGCGCGCGCTCGAGGAAATCGGCTTTGCCGATGCGCCCGAAACCGGCGTTGCCTATATGGTGGCGGCCGGTGCCGTTCTGGGGCCGGACAACCGCCTGCGGTTCCCGCGTGCACTGGTCGAGGATATGCTGGCCAAGTCCTGCCACGATCTGACCCTGCATGGCCGCGATCCGCGCCACGACATGGATGTCACCGGCGCACGCGTCTATTACGGTACGGCGGGGGCCGCGGTGCATGTGGTCGATGTCGAAGGGCGCACCTACCGCGAGTCCACCGTGCAGGATCTGTTCGACGCGGCCCGCATCGCCGATCAGCTGGACAACATCCATTTCCTTCAGCGCCCGATGGTCTGCCGCGACATCCCCGACAATTTCGAAATGGACCTGAACACGCTGTACGCCTGCTGCCGGGGCACCACAAAACACGTCGGCACCTCGTTCACCGACCCCGATTACGTCAAGGGCTGCATCGACCTGCTGCACACCATCGCGGGGGGCGAAACGGCATGGCGGGCGCGGCCTTTCGTGTCGAACTCGAACTGCTTTGTCGTGCCACCGATGAAATTCGCGACCGAAAGCTGCCGCGTAATGGAGGAATGCATCAAGGCGGGCATGCCGGTCCTTTTGCTGTCCGCAGGGCAAGCGGGTGCCACCGCCCCCGCCCCCATCGCGGGCGCCATCGTGCAGGCGGTTGCCGAATGTCTGGCGGGCATCGTCTATGTCAACGCGATCTCGCCGGGGTATCCGACGATATTCGGCACATGGCCCTTCGTGTCGGACCTGCGCACCGGCGCGATGTCGGGCGGATCGGGCGAACAGGCATTGCTGACCGCAGGCTGCGCCCAGATGCACCGGTTCTACGGCATTCCGGGCGGGGCTGCGGCGGGCATCGCCGACGCCAAGCTGCCCGATATGCAGGCTGGCTGGGAACAGGGCATATCCAACGTGATGGCGGGGCTGGCGGGCCTCAATCTGGTCTACGAGGCGGCAGGCATGCACGCGTCCCTTCTGGGGTTTTGCATGGAATCGCTTATTCTGGGCGACGATCTGTTGGGGCAGGCCCAACGCTGTGTGCGCGGAATAGAGGTGAACGACGACACCACAAGTCTGGACGTCATGCGCGCCACCTGTCTTGGCGGGCCGGGCCATTACCTGGGCACAGACCAAACGCTAAGCATGATGCAGACAGAATACATCTATCCCGCCCTTGGTGACCGGACCTCGCCCAAGGAATGGGTGGAAAAGGGCAAGCCCGATTTGTTGCGCAACGCGACGGCGCGGAAGGAAAAGATCCTTGCGGAACCCGCCGCAGCCGCCTTCGCCCCCGATCTTGACGCCGAAATCCGCGCCAGATTTCCGATCCGGCTGGCCCCGTGACCCATGCCGCCCCGCGCCGGAACCGGGTGACGCCCGACGGGCAGATCATCGCAGACCCCGCGCGGGGCCTGTTCATGGGCAATCGCGGCATATTGCACGACGCGGCAGGGCAGATTCTGCACCCTTGGCGGCACAAGAACTGGGTCACCTGCCTGCTGTCGTTCAAGAGCCGCCGCCGCCCGCTGATGGCACCGCACCGCTATACTGAACTGTTCTTTCTGGACGAGGCCGTGGCGCTGGCCGCCGGTCACCGCCCCTGCGCCGAATGCAGACGATCCGCCTACACCGCCTTTCGCCACTGCTGGCGCCACGCGGTCGCGCAAACCGGCAAGGCCGCCGATATGGACACCGCGCTGCACAGGGCCCGCGCGGTGCCGCGATTGCGCATCAAACTGACATATTCCGCAAGGATCGCGGATCTGCCCGCAGGCTGCTTTGTGGTGCCCGACGGCACAAACCTGCCGCATCTGATCACGGGCGGGGCGCTGCGCCCCTTTGCCATGTCGGGCTACGGGGCGCCTGTTGCCATCGCGGGGCATGGCACCGTTCTGACACCGCGCCCGACCGTCGAGGTGTTGCGCGCCGGATATACCCCCGCGCTGCACCCGACCGCCGCCTAAAGGGGCTTTCGCCTGATTGGAGCTTTGGCCTCACCGAACACCCCGGGGCCGCGTTTGCAAAGCAGAACGCGGTCCGATCATTCGGCGCGGGCGGATAGGCGCGACAGGACTTAGCTTGCCGCCTTTTCTTCCAGCGCCAGCCATTCCTCTTCGGCATCCGACAGCGCGTTGTGCCGCTCGACCAAGGCATCCGTCGCCTTCTGGAACTTGACCGGCTCCTTGGTGAACATGTCGGGGTCCATCATGAACTCTTCCAGCTTGGCGATTTCCGCCTCCAGCTTGGCAATCGTCGCGGGCAGTGCGTCCAGACGGTGCTTTTCAGTGAACGACAGACCGGATTTCTCCGGCTTCGCGCCAGCCCCCGTGCCGGACTTTGCGCCCCCCGATCTGGAACGCAACATCTCGGCCCGCACCTCGCCGCGCTGGTCCTGATAATCGGACCAGCCCCCGGCATAGACCGTGGCGTTGCCGTCCCCTTCCATCGCGATGGTGGTGGTGGCGACGCGGTCAAGAAAGTCGCGGTCGTGGCTGACCAGCAGGACGGTTCCGGCATAGTCGCCCAAAAGCTCCTGCAACAGGTCCAGCGTTTCAACGTCCAGATCGTTCGTCGGTTCGTCAAGGATCAGCAGGTTGGATTCGCGAGCCATGATCTTGGCCAGCAACAACCGCGCCTTTTCCCCGCCCGACAGCGACCGCACAGGTGCGCGCACCTGACGTTCGTCGAACAGAAATTCCTTCAGATAGCCCACAACATGCTTGGGCTGTCCCCGCACCATGACCTGATCGGCCTTGCCGGACACCCCCATTTCCGGGTCACCCACCATGGAATCCCAAAGGCTCAGGTCGGGATCAAGCGCGGACCGGTTCTGGTCAAAGATCGCGATCTCCAGCTTGGTGCCCTGCTTGACCTCGCCCTTGTCGGGCGCGACCTCGCCGGTCAACAGCTTCAGCAATGTGGTCTTTCCGACCCCGTTCGGACCAACAAGCGCCACGCGGTCGCCGCGCTGCACCCTGATCGAGAAATCGCTCAGGATCACCTTGCCGTCAAAGACCTTGGTGATGCCCTTGGCTTCCATCACCATCTTGCCGGACACAGGCCCCGCCTCCAGCGCCATGCTGGCCGCGCCCTGACGGCGGATCATGTTCGACCGCTCGGCCCGCAAATCCCCCAGCGCACGCACGCGGCCCTGGTTGCGCTTGCGCCGCGCGGAAATGCCCTCGACGGCCCAGCGTCCCTCGGCCTTGATCTTGCGATCCAGCTTGTGGCGCTGTTCGTCCTCGTCTTCCCAGATCTTGTCGCGCCACAGCTCGAAGGCGTCGAATCCCTGCTCCTGCCGCCGGACCTGCCCACGGTCGATCCACAGTGTCGCGCGGGTCAGCGCCCGCAAAAACGCGCGGTCGTGCGAAATCAGCACATAAGCGGTGCGGGTGTTCTTCAGTTCGGCCTCAAGCCAGGCGATCGCCTCGATGTCCAGATGGTTCGTCGGCTCGTCCAGCAGCATCAGGTCGGGTGCCTCTGCCAACAGCTTTGCCAGCGCCGCACGGCGTTTCTCGCCGCCCGATGCCGTCGCGGTCGAGGCTTCGGCGTTCAGCTTCAGCCCTTCGGCCACCATCGCCACGCGGTAATCCTCGCCTGCGGGCAACCCGCTGGAGGCGTAGTCGCCAAGCGTTGCAAAACCCGACAGGTCGGGGTCCTGCTCCATATAGCCAACAGTAGTTCCGGGTGGCACCACACGGGACCCCGCATCGGGCTCCACCAGCTTGGCCATCACCTTCATCAGGGTCGACTTGCCAGACCCGTTGCGACCCACAAGGGCCACCCGGTCGCCCGGCTGGACCACCAGATCGAGGCTTGAAAAAATTGGATCGCCGCCAAACGTAAGGGCGATATCGGAGAGCTGAAGAAGGGGTGCGCGTGCCATGGCTGCCAGCTATGCGCTCGTTCTGCCTTCGTCAAGCGGGCAGACCCGCCTTGCCCTTCTTTGTTCTATAAATATCCACGGCCCTACTCCGCCACCATGCGCAGCAGCCTGGCACGTGCGGGCGGGATCGCGGCAATTTCCAGTCCGGTGAACACATGCAGCGTGTTCAGGTCCCGGTCCACAACGGCATGGTCCGACACCCAGCCGCCCATCGCCAGATAGGTCCGCAGCAAAGGCGGCATCGCCTGCATGGCGCGTTTCACATCGGGCGGAGCACGACGCGGCTGGCGCGACTGTTGCGCAAAACGGAACACCGCAGGCGCCTTGACCCCGGGGCGCCAGTGCGCGGGGGCCAGATGGCGCTCGCTCAGCATGGCAAAGGCGTCGTCATAGGCGGCCGGCTCCGCGCCATGGAAAGACGAGCATCCGAACAGCATCTCGACCCCCTCCTGATCGACAAAGCGCGTCATCGCCCCCCACGCCACCCGCAGGATATCAGGGTCACGGACCGCAGGGTGGATGCAGAACCGGCCCAATTCAAGCATTTTCCCCGCGAATCCCCTCAGTCCCGACAGGTCATAAAATTGCGCGGCATAGCTATCGCCGATCCGCGCCCCGCCGCTGAGCGGCAGCAGCCGGAAACAGCACACAAGCTGCCCCGTGCCCTGATCTTCGACCAGCACATGCCGGCAAAGCGCATCGAAATCATCCGTATCGCGCGCAACAGGGCGCGGGGCGGCCCCCGATCCTTCAATAAACGCCAGATACCGCAGACCTTGCGCCGCCGCGACATCAGCCTGGCCCTTTGCAAACCGCGCCACATACCGGCCTTTGCGAAAACTGGACACCGACACATTCCTTCCTGCCTTGCAGATCCCTATGCGCAGCATAGATAGTCCCCAACGGCACCATAGTGATGGTATATGTACGCAAGGCGTCAAAACAGGAGAAAAACATGGACAAGATCGTAAAGACCGAAAGCGAGTGGCGCGCACAACTGCCGGATCAGGCGTTCAAGGTTTTGCGGCAACACGGCACCGAACGCGCCGGCACCCATGATAACTTCCCGAAACAGCCCGGCATGTTTGTGTGCAAAGGCTGCGGTGCCGATCTGTTCGATCAGGCGACAAAGTTCGAATCCGGCACCGGCTGGCCCAGCTTTTACGCCCCCGTCGAGGGCGATATGGTGGGCGAAAGCGAGGACAACGGCTGGTTCATGCGCCGCACAGAGGTGCATTGCAACCGGTGCGACGGGCATCTGGGCCATGTATTCCCCGACGGCCCCGCGCCGACCGGCCTGCGGTATTGCATCAACGGCGCCGCACTGGAGTTCAAGCCACAGGAATAGACCAGCACCCGATCGGGGGACCGGTCCGACTGTCTGTTACCGCCCCAGGAACTGTGTCGGATCGAGCCTGCCAAGGTTGCCCAAAAGCTGACGGATAAAGGTTGTGCCTTTGATATTGCTGTCGGTCACGCGCCGCGACAATGGCACGACCTGCCCCTCGGCAAGGCCGAAACGTTCGACATTCTCGACGACGCCGCCCTGATCGAAGGTGATCGCCACAACCTGACGGTCAATCTCTTCGGGGGCGTTGTAGGTGTAATTCCTGTACCGGCTGGAAACGTAATACCAGCCGCCTTCGTTCAGGATACCGGCCGAGGACGGTTGCCCCACAACCTCTGCGACGGTGTCGCGGGTGTCCACGCCGACCACGATCTGGTCCAGCGTTTCATCATCCGGCGCATAGCCATGATCGCGGAAGGTTGCCGCGCAGGCCCCCAGTGCCAGCATCAACGCAATGGTCATGCCGCCTTTTCGAATGCCACCCAGTGTCATCGCCACCCTCTTGCCTTGTCGCGTCATGCCTCGTATCCGGCTTATAGAAGGAACGGCGTCACTTCAAGAATGGAAGCACATTGCAATGACAAACCCCGAAAATGACATTCCGTTCTCGCATATCTTCCGCGTGGCCGACCTGCCCGCGCGCAAGGCGACACGGTTCGACCTTGCGCCGGATGCGGCGGCCTTGGCCCGGATGACCGAGGATCTGGGCCTGTTGGCCCTGCGCAAAGTGCGCCTCAAAGGCACATTGGCGCCTGCGGGCAAGCGCGACTGGCGGCTGGTTGCCACGCTGGGGGCCACGGTTGTGCAACCCTGCGTGCTGACAACAGACCCCGTCACCACCCGCCTGGAGGAAAACGTAAGCCGCCTTTACACGGGCGTCTCGAAATATCCGACCGACAACGAGGCAATCGAAATCGAAACCGAGATGCCAGAAGATGACACGGTCGAGGATCTGGGCACGGAAATCGACGTCGGAGAGGTGCTGACAGAGGCTCTGGCACTGGCTTTACCCCTTTATCCGCGATCAACAGACGCTGAATTGGGAACTGCGGCCTTTACGGAGCCGGGGAAAACCCCTATGCGCGACGAAGAAGCTCTCCCCTTCGCCGGTCTGTCCGCTTTGCGCGACAAGCTGAACAAGGACGATACGCCGACAGACTAGAAAACCACTTGCGCCTGAACAGAATCTTAGTATGTTCCCGGCCTCGTTTACAAGATGGGTTGGACGCCGCGCCGAAGACAGCGTAAGGGTATCCAGACTCAGAAAACAGGGGCAATTGCCCCACGAATATATAGGTTGTGACATGGCTGTCCCACAGAATAAAGTTACGCGGTCCCGCCGCAACCAGCGCCGCTCGCATGATGCTCTCGTTGCTGGAAACCCTGCTGAATGCCCAAGCTGCGGCGAGCTGAAGCGTCCCCACCACGTTTGTGGTGCTTGCGGCCACTATGATGCACGCGAAGTCGTGGCTCAGGTCGCCGAGGTTGATCTGGACGACGAAGACGCAGCGTAAGCGTCCGATAGGCACCCTGGACCATGACGTCAGAGCACGATCAACAGGGCTCGGGTGCCCGTGACCGCGTTAAATCGCGCAATATCATCTCGATCGACGCCATGGGCGGCGATCGTGGACCTGCGGTCATTGTCGCGGGCATGGCGCGTTCCGCGTCCAAAAACCCTGATATCCGGTTCATCGTGCACGGCCCTGAAACCGAGCTGCGCAAGCTGATCGGCAAGAAACGCGGGCTTATCGACCGCTGCGAAATCCGCAATGCGGATGGCATTGTGACCATGCACGAAAAACCGAGCCACGTCATGCGGCACGGCAAAGGCACCTCTATGTGGAGCGCGATTGACGCGGTGCGCGAGGGCGATGCCTCTGTTTGCGTGTCTTGTGGCAATACCGGCGCGCTGATGGCCCTGTCCATGGTGCGCCTGCGCAAGCTGCCCGGCGTCAACCGCCCCGCCATTGCCTGCCTCTGGCCCTCGCGCAATCCCGGCGGTTTCAACGTGATGCTGGACGTGGGCGCCGATATCCGCGCCGACGCCACCGATCTTTTGCAATATGCAATGATGGGTGCCTCTTACGCCCGCAACGGCCTTGGCCTGTCCCGTCCGCGCATCGGCCTGCTGAATGTCGGCACGGAAGAACACAAGGGCCGCGCCGAGCTGAAAGAGGCCTACGACCTGATTGCCGCCGCCGCCGACAAAGGCGCGCTTGAATTCGTGGGATTCGTCGAGGGCGGCGATATTCCATCGAATCGGGTCGACGTCATCGTCACGGACGGCTTTACCGGCAACGTCGCACTGAAAACCGGCGAAGGCACCGCGGGCCTGATCCGCGACTTTCTGAAAGACGCATTCAGCGCCACGCCCCTGTCGCGGATTGCCGCGCTGCTGGCGCTGTCCTCGCTCAAGCGGCTGACCAAACGCATCGACCCGCGCCGGGTGAACGGCGGAATTTTTCTGGGCCTGACGGGCACGGTTGTAAAATCACACGGATCTGCCGACGAAACCGGCGTGTCCGCCGCGATCAAGCTTGCCTTCACGCTGGGGCAGTCGGATTTCTCGTCCCGTTTGGCCGCGCGGCTTGCATCTGTGGCCGCACCCTTGCAAACTGACCCCGAGACCGGGGATAGGAACGGGCATACCGAATGATCAAACGCGCTGTTGTAACAGGGGTGGGCCACTACCTGCCCGACCGCATTGTCCCCAATAGCGAATTCGAGGCGATGATAGACACGACTGACGAGTGGATCCGCTCGCGCAGCGGGATCGAGCGTCGCCATTTCGCAGCCGAAGGCCAGACCACATCAGATCTGGCCACACGCGCCGCACGTGCCGCCCTTGCCGACGCGGGGCTGGAACCGGACGACATCGACACGATCATCGTCGCCACCTCTACCCCCGATTTCACCTTTCCCGCCGTGGCGACCATCGTGCAGGCCGAACTGGGCATGACCAAAGGCTATGCCTTTGATATTCAAGCGGTTTGTGCCGGGTTTGTGTTTGCGTTGGCAAATGCGAACGGGCTGATCCTGTCAGGTCAGGCCAAGCGCGTTCTGATCATCGGCGCCGAGACCTTCAGCCGCTTGATGGACTGGACCGACCGCGGCACCTGCGTGCTGTTCGGCGACGGTGCGGGTGCGCTGATCCTCGAGGCGGCAGAGGGAGAAGGCAATAGTTCCGACCGCGGCATCCTGTCGACCGACCTGAATTCCGACGGTCGCTACCGCGACATCCTTTATGTCGACGGCGGCGTGTCCTCGACGCAAACCACCGGTTTTCTGCGGATGCAGGGCAAAGAGGTGTTTCGCCACGCGATCGAAAAGCTGGCCGCAACCGCGCATACAGCGCTGGACAAGGCCGGGTTGACCCCTGCCGATGTCGACTGGATCGTGCCGCATCAGGCCAACCTGCGGATCATCAAGGGCACCGCCCTGAAGATGGGGCTTTCGATGGATAATGTGGTCGTCACGGTGCAGGATCACGGCAATACCTCTGCGGCATCGATTCCCCTTGCGCTGTCGGTCGGCAAGCAACGCGGCCAGATCAAACAGGGTCAATTGGTCGTGGTAGAGGCGATCGGTGGCGGGCTTGCATGGGGATCGGTGGTTTTACGCTGGTAAACGCCCCTTTAGCATCGCACCCCAAGTAGTTGATATTGACTCGGAATTTCACAAGGGCCTATGGTTTCCCGAATGAATGGGGGACACCATGAGTGAAAAAACACTAACCCGCATGGATCTGAGCGAAGCGGTCTTCCGCGAAGTCGGTCTGTCGCGCAATGAATCCGCAAGTCTGGTCGAAAGCGTTCTGGCACATATGTCGGACGCGCTGGTCAAAGGCGAGGCGGTGAAAATCTCGTCGTTCGGCACCTTCAGCGTCCGCGAAAAGGCCGCCCGCATCGGCCGCAATCCCAAGACCGGCGAAGAGGTTCCGATCCACCCCCGTCGCGTCCTGACATTCCGCCCGTCGCATCTGATGAAAGATCGCGTCGCGGACGGGAACAAGGGATAACAGTGGCGGTTTTCAATGGATAAGTCGCGCGACGCCTTTCGCACAATCAGCGAAGTCGCCGAATGGCTGGACAGCCCCGCCCATGTGCTTCGATTCTGGGAAAGCAAGTTCCCCCAGATCAAGCCGGTCAAACGCGCGGGCGGCAGGCGCTATTACCGGCCCGCCGACATGTTGTTGTTGGGCGGCATCAAAAAGCTGTTGCACGACGATGGCCTGACCATCAAAGGCGTTCAGAAAATCCTGCGCGACGAAGGCGTAAAGCATGTGCTCGATATGGCCCCGCCGATCGACACAATCATCGCCGCCGAATACGAGGCAGAACCCGCACTGGACGCGCCCTTGGCTGCGCCCCCCCTTCCAGAGGTTGTTGCCAAAGCCCCCCAGGCGCCAGAGGCGATTCCCGGCGATAACGTCGTGCCGCTGGCCCCTCTCGCCGCCCGCAGGCCGGATTTTCTGCCCGAACCCGTCACGCCGGACGATCCGTTTCCCGAGGCCGCCTTTGAGGATGATCCCGAAATACCCGCCGAAATGCCGGGCAGCACGACGGACGATGTGGCCGAGCCAGAGTTCTTTTCCGCACCAGAGCCCGCCGCTCCGTCCCCGCCGCGCCCCGCGATCCGCGCTGACGTGCCCGCAGACCCCGCACCGGACGTCGGCATCGCCACCGCCCCATCGCGGATCGCACCCTTGCGCCGCCTGACATCCGCCGACGTGCGCGCCAAACACGCCGACTTTGCACGGATCACGGCACAGCTTGACGCCATCGCAAAGCGCATGGAACAGGCCTCTGGCCCGCGCCCGCGAAATTGATCCGGGCGAATGGTGTTTTACGTCTTGCCCCTGCCGCAAAAACCAGTGTATCCACGCGCCAATCGGGCTATAGCGCAGCTTGGTAGCGCGTCCGTCTGGGGGACGGAAGGTCGCAGGTTCAAGTCCTGCTAGCCCGACCAAAATACAAACGCCCGCGCCGTTCGGCGGCGGGCGTTTTGCATATAAAGGGGTCCGATGACCATGCTTGAGACTGGACTGGAAACCGGAACCGGCGTTCTGCCCTCGCAGACCCTGCAACAGATGATCGCGCGTGGCATCATCACCGCCACCCCTGCAGTGATCCCCGAACAGATCCAGCCCGCCAGCCTTGACCTGCGCCTTGGCACCATCGCCTACCGCGTCCGCGCCTCGTTCCTGACCGGCGCGGGAAAAACCGTGGCAGAACGTCTGCGCGAATTCGAAATGCACCGCGTTGACCTGACCCGCGGCGCGGTTCTGGAAAAGGGCTGCGTCTATGTCGTGCCGCTGATGGAACACCTTGCCCTGCCCGCCGGCGTGCAGGCCGTGGCCAATGCCAAATCCTCCACCGGCCGCCTTGATCTGCTGACCCGCACCATTACCGATGGCGGGGTCGAGTTCGACCGCATCCCGCAGGGCTATACCGGCCCCCTTTACGCTGAAATCTGCCCCCGATCGTTCAGCGTTCTGGTTCGCCCCGGAATGCGCCTGAACCAGATCCGCTTTCGCGCAGGCCAGGCCGTGCTGGACGACGCCGAACTGGCGCTGCGCCATGCCACCGACACGCTGGTCAACGGCGAGGCGCATATCGACGACGGTCTGGGCTTCTCGGTCGATCTGCGCCCCGCTCAGGGCGACCTTGTCGGCTTTCGCGCCAAACCCCACACAGGCGTCATCGACCTCGACAGGATCGGCTTTTACGAACCGGGCGACTACTGGGAACCGATCCACACCACCGAAGGCCGGATTATCCTCGACCCCGGCGCCTTCTACATCCTCGTCAGCCGCGAGGCCGTGCACATCCCGCCAGATTGCGCTGCGGAAATGGCCCCCTATCTTGCCATGGTCGGCGAATTCCGCGTGCATTACGCAGGCTTCTTCGATCCGGGCTTCGGTCATGCGGCGGCAGGCGGAACAGGATCGCGCGGGGTGCTGGAGGTGCGCTGCCACGAAGCCCCCTTTGTGCTGGAACATGGACAGATCGTCGGGCGGCTGGTCTACGAACGGATGGCGCAGATCCCGGACCAGCTCTACGGCACAGGCATCGCGTCGAACTATCAGGGTCAGGGACTAAAACTTTCGAAGCATTTCAAGGCGATATAAATCGCTCTTCACCCTTTTTTTTGTTCTAAACAATATCCTCGCGCGGAGCGCTTGAAACCCCTTATCCCGGGATTTCAGCACACCGCGCGCAATCGCTTTTCAAACAACCGGATCACCTGCGGATCAGCACCTGAAGATCCGCAACATTGGTGCCCGTCGCCCCTGTCATCAACAAATCCCCCACAGCCTTCAGCGCGTGATAGCTGTCATTGTCGGCCAGCACAGCAACAGGGTCGATGCCCGCATCGCTCAGGCGCGTGACCGTCGTGTGATCGACCAGACCGCCCGCCGCATCTGTCGGCCCGTCGCGCCCGTCGGTGCCGCCTGACAGGAACACCCAGTCGCCGGTCCAGCCCGCGTCCTTCGCCGCAAGCGCCACGCGCAGGGCCAGTTCCTGATTGCGGCCACCAAGGCCCGTGCCCTTGATCAGAACCGTCGTCTCGCCGCCGAACAGGGTCGTGCCCTTGCCCGTGCAGGTCGCGATGATCTCGGCTGCGGCTTCTGCCACATCGCCTTCCAGCGCGCGAGAATGAACGGTTGCATCGGGGGCAGCCTGTTTCATGGCCGCCACGCTGATTGGATTGGACCCGATCAGGATATTTTCCGCCTCGGGCAGCGCCCTGTCAGTGTCGTCGGCGCGGTTCAGATGCAGGCGCACCGGGGCGGGTAGTGCGTCCCAGACGCCCTTGTCCTGCAACAGCGCTTTTGCCGTCGCCCGCGTGCCGATCGGGGCAACGGTGGGGCCGGATGCGATCACGCGCAGGTCGTCCCCCATGACATCTGACAGGATCAGCGCGCGCACTTTGGCAGGGGCAGCCATGCGCAACAGCCCGCCACCTTTCAGCCGCGACAGTTGCTGGCGGACCATGTTCATCTGGGTGATATCCGCCCCCGACGCCAAGAGCGCGCGGTTCACCGCCGCCTTGTCCGCCAGCGAAACGCCGTCTACGGGCGCAGGAAGCAACGCCGAGCCACCGCCACTGATCAGGGCCAGAACCGTGTCGTCGCCTGTCAGCGCGGACAGCGCATCCATCACCGCCGCTGCGGCATTGGCACCGTTTTCGTCCGGCACCGGATGGCCGGCGGCCAGAACTGTCGCCCCCGCCAGCGGCACCGCGTTTTCATAGTTGGTGACGACAATCGCCCGCGCGCGCGGATACTGCGCTAGGGCCGCCTCTGCCATGCGGCGGGCGGCCTTGCCGATGGCAAGGACCAGCGGCGTTCCCTTTACGGGATCATCGGTCAGCGCCGCAGTCACGGCGGCATAGGGATCGGCGGCGGCGACGCCTGCCTCGAAGATTTCGACGGCGCTGTGCCGCAGGTTTGCTATATCTGTCATGCCGCGCATCATGCCGATCGGCGGGGCGTCGTCAATCCGGTATCAGCTCTGCCAGCAGCGCGGCCCAGCCCGCGCCATGCATGTCGCGATCCGCCACAACCCCTTGCACCACAGGGCGCGGCAGGCTGAACTTGACGACATTCAACGCGGGGATATCGAAGCGTTTCAGCATATGCGCCTCCACCGCAAAAACCTGCGCGACGCGGTCGCTTGACAGGCCTGCCGCGATCCGGTGATAGGCGGCGGTGGACCCGCAAAAGATGTCGACCGTCAGCCAAAAGGGGCCGGCGTTCTTCGACCGGATCTTTTGTGCGATTTTGCCCAGCTCATCCATGCGACACCCCGATCACGTCCAGTGAAAAGGCCTGCATCGGATCGGCCAGCGCCATGACATGGTTCAGGCAGAATTCATAAACCGCGCCGCGTTGCATTTCGGCGGGGGAAAAGGGAAAGGCAAAGGTCGGCATATCCTCTTCCTCTGACAGGGCGTGGTGCAGCAGATAGGGGTTCAGCACCTTGCCGATTTCCTCGGAAAGGGCGGCGGTTTGTGCGGTGACGATGCCCAGAACGCCCACCTCTACCGGGTTGCCTATGCGGGTTTCCAGCGGGCCCAGCGTGGCGTCGATGCCGATCAGGCGCAGTTCAATCTGGAACTGGTCGGGCGACAGGCCGAGGCGGTCAATGGCCTTGGCGCTGCATTGCGCGTGGATGTCGGCGGTCCATGCGCGGATATTCTCGACATAGTGGCGATCCCGCACAAGGGCCAGAACGGCGGTCTGATAGCCCGCAATCCGCGCCCCTTCCAGCTTGACCGTATAAGGCCCCGGTATCCAGTGCGACCCTTCGACCCGCACGGATCGGTCGTCAACCGCCGTATAGATGGCATGGGTGACGTCCAGATGCCCGCCCGGCTCGAACAGGATATAGGGGTCGGAGTTTTCATAAAGCATATGCGCCGACACCGTGTAGGGCGTGGCGCGGGCCACGTCCGACATCGGCGTAATGGTAAAGCCCGCCGCGTCAAAGTCGATCTGGATCACGCCCGTCATCGGATGCGTCGTGCAGATCGCGCCACATTCGCCGATCTTGGCGCCGTGCCATGCCGCGCCCGCGTGACAGCCCCGCATCAAGGGCAAAGCCGCGATGATCGCGGTGTCGGTGGTGCGGCCCGCGATGATGATATCGGCACCGGTGCTCAGGGCGGCAGCCACCTGTTCGGCCCCCGCAAGGGCCACGATATTGGTGCAGGCGTCCAGCAGGTCGGCGGATATGTCGGGCGCATGGGGCAAGGCGGTCACCTGCCCTGCGGCCAGCGCCGCCTTCACGCGCGCGGCGGGTTGTTGCGACCGCAGCACCGCGATTTTCACCGATTGCCCCAGTTCCTGCGCGATGTCGCGGGTGATGTCCACGAACCAGTCAACGGCGCTGTCCGATCCGCAGGTGCCAGCAGTGCCGATCACCAAAGGCACGCCCGCCTCGGCGCGGGCCAGCATCAGGCCCTTCCATTCCGCCCTGGTCGAGGCGCGCGAGTATTTCGACACCCCCCGCCCGAGATAGGACGGCCCACTGTCGGTGGACCCGCCGTCAATCGCGATGATGTCCGGCTTTGCGGCGATGCCCCGCGCCAGCGCCGCCTTGTCATAGCCAAGGCCAAGCGCCCCTGCGGGGATCAGAACACGCACCATGGGTTTCGTCCCTGTCATGGGCTTAATCCGTCACTGCCTGCGGCTTTTTCAGAACGCCCCGCAGGAACATCGGCGCGACAAAGCCAAGGATGGCAAACAGCCAAAGGCCGATGGCGATCGGGGTCGAGAACAGGTAGGTCCAGTCCCCATCCGACAGCACCATCGCACGGCGCATGGCATTTTCCATCTGGTTGCCCAGAAGGATGCCAAGGATGATCGGCACGGTCGGGATATCCAGCTTTCGCAGAAAATATCCGAAGGCCCCGAAGGCCACCATCAGCACAAGGTCAAAGTAGCTGCCCGACAGGGAATAGATGCCGACGAAGGAAATCATCGTCACGGCGGGCATCAGCACCCATGCGGGAACTTGCAGGACGTAGACAAAGATCTTTACCATCGGCACGTTCATGATCAACAGCACGAAGTTCGAGATCAGAAGCGAGGCGATCAGGCCCCAGACCACCTCTGGCCGGTCTGCGAACAGCGTCGGGCCGGGGGTGATGTTCAGCGTCATCAACAGCGCCAGCAAAACAGCCGTTGTGCCGGAACCGGGCACCCCCAGCGTCAGCATCGGCACCAGCGCACCACCTGCGGCGGCATTGTTGCCCGCCTCTGGTGCCGCGACGCCGCGTGGATTGCCCTTGCCAAAGCTGTCAGGGTTCTTCGAGATGGCCTTTTCCGCCATATAGGCCATGAAGCTGCCCAAGGACGCCCCCGCCCCCGGCAGAACGCCGGCAAAGAACCCGATGAAGGTAGAGCGGAACATCGTCCCCATGCTGTCCTTGATCATACGGAACGGAATGGTGACCTTGCCCAGCTTCACGCCGATTGCACTGTCCTTGCCATGGCTCTCGATGAAGAAAAACACCTCGGTGATGGCGAACAGGCCCACGATGGCCACAAGGAAATCAACCCCGTCCATCAGGTGCAGGTTGCCATAGGTAAAACGCGGCATGCCGGATGTGTTGTCCAGCCCGATCATCGCGATGCCAAGGCCGATACAGGCGGCAATCGCGGATTTGGCCTGATTGTTTGACGCCATGCCGCCCAATGTGCAAAACGCCAGCAGATACAGCGCGAAATACTCGGCCGGTCCGAACAGATAGGCGACCCGCGCCAGCATCGGCGCAAGGATGATCAGGCCGATCGTGGCAAAGAACGCCCCGACAAAGGACGCGACGCCGGACAGCACCAGCGCCTCGGCGGCTTTGCCCTGCTTGGCCATCGGATAGCCGTCCAGCGTGGTCATCAGCGCGGGTTCATCCCCCGGAATGTTCAGCAGGATCGACGAAATCCGCCCGCCATACATCGCGCCGTAATAGACGCTGGTCATCAGCACCAAGGCACTTGTCGCGTCCAGCCCGAAGGTAAACGTCAGCGGGATCAGGATTGCCACACCATTCGCCGGCCCAAGGCCCGGCAACGCACCGATGATGGTGCCCAGAAAACAACCGATGATGGCAAGCATCAGCGTAAAGGGCGTCAGCGCGACGCCAAAGCCCATGGCAAGATTGGCCAGAGTATCCATGATGAGGGTCCCCTATCCGAAGATAGCTTTGGGAAGGCCGACAAGGCTTAATCCCAGAATGAATTTGAACAGCACGAACAACCCTGCCGCAACGCTGACACCCGTTACGAGCGCGGGACCGGCTTTCGGGCGGATCTGATAGCTGAGAATGGACGTCACGATAAACGTCGGAATCAGGAACCCGAGTGGTTTCAGCATGAAAGCATAGGCGGCCATCGCGGCCACCGCCACGGCAAGCGCGCCGAAAGTCCGCGACATGGGCCAGAATGGGTCGGGATCGGGGCGCAGGATCAGAACCAGAGACGCGATCGCAGCGACAGCGCCAATCAGGATCGGAAAGGTCTTTGACCCCACGGGGTCCGACAGAAAACTTGTCTGGATCTGGAGGGCGCTGGCGATAAACGCCAGCGCCACACACAGAGCGACCAGACCGAAGATCCGGTCAGAGGCCATTACTGGATAACCCCGATTTCCTTGGACAGAACAACGGTCTCGGCGATCACGCCATCAACCCAGTTCTGGAAATCCGCCCCGACCTTGGTGAAAGGCGCCAGACCGTTTGCGGTCATGGCCTCTTTCCACTCGGCGCTGTCGGCAACCGCCTGAAGCTTGTCCGCCCAGGCGTTGAACTGGTCATCGGAAATGCCCTTTGGCACATAAAGACCACGCCAGTTCACGGCAACAACGTCATAGCCCTGCTCGCGTGCGGTCGGGATATCCTCAAAGCCGGGAACCCGCTCTTCGGTCAGGACGGCAAGCGCGCGCACTTCGCCCGACTTCAGAAAGCCGACGATTTCCGACATGTCGCCAGTCATCGCCTGCGTAAACCCGCCAACGGTCTGGGTGATCGCATCCGCGCCACCGTCAACGCTGATGTATTTGATCGCGCGGATGTCGTCGAACCCTGCGGCCTTCATGATCTGCAAAGGCTTCATGTGGTCAAAGCCGCCAGCAGCGGAACCGCCAGCGAAGGCGACAGAGCCGGGATCGGCCTTGATCGCCTCGACCATGTCGGCAAGCGAGGTCAGCGGGCTGTCCTTGGCCACAACGATCACGCCCGGATCGGCACCGATGGACCCGACCCAACGCACCTGATCGGCGGTCGCGCCGCCGAAGGCGTTCTGCGCCAGGCGTGTGGTTGTCGCGGACGAGGCTGCAACGATCAGGTCGGGGTCGGTGTTCCGCTCTGCTACAACCGTGCTGAAGGCCAGACCACCGCCGGCACCGGCCATGTTGGTCACCTGAACAGGGGCATCGACCTGTTTGATATCAAACAGAATTTTGCCGATCTGGCGGCAGGTGAAATCCCAGCCACCACCGGGGTTGGCGGGGGCAATGCACTCTGTCGCCGCGGCAGAGCCTGCAAGGCCCATGCTGACCACGACGGCCGCAATTGCTGTTTTCAGAAAAGTCGGTTTCATTCTTGTCCTCCCAGACATGATAAATCACACGGAATAAGCCGCCGGACTTCACCGGTCGTTCGCGCGGACACCCTGTCGAGCGTCTCGTGCGTCTCCTCCCTTGCAGCTGCGACCATTTGCGCCCAAGCTGACACCAACCTGTCACAGACTGAAGTTTTCTCAATGCGTTTTTTGATGGTCGAAGATAATGCCGATCTGGCCGCCTCGGTGCAGGAACGCCTGTCGCTGGATGGCCATGCCGTGGATTGGGCCGATTCTCTGGCGGCTGCGGCCGATTGTCTGGCCGCGGCCACTTACGATCTGATATTGCTTGATATTATGCTGCCGGACGGCGACGGTCGCGATTTCCTCGCGCGGCACCGCGCCGCCCGCCACGATACCCCCGTCATCGTGATGACCGCCCGTTCCGAGGTGTCGGACAGGGTGACGGTTCTGGACACAGGCGCCGACGACTATATCACAAAACCCTTCGATTTCGCCGAGCTGGAGGCGCGATGCCGCGCCGTTCTGCGTCGCAAGGGCGGGTCGGCCGCGAATCTGCGCAGCTTTGGCGGGGTGGTTTTCGACCCGCTGGCCGCCACAATCCACTTTGACGGCATCTCTCGGGAGCTACGGAACCGCGAATTGCGGCTGCTGGAAATCCTGATCTCCGCCCCCGGTCGGATCTTCGCCAAATCGCAATTGTATGACCGCCTGTTTTCCTACGCCGAAGACGTGTCGGACAACGCAATCGAGGTCTACGTCGGGCGTCTGCGCAAAAAGCTGGATGGCAGCGGCGCACGGATCGAAACGGTGCGCGGCGTGGGCTACCGGATCACCGAATGACCGCGCAGCTCACCGTCACCGGATCCTTGCGCAGGCGGCTTGTGCTGCAATTGCTGGTCGTGGCGGCGGTGCTGTCGGTGCTGTTGTATTCTACCGTGCGCGGTATTGCCGACCGCACCGCCGAAACCGTGCAGGATAACGTATTGGGGTCCGCCACCATCGCCATCGCGGAACAGCTGCGCGCGGATGGCAGCGCGATCAGCGTCGAAATCCCCTATGCGGCGTTTTCCATGCTGGGATCGTTCGGGCAGGACCGCGTGTTCTACCGCATCACCCAAGGGGCCGACACGATCACTGGCTACCCCGACCTTGCCCTGCCGGACGCGGGTGCCAACCGGGTGGAACCAGTGTTCTACACCACGCCCTTTCGCGACTACAGCGTTCGCGTCGCCGCAGTGGAACGCCGGGTGTTCCTGAACGGCATCTCCGTGGCGGTGCAGGTGCTGGTGGCGCAGACCCGGCTGGGACAGCAGGCCATTGCCGAACGCGCCGCCAATACCGCCGCCGCCCTTGGTATCGGGTTCTTCGTGCTGGCCCTGATGCTCAGCCTGATCGCCTCGCAAAGCGCGCTGCGCCCTCTGGCGGTTCTGGCCGAGGCGATGGGGCGGCGCGGCCCCGACGACCTGCGCCCCTTGCGCCACCCTGCCCCGCAGGAACTGGCGCCGCTGGTCGGCGCGCTCAACGGTCTGATGGCGCGTCTGCAAGGGGCATTGCAGCGCACCGAGACCTTTATCGCCGAGGCCGCGCACCACGTCCGCACACCGCTGGCCACCGTCCGCGCGCAGGCGGAAATCGCCCTGCGCCGCGCCGAGACAGAGGAAAGCCGCAAGACCCTGCGCGCCGTGATCCGCGCGGTCGAGGAAAGCAGCCGCTCTGCCGGGCAGTTGTTGGACCATGCGACGGTGACCTACCGGTCCGACCAACTGGCGGCAGAGGATATGGACGTCAAATCAATCCTCGGGCGGGTTGTGCAGGGGCTGTCCCCCACCGCCGACCTGAAAGACCTGAGGATGATCGAGGATCTGGGCCACGGCCCCCTGATGGTCAGGGGCGACGGCGTGCTGATCGAAAGCGCCCTGCGCAACCTTGTGGACAATGCGATCAAATACTCGCCCGCCGACAGCGACATCCACATCGGCGCACATGCTGACGCGGGCCAGATCGCCATCACCATACGCGACGCCGGGCGCGGGTTGAACGGTGCGCGCCCCGACCGCTTGACGCGGCGGTTCCAGCGCGGCACCAATGTCGGCGACGTGGTGGGGTCGGGTCTGGGCCTGACCATCGTCGAACAGGTGGCCCGCGCCCATGGCGGACGGTTCGAACTTACCCAGAATGAAAGCGGGGGAACATGCGCGCGATTGCTATTGCCGCAGCTTTGATCTGTTGGGCCGCTGTGGCCCCGGCCTTTGAGGTGGAGGAGGAACGCCTGTTCCCCGCCCAAGGCACCGGGGCGACGGAACTGCGCATCCTGTCCACCACCGACCTTGTGCATTTCGTGCCCCTGATAGAGGCTTTCCAGAAAGAAAACAGCGGGGTCGCGGTGCATTACACGGTCGCCTCCAGCACCGAAGCATTCAACGCCGTCACCATAGACGGCGCGCATTTCGATCTGGTGATCTCCTCGGCGATGGACCTTCAGATGAAGCTGGCCAATGACGGGTTCTCGCAAGGCTACCGGTCGGGCGTGACCGACGCCCTGCCCGACTGGGCGAAATGGCGCGACGAGCTGTTCGCCTTTACGCAGGAACCCGCCGTGGTGGTCCTGTCGAAATCCGCGCTTGGCGGCTTGCCCCCGCCCGCGACCCGGCAAGAGCTGATCGAGATGCTGCGCGATCACCCCGATGTGTTTGATGGAAAAATCGGCACATATGATTTGCGCAGTTCCGGCGTCGGATATCTGTTCGCCACACAAGACGCCCGTCAGTCCGATGCCTTCTGGCGGCTGGCAGAGGTGATGGGAACGCTGCACCCAAAGCTGTACTGCTGTTCCGGCCAGATGATCGACGACCTTCAGGCGGGACGCATCGCGCTGGCCTACAACGTCATGGGCAGCTATGCCGACGCCCAGTTGAAGGACGACAGCGACGGCGCGGTGATCGCCCTGACGGATTTCACCAATGTGCTGCTGCGCTCTGCCGCGATCCCCGCTCAGGCCGATGCGCCGGCGCTTGCCGGGGCGTTTCTGGATTTCCTGCTGGGTCCGCGCGGGCGGTTGCTGATGCAGGCCACAGGCGCGCTGCCCCCTCTGGACGCCGCCGTCCTGTCCGCCCAGACGAACCAGCGCCCGATCCGGCTGGACCCCGGCTTGCTGGTCTATCTGGACAGCCTGAAACGCAAAAGCTTCCTGCGGGAATGGACGGCGGCACTGGTGCAGAATTAGGGGGGTGCCCTGCCACGACATTTACCTTGAGCGGAACGGAAATTGTAGTTCGAGGACATACGGCCTATGAATAGGCAGGATAGAGATCTACTTGGAGAATTGAGTTGACCGATCCAGACGACTCGGATGATTTTACCCGGTTGGCGAAAGTAATGAACAAGTCGCACGGCTATGGCGGAGTGTTCAATTATGAAACGCCAGATGACAAATCGATGGTCGAATTACACACTGCTGAAGAATGGTGTGAATCTTCCCGGGTAGAATTCGGATTGGCAATTGGTATACCTGAAACAAATTGCGAGGATCCGCCAGATTGCTATGTCGAGATCGAGGGGCAACGCCTCGGCGTCGAGCTTGTACAACTGATAGAGCGAGAGCATAAGTCGCGAGCATCAAAAGATGAATCACCTTTCCATGGGAGGCTCTTCATGGATATGCAGTGGTCGCGCGATCGATTTGGGGCTGCACTTAACGAGATAATTAAAACAAAAGGTGACAACTACAAAAGGCGTGAGATATCTGTAGATGTTCTCGTTATCCACACTGCCGAACCATGGCTGACATCGGGTCAAGCTCGCGATTGGCTCAAAGATGTCGAAGTTCAAGTGCATTCAAACATTTTAAACGCATTTCTTCTTTTTGATTACGAACCCGGAGACGTGCCGCATTGGCCAGTGTTTCATTTATTCGGTCACCTAGGTTCCGCACAGAAAAACAGGTAGGCCCCCAATACTCCCCTTCCCCACCCCCCCCTAAGGCATAATCGCCAGCCGGATGGCGAAGGCCACGACGGTCAGAACGGCGACGCTCGCGCACCAGATGGCGATGAACCATGCCCACCGCCGCAGGGATCCTCCGATGCGCATCAGTGGTAGCCCCCGTGCGGGTCCACCTTGCCGCGAAACACGTAGTAGGCGTAGGCGGTATAGCCCAGAATAAGCGGGACCAGAACGACCGTGCCCACCAGCGTGAAGCGCAGGCTCGAGTCCGGGGCGGCTGCGGCCCAGATGGTGATCGAGGGCGGCACGATATGGGGATAAAAGCTGATCCCGATGCCGACAAAGCTGATCACGAACAGCGCCAGCGCCGACACGAAGGGCTGCACATCGCGCCCGTCGCTTAGCCCCGTGAACAGACGCCACGCGGCCCCCGCCACCAGAAGCGGCACAAAGGCCGTGAACAGGCTGCCCGGCATACTGAACCAGCGCTGGAAATAGACCGCGTCCTGAAACGGGGTCAGCAGGCTGACAAGGCCGATCGCGCCAAGTGTTCCCGCCCCCAGATACCACGCATAGTTCCGCATCTGCATCTGCAACGGCCCTTCGGTTTTCATCACCAGCCATGTGGCCCCCAACAGCGCGTATCCCACCAGAACCGCCAGCCCCGTCAGCACCGAGAACGGCGTCAGCCAGTCCCACCAGCCGCCGGAATAGGCGCGGTCCGTCACCTCAATGCCCTGCACCAGCGCACCAAGGGCAATGCCCTGCATCACCGCGGCCATGGCAGACCCGCCGGTAAAGGCCACGTCCCACACGCCCTTCCAGCGCTTGGTGCGCCAGCGGTATTCGAACGCCACGCCGCGAAACACCAGCGCCAGCAGCATCAGGATGATCGGCATATACAGCGCCGGCATGATGACGGAATAGGCCAGCGGGAACACCGCGAACAAACCGCCGCCGCCCAGAACAAGCCATGTCTCGTTGCCATCCCAGACCGGAGCGACAGAGTTCATCATGATGTCGCGGTCCTGTTCGGACCTGCCAAGGGGAAACAGGATCCCGATGCCAAGGTCGAACCCGTCCAGCACAACGTAGGTCAGCACGGCAAAGGCGATGATGCCCGCCCAGATGAATGCAAGATCGAAAACCATCATACTCTCCTATTCGCCCGGCTTCATGATTTCAGCCCCAAGCGGGCCACCTGTGGTCCGCAACGGCCCCTCGCGCAGGCCCAGTCTGGCCGTGCCCGGAACCTTGCCCATCATCCGCAGGATGTAGAACGTGCCCGCCCCGAAGACAAAGAAGTAGACAATGATAAAGGCGATCAACGAGGCCGCAACGGCGGGGGCAGCGACGGGCGACAGGCTGTCACTGGTGCGCAGCAGGCCGTAGACCGTATAGGGCTGGCGGCCCACCTCTGTGGTGATCCATCCGGCCAGCACCGCGACAAAGCCGCTTGGCCCCATGGCGATGGCGGTGCGTTGCAGCCACTTGTCCTCATAGAGGGTGCCCCTCCAGCGGCGCCACAGGCTCCAGACGCCCACGCCCAGCATGGTAAATCCAAGGGCGATCATGATGCGAAAGCTCCAGAACACCACGGCCACCGGCGGCTCGTTCTCGTCGGGGATCGTATCAAGCCCCGCCAATGGCGCGTTCAGGTCGTGTTTCAGGATCAGCGAGGACAGCTTGGGGATTTGGATCGCATAGTCGATCCGCTTCTCCGCAGGGTTGGGGATGCCGAACAGGATCAGCGGTGCGCCGTCGGGGTGGCTATCATAGTGGCCTTCCATCGCCATGACCTTGGCAGGCTGGTGTTCCAACGTGTTCAGGCCATGGGCGTCGCCCGCAAGGATCTGGATCGGGGTCACAAGGGCCGCCATCCACATCGCCATGGAAAACATCCGGCGCGTGGCGGGGTTGGTGCGGTCGCGCAAGAGGTGCCACCCCCCCACACCCGCCACCACAAAGGCGGTCGTCAGGTAGGCCGCAAGAACCATGTGAATCAGGCGGTAGGGAAAGGACGGGTTGAACACGATGGCCCACCAGTTTTCCGGCACGAACTGCCCCATGTCGTTCATGGAAAAGCCCGCAGGCGTCTGCATCCAGGAATTCACCGACAGGATCCATGTGGCCGACATCAGCGTGCCAAAGGCAACCATCGCGGTGGCGAACATATGCAGCTTGTTGCCCACACGGTCGCGACCGAACAGCATGATCCCCAGGAACCCCGCCTCGAGAAAGAATGCCGACAGCACCTCGTAGGCCATAAGCGGCCCAAGAACGGGGCCGGTTTTATCCGAAAACACCGCCCAGTTGGTGCCGAACTGATAGGACATCACGATGCCCGATACGACGCCCATGCCAAAGGCCACGGCAAAGATCTTTTTCCAGTAGTCGAACAGGGTCAGATAGGTGGCATCCCGCGTCCACAGCCAAAGCGCGTTCAGAACCGCCAGAAAACTGGCGAGCCCGATCGAGAAGGCCGGAAAAATGATGTGAAAAGAGATCGTGAACGCGAACTGGACTCGCGCAAGGCCCTCTGCCGTAAAACTGTCGAGCATGACTTATCCCTACAAGGTATATTCTATATAGATGTTATAGGCCGCCTATCCGCCATGGCAAGGTATCACAGATTGCCAAAGCGTCGCAGGCGGACTTGCAATAAAGGCCCATCAAAAATATACCTTAATCAACGCAGGACGGTGCCCATGAAACTGACAAGCTATACCAACTATGCGCTTCGGTCCCTTCAGCTTGCCGCGCTCAGGGCACCGGAGCTGGTGCGGATCGACGACGTTGTGCGCGTTCACGGCCTTGCCCGCCCGCATATTGTCAAGATCGTGCACGAGTTGGGGCGCGCCGGATTTCTGGAAACCCAGCGCGGGCGCGGCGGCGGGTTCAGGCTGGCGCATCCGGCAAAGGACATCATTGTCGGCGACGTCGTGCGCCTGACAGAGGGGCCGCTGGACGTTGTCGAATGCTTCAACCCTGACAAGAACACCTGCCCGCTGATCGGCATCTGCAAATTGTCACACGCGATCCAGGCCGCGACGGCGGCCTTCATGGCGGTGTTGGACGATCTGACCATCGCCGATATCGCGTCCAACAAGACCGAGCTTTTGAACCGGCTTGCGCCCATCATGCCGGACGCGGTCTAGCCACAGGGTTTGCCCCGGAAACCCGCGCATATTTCCCGCATGGACTTCGGCCCGATTTTCGTCGTATCGCTGTGATCTTCCCCTACCGGAGCGGAACGATTGACGCCTGTCGGGCGTTTCACCCCATATAATGCGGACTGGACCACTCATGAAACTCGGCCTCAAGGCGCATCTTCACTACCGCATGGTCCAGATCACCGATCTGCTGTTGCAGCTCGAGGCCTCGGACACGCCAGAGCAGGTTCTGGTTCAGGCCAACATCCTGTTCACCGAGACCCAGCATTTTTCCCGCACCCGCGCCGAGGATGGCATCGGAGAGCGGATCTGGCTGCGCGTCGATGGCGATTTCATCTGTGATTACAACGCTATCGTTGAGATCACCCGCAAAGCGCATGACATCAGTCATTTGCCCGCCGTCCCGCCGCATTTGTTACCCGGAGAGGCGGTGCGCTATCTTATGCCGTCGCGGTATTGCCCCGTGGACGAGTTTCACAATGTGGTCGCGTCAGAGTTCGGCCATCTGAACGGCGGGGCGCGGATTGCCGCGATGCGGGACTGGATCGCGCGCACGATCCAGTATGTTCCGGGGGCAAGCTCGTCGCGCACCACCGCGCTGGACACCTATGTTCAACGGCAGGGCATTTGCCGCGACTATGCCCATGTGATGATCTCGATGGCGCGGGCGTCGGCCATTCCTGCCCGCTTTGCCAGCGTCTATGCACCGGGCGTCACCCCGCAGGATTTTCACGCCGTGGCAGAGGTTTATCTTGATCATGCCTGGCACCTTGTGGACCCCACAGGCATGGCCTCGGCCGATTCCATTGCGGTGATCGGCGTCGGAATGGACGCGGCAGAGGTTGCGTTCATGACCAGTTTCGGCCCCGCCGAACTGGTCTATCAATGGGTCGAGGTGGATGTTCTGCCCGACTGAGCGGACGCAAGCGCCAGCCCGTCAACCACGGCGGTGAACGCCTCGGAATAGGCAGGAGCCGCGTTGGGAAAGGCGGTCGCCATCGCCTGTTGCACCGCGACGATCAGGCTGGACCCGCCCACAAAGATCACCTTGTCGATCTGCGCGGGCGCGCAGCCCGCCATGACGACGGTTTCCAGCGCACAGTCGCTGATTTTCTCGACCAGCTGGGCCAGTGACTGCGCCAGCTCTGCCTTGCCAACCTCTGCGGACAGGTGTTTTTCGATCATCCGCATGTCGATTCTGGCGCTGTCACGGTCGGCGCTGTTCACCTGGATCTTGCCGCGCTCGACCGCAAAGGCCAGTTCATGCCCCAGTTCGAATTCCAGCACGGTGGACAGCCGCGCAAAGCGTTCCGGCTGGGCCGCCATTTGTTGAAGCTTGGCCACGGTGCGGCGGGTGTCGGGCGCATACAGGAACGGGATCTTTTCCCAGGTCGCCAGATCCTGAAACAGCCCATTCGGGGCCACATGACGCCCCGCCCCCAGTTCGTTGCGGATATCGCTGCCCTTGCCCAGCAGGGGCATGACGTGATCGACGCTGATGCTTTTGTCGAAATGCGTTCCACCAACGCGCACCCCGTGGCTGGCAAGGATACGGATCGCCGAGCGCTCAGCACCCGGTTCGCATCTGAACACCGAAAAGTCGGACGTGCCGCCGCCGATATCCACGATCAGCCCTGTCGCGTTCGCGCCGTCCAGCGCCCCGACGGCCAGCGCGGCGGCCTCGGGTTCATACATGAACCGGACCTCTTTGAACCCGGCAAGGCGGTAGCATTCCGTCAGATCCGTCAGGGCCTGCGCGTCTTTCGCGGCGTCCATCGAGTGGAACCGCACGGGGCGCCCCGACAGCGCATGGTCAAAGGTCTGGAAACAGGCGGCTTCGGCGCGGGATTTCACCTCGGCCAGAAACCGGCCGATGATGTCGAAGAACGACAGGCTTTCGCCCATGATGTTGCGTTTTTCCTGCATCAGGGATGTGCCCAATACGCTTTTCAGCGACCGCATATAACGCCCCTCGCGGCCCTGTATCAGCGCGTCGTTCGCCACGGTCCCGAATTGCATTTTACGGCTGGCGGCGTCGAAAAACACCGAGGTCGGCAAGGTCTTGTTGCCCGGTTCGATATCCACCAGATGCGGCGCGCCGTTCACCGTGATGCCCGCCGCCGAATTGGAGGTTCCGAAATCAATGCCCAGCGTGTTGGGCTTATGTGACATGCTCATCGTGTAAATCAGACCTGTGTTGCGCGGCAGAGGCGCCCTGTTAATCGGTCTTGCAACAGAAAACCACGCCGCTTTTCGGGATTGCCCGCTATTTCGGGCGTCTGAAAAACCGGCTGCGGTCATAAAGATGTTCCAGCCGCCGCATCCGCGCCTGCGTGCCGTCCCAGTCAAGGTTCTGCACCGCCGCCAGCAGCGTCTCGATCAGCACAAGGATCATCACGGTGCTGTCCCAGGCCGAGGGCGCCTCGATCTGGGCGGACAGGCGGTAACGGGCGTGGACGGCGGCGGGCGACACCCATTGGTCGGTCACAAGGATCACCTCTGCGCCTTGTTCCCTGGCCAGTTCGACAACCTGCAACACCTTGTTTTCATAGCGCCTTATGTCAAAGGCCAACAGCACATCGCCCGGTTTCAGGTCGATCAGCGCCGGTGGCCATGTGTTGGACATATCGCTGATCAACACCACATTCGGGCGCATGACGGTCATATGGGTCACAAAGTAATCGGCCAACGCATGGGTGATCCGCCCGCCCACCGCGTAAATGCGCCGGTCACCATCGGCCAGCAGCCCCGCCACCGCGTCGAAATCGGCATGGTCGATCTGCGCCAGCGTGCCTTGCAGGTTGGTCAGCACCGCATCGGCAAAGCGGTTCAGGATATGGGTATCGGGCACACCGCCCGCCCATCGCTCGTGCTTGACCAGCGGCGACATCAGGCGTTCTTCGACCTCGCCGCGCAGGCTGGCCTGAAATTCGGAATAGCCCTTGAACCCCAGCTTCTGGATCAGGCGCATGGCGGTCGGGGTCGAGACCTCTGCCGCCTTGGCCAATGCGGTGATAGAGCCAAGCGCGGCCACGGGGTAATTGCTGAGCAGATGCGCCGCCAGCTGCCGTTCGGCGCGCGTCATCTCGTCAAACGCGGACCTGATCTGGTCTTCGATGGTTCCCGTTGTCATCGTGTTGCCCTTTGCCACAGAGAGGTTGTCGTGGTGGTTGCAGTGGGGTTGTCGTGGGGTTTCACCATTCTTTGCCTAATTCTGGAAAGAATGTAACAAAAAATGTGCAGAAGAAAAATTATTGACAGAACGGGGCGGCGCAGATGAACCTAGGGCCATCTGATCTGGGGATTCTGCCGTTTCATGTCGCCTGCACCCGCCACCAACACATCGGTTGTCACAATCGAACGCCCCGAGGCACAGGGGCCGTTCGTGCTGGTTTGCGAACATGCCAGCAATGCGATCCCCGCCGCCTACGGCTCCCTTGGCCTGACCCGGACCGAGCAAGCGGCCCATATCGCATGGGACCCCGGCGCGTTGGGTCTGGCCCGCGGATTGGCGCGGCGGCTGGACGCCACGCTGGTGGCCGCCACGGTGTCGCGGCTGGTCTATGATTGCAACCGCGCGCCTGACCGGTCGGGGGCCATGGCGGAACGCAGTGAAACCTACGCCATCCCCGGCAACACCGGCCTGACCGGGACCGAGCGCGCGGCGCGGGCGCAGGCGGTTTACCTGCCGTTCCACGCGGCCCTTCGCGGCCAGATCATAAAGCGGATGGCGCAGGGGCGGCCCCCTGCCCTTGTCACCATCCACAGCTTTACCCCCCGCTGGTTCGGCACGGCGCGGCCTGTGGAATTCGGCGTGATCCATGATGCGGATGCGGCGCTTGCCGATCAGGTGGTGAAGGCCGCGCAGCAGATGACGCCGCTGAACACCCGGTTGAACGAACCCTACAGTGCCGCCGACGATGTGACCCACACGCTGCGACTTCAGGCCACGCCCTACGGGTTGCCGAACGTCATGTTGGAGGTGCGCAACGACCTGATCACCGACGAGACCGCACAAGACCGCATGGCCGACCTGCTTGCGCCCGTGCTGACCCGCGCCCTTGCCGCCCTTTTCCCCGCTTCAGCCCCGTGAAGGACACCATGCCGAACTGGATCAGAACCTATGTGCGCGTGGTCGAGGCGGTGAATTACCGTGTCGGTCGCGTGGCGATGTATATCCTGTTCGTGATGATGGGGATTCTGTTGTGGTCCACCATTTCCAAGGCGTTCACCCTGCCGTCGCTCTGGACGCTGGAAATGGCGCAGTTCGCGATGGTGGCCTATTACATGCTGGGCGGGCCCTATTCGCTGCAACTTGGGTCGAATGTGCGGATGGACCTGCTGTATGGCGGCTGGTCCGACCGCAAAAAGGCCTGGGTTGACGCGTTTTCGATCTTTGCGCTGATCTTCTATCTGGGGGTGCTGCTCTACGGTGCGGTCGAAAGCACCGCCTATTCGCTGCACTACTCCGAACGCAGCCCGACGGCGTGGCGCCCCTATATCGCCCCGATCAAGATCGTCATGGTGATCGGCATCTTCATGATGCTGCTACAGGCCTTTGCCTTTTTCTTCCGCGACATCGCGAAAATCCGCGGAGAGGAACTCTGATGTCCTATGACATGATCGCCATCCTGATGTTCAGCACGATGATGCTGATGATGATCACCGGCCAGCGGGTGTTCGGGGCCATCGGGTTTGTGGCGGTTCTGGCCTCTGTCACGCTGTGGGGCGTGGGCGGGTCCGACCTTGGGTTTTCGGCGGCGATGAAGCTGATGAAATGGTATCCGCTGCTGACCCTGCCGATGTTCATTTTCATGGGCTATATCCTGTCGGAAAGCCGGTTGGCGGATGACCTGTACAAGATGTTCCATGTCTGGTTCGGGTCGATGCCCGGTGGTCTGGCGATTGGCACCATCGGCCTGATGGTGATCATTTCCGCGATGAACGGGCTGTCGGTGGCGGGCATGGCGATCGGGGCGACCATCGCGCTGCCGGAATTGTTGAAACGCAACTATGACAAGCTGATGGTGACAGGTGTCATTCAGGCAGGGTCGTCGCTGGGCATTCTTGTGCCGCCCTCTGTCGTGCTGGTGCTCTATGCGATGATCGCGCGGCAGCCTGTTGGGCAATTGTGGCTGGCGGGGGTGGTGCCCGGTTTGATGATGGCCGCGATGTTCATCGCCTATATCTACATCCGGTGCCGGATCAACCCGGCGCTGGGGCCTGTGCTGTCCGCCGACGAACTGGATATGCCGCTGGCGGAAAAGCTGGCGCTGCTGCGGGCGGGCATCCTGCCGCTTATGATTTTCGCGGTGATGATGGTGCCGTTCATCTCGGGCTATACCAGCCTTGTCGAAAGCTCTGTCGTGGGGGCGCTGGCCGCCTTTCTGGCCGCCGTCGTAAAGGGGCGCATGACCCGCGCCGTGTTCGAGACGGCAACCCGCCAGACGCTGGCCATTTCGTGCATGTTCATGTGGATCATCCTTGCCGCCCTTGCCTTTGGCGCGGTGTTCGACGGGCTGGGTGCCGTGCGGTCGGTCGAGGGGTTCTTTGTCGACCGTCTGGGCCTTGGTCCCTGGGAAATCCTGATCCTGATGCAGTTGAGCTATCTGATCATGGGGACGTTTCTGGACGACACCGCCATGCTGGTCATCGTCGCCCCGCTTTATGTGCCGCTGGTCAAGATGTTGGGCTTCGATCTGGTGTGGTATGGTGTGCTTTATACGATCACCTGCCAGATCGCCTACATGACGCCGCCCTTCGGCTATAACCTGTTCCTAATGCGCGCGATGGCCCCCGACGAGGTCAGCCTGAACGACATCTACCGCTCTATCATCCCCTTTGTCGGCGTTATGGTGCTGGCTTTGGTGCTGGTGATGGCCTTTCCGCAGCTGTCGCTGTGGTTGCCGAACCACGTTTACGGAAATTGACAATAAGCCCGAATGGGCACCCCTTTTCACCAACAAGGAGTAAGACAATGACCACAAGACGCAAGTTCCTGACCAGCGGCGCCGCAATCGGCGCGGCCACCCTTGCCGCCCCTGCGGTGAACGCGCAGGCCCCGATCAAATGGCGGTTGCAGACCTATGCGGGGGCCGCATTGGGCGAGCATGTGATCAAGCCCGCGATCGACAGCTTCAACAAGATCGCGCAGGGCCAGATGGAGATCGAGCTATACTACGCCGATCAGCTGGTCCCCACCGGCGAATTGTTCCGCGCCATGCAAAAGGGCACCATCGACGCGGTGCAGTCCGACGACGACAGCATGGCCTCGCCCACCGAAGTCACGGTGTTCGGCGGCTATTTTCCCTTTGCCAGCCGCTATTCGCTGGATGTGCCGGTGCTGTTCAACCAATGGGGACTGGGCGAGATCTGGGCCGAGGAATACGCCAAAGTCGGGGTCAAGCACATCTCTGCCGGGGCCTGGGACCCCTGCAACTTTGCCACCAAAGACCCGATCAACAGCCTTGAGGACCTGAAGGGCAAGCGCATCTTTACCTTCCCGACGGCGGGCCGTTTCCTGACCCGTTTCGGCGTCGTGCCGGTCACCCTGCCATGGGAGGACATCGAGGTCGCGCTGCAAACCGGCGAACTGGACGGGATCGCATGGTCCGGCATCACCGAGGATTACACCGTCGGCTGGTCCAAGGTCACAAACCACTTTCTGACCAACAACATCTCGGGCGCATGGTGCGGATCGTTCTTCGCCAATATGGACCGCTGGAATGAATTGCCGGACCACCTTCAGGAAATGGTGCGCGTCTGCTTCGACAGCTCTCATTACTATCGCCAGCACTGGTATTGGGGCGGCGAGGCACGCCTGCGGGTCGAGGGCACAGAACTGTCCCTGACCACGATCCCCGATGCCGAATGGGCAACCGTAGAGGCCGAGGCCCGTGTGTTCTGGGATGAAATCGCCGCCGAAAGCCCGCTGAAGGCCAAGATCGTCGGCATTCTGAAGGCCTATAACGAGGCGATGGAAAAGGCCGGACGCCCCTACCGCTATACATAAATCCAGCGTTACATAACCAACGGGGCGCGGCCAGCGGGTCGCGCCCTGCACCACTGGAATGGGAGAGGCGAAATGCCCGCAAATCTGACGTTCGACGCATTGAAACAGGCGGTTGGGTCCGGCGAAATCGACACGGTTCTGACCTGCATCGTCGATATGCAGGGCCGCCTGATGGGCAAACGCTTTCATGCGCGGCACTTTCTGGACAGCGGGTTCGAGGAAACCCATTGTTGCAACTACCTGCTGGCCACCGATCTGGAAATGGCAACCGTGCAGGGCTATGCCTCGACCAGTTGGAAGGCGGGCTATGGCGACTATGTGATGAAGCCCGATCTGGCCACCATCCGCCGCATTCCGTGGCTGCCCGCGACTGCACTTGTGATGTGCGATGTGCTGGACCACCACACCCATCAGGACATCCCCCATGCCCCCCGCGCCGTGCTGAAACGCCAGATCGCGCGGGCCAAGGCATTGGGCCTGACGCCCTATATGGCGACAGAGCTGGAGTTTTTCCTGTTCGAACAAAGCTATGACGCCCTGTTCGACGCAGGCTACCGCGACCTGAAAACATTGGGCCGCTACAACATCGACTACGGCATTTTCGGCACCACAAAAGAGGAAGGCGTCATGCGCGCCATCCGCAACGGCCTGTATGACGCGGGCATTCCCGTCGAGTGCTCAAAGGGAGAGGCAGAGGCGGGTCAGGAAGAGATCAACGTCAAGTATTCCGATGCGCTCGACACTGCCGACATGCACGCCATCACCAAGAACGGCGTCAAGGAAATCGCGCATTCCCAAGGGCTTGCCGCGACATTCATGGCGAAATACCACCACGACCGCGCGGGATCGTCCAGCCATGTGCACCAGTCGCTGTGGCGCGACGGGCGCAACGCGTTCTACGACGAGGCCGCCGAACACGGCATGTCGGACCTGATGCGTCACTACATCGCGGGGCAATTGGCCCATGCCCGCGACCTGACGTATTTCCTTGCGCCCTATGTCAACAGCTACAAACGCTTTGTCGTCGGACTGTTCGCGCCGACCAAGGCGGTGTGGAGCATCGACAACCGCACCGCAGGCTTTCGCGTGTGCGGCGACGGCACCAAAGGCGTGCGCGTGGAATGCCGGATCGGCGGCGCAGACCTGAACCCCTATCTGGCCATGGCCGCCCTGCTGGCTGCGGGGCTTGACGGGATCGAGCAGAAGATGCCGCTGGAACCCGGCATCGGCGGTGATATCTACGAGGCGGGCGCCGCCCGTGACGTGCCGCGCACGCTGGGCGAGGCGGCCGCGCTGATGCACGGGTCCGCCATGCTGCGGGATGCCCTGGGGGATAACGTTATCGACCATTATCATCGCGCCGCGATGTGGGAGATCGAAGAACAGAACCGCGTTGTGACCGACTGGGAAATCCAGCGCGGTCTGGAACGCGCCTGACACATACCGCGCGGGCACCCGTCCGTGCATGGAGAGACTGACATGACAAAAATGATCCAATGTATCTCGCCGGTGGATGGCACGGTCTACGCCGAACGCCCCGCGCTGTCGCTTGACGCGGCCAGGGTCTGCGTGGCCCGCGCCCGTGCGGCACAAGCCAACTGGGCCGTGCGGCCGCTTGCCGAGCGTATCGCCTGTGTGAAGGCGGGCGTTGCCGCGCTGAACGCGCATAAGGACGCCATCATCGAGGAACTGGCCTGGCAAATGGGCCGCCCCACACGCTATGGCGGCGAATTCGGCGGCGTGAACGAACGCACCGACTATCTGTGCAGCATCGCCGAGGCCGCCCTTGCCCCCACCGTTGTTGAGAGCAGCGACCGCTTTGACCGCCGGATCGAACGTGCGCCACAGGGCGTCGTGTTCATCCTTGCGCCCTGGAACTACCCCTACCTGACGGCGATCAACACCATCGTCCCCGCCCTGATCGCGGGTAATGCCGTGGTGCTGAAACACGCCAGCCAGACCCTGCTGGTGGGCGAGCGTCTGGCGCAGGCCATGCACGAGGGCGGTGTGCCCGCGGATATATTCCAGAATGTCGTTCTGGACCACGGCACCACCGAAACCCTGATCGGCGACCGCGCCTTTGACTTTGTCAACTTCACCGGATCGGTCGCGGGCGGGCAGGCGATGGAACGCGCCGCTGCGGGCACGTTCACGGCGATGGGGCTGGAATTGGGCGGCAAGGACCCGGGCTATGTCATGGATGACGCCGATCTGGACGCCGCCGTTGACAGCCTGATGGACGGCGCGATGTTCAACGCCGGTCAATGCTGCTGCGGGATCGAACGGATCTATGTCCACGAAAGCCTGTATGATGATTTTGTAGCAAAATCAGTGATTTGGGTGAAGGCGTTAAAGCTAGGAAACCCCTTTGACGCCGACAGCACCATCGGCCCGATGGCCAACGCCCGCTTTGCCGCGACCGTGCGCGCCCAGACCGCCGAGGCGATCGCGCAGGGTGCCACAGCCCTGATCGACCCCGCCCTGTTTCCCGCCGATGACGGCGGCGCCTATCTTGCGCCGCAGATCCTGACCAACGTCACCCATGCCATGCGGGTGATGCGAGAGGAAAGTTTTGGCCCCGTTGTCGGCATCATGAAGGTCAAAGACGACGCCGAGGCGATCACGCTGATGAACGACAGCCCCTACGGGTTGACCGCATCCCTTTGGACAGGCGACGCCGGCCGCGCGGCAAGCGTCGGGAACCGGATAGAATTCGGCACGATCTTCATGAACCGTTGCGATTATGTCGATCCCGCATTGTGCTGGACCGGCTGCAAGGACACAGGTCGCGGCGGCGCAATGGGCGTGCTTGGTTTTCACTCGATCACGCGGCCGAAATCCTACCATCTCAAGAAGGTGACGAAATGAGTCCGAATGTAAACTGGTCCTACCCCACCGCGATCAAATTCGGCGCGGGGCGCGTGGCGGAACTGCCCGCCGCCTGTGCCGCTGCGGGTATGAAAAAGCCGCTTCTGGTGACCGACAAGGCACTGTCGACACTTCCGATCACTGCGCAGGCGCTTGGCATTCTGGACGCCGCCGGTCTGGGACATGCGGTGTTTTCCGACGTTGATCCCAACCCGAACGAAGTGAACCTTGCGGCGGGTCTGGCGGTTTATGCTGCGGGCGGGCACGACGGCGTCGTGGCCTTTGGCGGTGGCTCTGCGCTGGATCTGGGCAAGCTGATCGCCTTTATGTCGGGTCAGACCCGCCCGGTCTGGGATTTCGAGGATGTGGACGACTGGTGGACCCGCGCGGATGCAGGCGCCATCGCCCCGATCATCGCCGTGCCCACAACTGCGGGCACCGGGTCCGAGGTGGGCCGCGCCGGCGTTCTGACGAATTCCGTCACCCATGTGAAAAAGATCATCTTTCACCCCAAACTGCTGCCCGTGGTGACGATCTGCGACCCCGAACTGACCGTCGGCATGCCTAAATTCATAACCGCAGGCACCGGCATGGACGCCTTCGCCCATTGTCTGGAGGCCTATTGCAGCCCCTTCTATCACCCGATGTCGCAGGGCATCGCGCTAGAGGGGATGCGCCTTGTGACCGGGAACCTGTCCCGCGCCTATGCCACGCCCACCGACATCGAGGCGCGCGCGCACATGATGTCGGCCGCCGCCATGGGCGCTGTTGCGTTCCAGAAAGGTCTGGGCGCGATCCATTCGCTGTCCCATCCCGTAGGGGCCGTCTACGGGACGCATCACGGCACCACCAACGCCGTGGTCATGCCCGCCGTCCTGCGGTTCAACCGCCCCGCCATCGAAGAGCGTATCGAGTTGGCCGCCGCCTATCTGGGGATCAAGGGCGGGTTCGACGGCTTCTATGACCGCGTCATGGCAATGCGGGCGGAATTCAACATCCCCGAAACCCTGACCGCCATGGGTGTCGAGACATCAAGGTTGGACGAGCTGACCGCAATGGCGATGCAGGACCCGTCCTGTGGCGGCAATCCGGTGGAAATGACGCATGAAAACACCCGTGCGCTATTTGATGCCTGCATGTGAATTTCATGGTAATGAACGCCAGATACATGTTGAATGTCACGTCGCTGTTACACCCTTAATTTAGTAGTCATGGGCGGCACTTAGGTCGCCCGTGACGGCATACCGCCACTTTCCGGCAGGCCCCGCACTGAACCAAACGAGCCAAGAAACACAGCACTGGGGGCCAAACCCTCTGCATTCATTTTTAGGGATACATGAACATGTCCAGCAAGATTAAACTCGCACTGACGACCGGCATGGCCGTTCTGCTTGCCACGACCGCAATGGCCCAGTCCATGGACGAGCTTGTGGCTGCGGCAAAGGCCGAAGGCCAGCTGACAACAATCGCCCTGCCCCACGACTGGTGCGGCTACGGTGCCGTGATCGACGGGTTCAAGGCAAAATACCCCGAAATCACCATCAACGAACTGAACCCCGATGCCGGCTCTGCCGACGAGCTGGAAGCGATCCGCGCCAACAAGGACAACACAGGCCCACAAGCGCCCGACGTGATCGACGTGGGCTTTGCCTATGGTCCCGCCGCCAAGGACGAGGGCCTGATCCAGCCCTACAAGGTCTCGACATGGGATTCGATCCCCGATTCCGCGAAAGACGCGGACGGGTTCTGGTATGGCGACTATTACGGCGTTCTGTCGTTTGCTGTGAACAAGGACATTGTGGAAAACGTGCCCGCCGACTGGTCTGACCTGCTGAAGCCCGAATATGCCGCTTCGGTCGCGCTTGCCGGTGATCCGCGCGCCTCCAATCAGGCCATTCTGGGTGTGATGGCCGCCGGTATGGCTGCCGGTGGCGCAGCCGGAAAAGACTCTGGCGACAAGGGACTGGAGTTCTTTGCCGAGATGAACAAGGTCGGCAACTTTGTGCCCGTGATCGGCAAGGCCGGCACATTGGCACAGGGCGCGACCCCGATTGTCATCCAGTGGGACTATAACGCCCTTGCAACCCGCGACACGCTGAACGGCAACCCGCCGGTCGAGGTTGTGGTGCCCGCGTCCGGCGTTCTGGCCGGTGTTTACGTGCAGGCGATCAGCGCCTATGCCCCACACCCCAGCGCCGCGAAACTGTGGATGGAGTATCTGTATTCGGACGAGGGACAGGGCCTTTGGCTGAAGGGATACTGCCACCCGATCCGGTTCAACGACATGGCCGCACGCGGCGTGATCCCGCAGGACGTGTTGGACGCGCTGCCACCCGCCGCATCCTATGAAGCGGCCTATTTCCCGACGCTGGACGAGCAGTCGGCGAACAAGGAATCCGTAACCGCGGGTTGGGATGCCGTTGTCGGCGCGAACGTCCAGTAATCCCTAGACCCACCCCACCCGCCTGCCCCTTTGCACAAAGGGGGCAGGCGATTTTGTTGCCACCGGACAGTGACCGCCACAGACAGGACTGACGCATGCCAAACGATCCCCCCGCCGCAGCGCGGGCGCGCCTTCCGCTGCATTGGCTGGGCATCGCACCCTTCACGATCTTTGCCGCGCTGTTCCTGATCCTGCCCACGATGTATATCGTTGTCGGCGCCTTTCGCACTGCCGATGGCGGGTTCACCTTGGCCAATATCGCGGGGCTGTTTACCGCCTCGATCATGGCATCCTACTGGATTTCCATCAAAATATCGGTCGCCTCGGCGTTTCTGGGCTGCGTGATCGGCTTTGCCGTCGCGGCCGCCGTGACGCTGGGCAACCTGCCGAAATGGCTGCGCGGGCCGTTGCTGACGTTTTCCGGCGTCGCATCGAACTTTGCCGGCGTGCCGCTGGCCTTTGCGTTTCTGGCGACGCTGGGGCGGCTGGGTCTTGTCACCGTCATGCTGAAAAGCTGGTTCGGCATCAATATCTACGCGATGGGGTTCAACCTGCTCAGCTTTTGGGGGCTGACGCTGGTTTACCTGTTCTTCCAGATCCCGCTGATGATCCTGATCATCACCCCCGCGCTGGACGGGTTGAAGCGCGAATGGAAAGAGGCCGCGACCATTCTGGGGGCCACCGGCCCGCAATACTGGCGCATGGTGGCCCTGCCGATCCTGTTCCCCGCCCTGCTGGGCACCTTCGCCCTTTTGTTCGCCAATGCCTTTGGCGCGGTGGCCACCGCCTATGCGCTGACCGGATCGTCGCTGTCCATTGTGCCGATCGTGCTGTTCGCGCAGATCAGGGGCGACGTGCTGCAAGACCCGCATCTGGGCTATGCGCTGGCCTTCGGGATGATCGTCATCACCGGCATCGCCAACGGGGTCTATGTCTGGCTGCGCACCCGGTCCGAAAGGTGGATCAGATGAAACCGACACGCTTTTGGTCCTGGCTGGCGCTTGCCGCCGGTTTCACCTATTTCATCCTGCCGCTGCTGGGCACGCTTGAATTCTCGTTGCGGATGCGGCGCGGGGAATATTCGTTCGACGCCTACCGCGCCGTGCTGGAGGACCCGCGCTTTCAGCAGACCTTTGGCTATTCGGTGCTGATGGCGGTGTTCACCATCGTCTTTGGCGTGCTGCTGGTGGTGCCGACCGCCTATTGGGTGCGCCTGCGCCTGCCCCGCCTGCGCCCGCTGCTGGAATTCGTGACGCTGCTGCCGCTGGTCATCCCGCCGATCGTCATCGTGTTCGGCTATATCCGCATGTTCAACACCTCGTCGCTGTTGCCGATGACGGGAACGGCGATGGGCACCAATATCCTGCTGATGTTCGGCTATGCCACCCTGTCGCTGCCTTATATGTATCGCGCGGTCGACACCGGATTGCGCACCATCGACGTGCGCACCCTGACCGAGGCGGCACAAAGTCTTGGCGCGGGCTGGCCCATCATCCTTGCGCGGGTGATCCTGCCCAATGTGCTGGTCGCGGTGCTGTCGGGGGCGTTCCTGACCTTTGCCATCGTAATCGGCGAATTCGTCATGGCAGCCCTGCTGAACCGTCCCGCCTTTGGCCCCTACCTGCAACTTATCGGTGCGAACCGCGCCTATGAACCGGCCGCCCTTGCGGTGATCTCCTTTGGCATAACCTGGGCCTGCATGGGGCTGATCCAGCTTGTCACCCGGTTCTCTACTCATACGAAAGCACAGCGCTGATGGCCTTTCTTGAAATCGAACATCTGGATAAATCCTTTGGCCCGACCCGCGTGGTCAAGGATTTCAACCTGAGCGTCGAAAAGGGCGAGTTCATCTCGTTCCTCGGGCCGTCGGGCTGCGGCAAGACAACGACCCTGCGGATGGTGGCCGGGTTCGAAACACCCAGCAGCGGCGTGATCCGCATCGACGGCAAGGACGTGGTGAACCTGCGCCCGAACCACCGCAATATCGGCATGGTGTTCCAAAGCTATGCGTTGTTTCCGAACCTGACCGTCGCGCAGAATGTCGCCTTTGGGCTGCGCGTCGCCAAGGTCGACAAGGCCAAGACCCGCGACCGCGTGGCCGAGATGCTGGACATCATCGGCCTGCCGGAACTGGGCGACCGCTATCCGTTCCAGTTGTCCGGCGGGCAGCAACAGCGTGTGGCGCTGGCCCGCGCGCTGGCGGTGCAGCCGCAGGTTCTGTTGCTGGATGAGCCTTTGTCGGCGCTGGACGCCAAAATCAGGATCTCGCTGCGCACAGAAATCCGCGCGATCCAGCAAAAGCTGGGTATTACAACGATTTACGTCACCCACGATCAGGAAGAGGCGCTGTCGATGTCGGACCGCATCGTGGTGATGCATCAGGGCAAGGCCGATCAGGTCGGCACCCCGTTCGAGATCTACAACCACCCCGCCACCCGCTTTGTCGCGTCCTTTGTCGGGACGCTGAACCAGATAGAGGCCATCGTCGTCGATCCGGCAACGGGTGCCGTTCTGGCCGCAGGCGTGCCGCTGTCATTGGGCCGTCCGCTGGCCGCGGCAAAGGGGGCGGTGATTGCACTGGCCCTGCGCCCCGAGGCGCTGCATCCGGGCCGCACAGCGGGCCGCGATGTGGTGCTGCCTGGTCGGATCACAGAGGTGCATTTCCTTGGCTCCGTCATCCGCATCAACATCGAAACGGCGGGCGGCATGGTGTCGGTGGACACGTTCAACCGCGCCAGCGCCCCGCCGCCCAAGGTCGGCACGATGATCGACCTCAGCGCCGCCACCAGCGACCTGATCGTTCTGGCCGATTAGCGGCCCAGTCCAGCAGCCATTGCGCTGAAAACCCCGCGTGAAGAAGGCCGAAAAAGCATGTCATCAGGAATGGCAGAGCTATGCTTGAATTTGGGTGACGCGCATCATCAGGCGGCGCGGTTTTCGGTGTCGTTGGTCACTTCGACACCGTC